>NZ_AHOO02000008.1 GCF_000244755.1 Leptospira licerasiae serovar Varillal str. VAR 010 | reverse complement strand
AGTTGGTGAGCAGGCTAAGATCTATCTGAACCAAATCGCGGGGAATGCTTTTGGGGACTTTGCATATATAAATGATGATGGTAAAGTAGTATTAAGAAGTTGTTTTGTGGCTGGGACATTAGTTTGGACCAAGGACGGACAAAGACCAATTGAGACGATTAGGGTGGGGGATATCGTTCTTTCTTGGGATGAGGAATCAGGGGAAAGCAGTTACCAAAAAGTACATCGTATATCGGTTGATGAAACTGAACTAATATACGAATTATCAATAGGTGGTGAAAATACTATTAAAACTACCTGGAACCATCCATTTTGGGTAACAAATCGAGCAGAATGGGTAAAAGCTAAAGATTTAAATCCAGGAGATTTTGTACTTTTAGAGAATAGTAAGGAAGCTACTATTTCGTTTGTAAAATATTATGACGTAAAACCTACTCTCGTTTATAATTTTGAAGTAGAAGAAAATCATACATATTACGTTGGTTCAAAAGGAGTATTAGTTCATAATCAGGCTCCTTATGGGATTGCTGATCCTAACTATGGTTTTGTATATGCAATTCAAAATTGTAAAGGTGAATCTGCCTGTGAAGATAAAGTGAAGGAAATTTATCATATTTCAAATGAAGCACAGGCTAAGGGAGCGATTGCGGGAGGTGTTACTGGATTAACAATTCTTGGTCTGATCGCTTTACCAGAAGCATCGCTTCCCATGGCTATTAAGTTTATCGATAAGTTTCCTCGGTTGGCGAGTATATTAGGAATGGCTCCGTCACTGTCTCAAGTTGTAAACTCGGTAAGTCAAGAAGCTCCAATAATACGATTTGGTGCAAACGCTAACCAAGAATATCACACTTTTAGACATATAGTCGAGGCGGGTATGGATAAGGTGGTTGTTCAAAAGGCTATTTTGGAAAATTTAAACAAAATTGCACCTACAATGCAAGCAGGGGGAAATGCTACATACCATACAATAATGGTTGAAGGAAGGAGTATTACTTACGCTGCATATAGATTTCTTTCGGGTGAAATTAATGTAGGAAGAATAACAGTTCCTTAATATGAAAAATTTCAGAAAAATTACTTTAGATGAAGGGCGACTACTTAAGTTCTTAATAAAGAAGTCAGATATTGAGTTATATAAACGCATTAATATTAATAAGTTAAAAGTCCAGGAAATGGACGATGGGGGGATGGGAAGCCTCGTTTTCTTGACCAATAATAAAGAGCGGAAAATGGACAAATGCATTGCAAATACGAGTTTTTATGACGAAGATGGGACCGAAGTTTCTGCTACATTAAATATTGATCAGTATGGCGATCTGTATGAGCTTGATCTTTGGAAAGTCGATTTTAGTAGACTAAAGAAGATTCCGGAAATTTTCGAATAATCTCTATTGTAAAATTTAACTTAAAACGTATCTTCTAATTTTCGCATTTTATCAGTCTCCATACCTGCCCAATTTCAAATCCTAATTATTGATAAGTTTCGACATGGTATAATTCAATTTACAGATTAAATTGAGGTTAAACATAAACAGCGAATTTTCCTTCTATTTTCTTTATCTTTTACGATAGCTACAAAGGAGTAGTCGCCGTCAGATTTAGGATGGGTTTTATGGTTCCGTACTTTAGGATAGATCTTGATCAAGAAATATAATTTTGTTACTCAAGCTGGAAAAGAAATTCTTAATATACCAATCCAATGAAGAGTAAAATAGAACAATTATCTTACAGGATTTTAGAAAAACTTAAGAATTTTCATAAAGAGGTGCCATTCGCTTTGGCTGGGATTGCACAGGCGAAAGTTCTATGGATATATTTTAATTTCTCATCAAGTTATGATAACTCTGTTCTTTTTACGGAGAGTGGGCTTTATATAATTCGAACGAAAACGGATTTTGAAGCTATAAAATATAGTGAAATTTATAAATTGAAGATCGTTGAACAAAAGGAAGTTGCTAAATTTATTTTGCTTACAAAGAAAGACGGTGTCCAAATTAATTTGGAAATTTTAGGTGGCGATGGGAAGTTGCGAGAAGTCTGGGAGGTTTATAGGTTTTTACTTCGTATCATTGAGCAGTAGAAAAGATATTATAGTTGTTGAGACTCTCGTTTAGGATTGGCTACATTAATATTTCAATGCCACCTTATAAAGAACACGAAATCGTAAAATTAAAACGAAACATAGATTCGATTCCAGCAGGAGCTGTTGGAACGATTGTTTTTGTTTATCATGATCCTCGTGTCGCATATGAAATTGAATTTTTAGACAATAATGGGAATACTTTAGGTATTCTGACTGTTGAAGAAGAGAATATAGAAAAAGTGCCAAAAGCTTAAGATAACTTTGTTGGATTTCATCTAAGATTCCTCTATTTACGTAGAAGTAGAAGCAGGCTTCGAAAACATTTTGCCGCAGAAATTATCCTCAAAGGGGTGGATATTGAAACTGGGGAGAGCCATTTGGGAAGTCACTTTAAAATGACATTGTTCCCTTTACCAACGGATGGTAAGCGTCGTTAAATACTGAAAAATCAGTTATATGAGAAGTTTGTGAAAAAACACAGGAAAACTCAAATAATTCGTTCGGATTCCTAATCCTTTCAGTCTAGTCTTTAACCCTTGAAATTTCTTTCTAAAGAAAATAAATAATTTCCTGTAGTGTGGCGGAAGTTGTCTCCGTCGTATATAATGTATTTGCACCAGATGATTCAGGGCGGGATGGAAACATTCCGCTATTTTTTTGTACGGACAATCTGGTTGTAGGAACTCCTACATACTTTCCGTTGACTCGATGTTCTTCTTGAGAAACAATAAAAAAGCCCCGGCTTTCACCGAGGCTTTTTCTTTTAAAGAAGTGTAACTTCTTCTTATTTCAAGTTTTCCGCGACTAACTCCGCGATATCCTTTACTTTTACTTCTTCGATCTTTCCTTCTTGTTTTACACCGTCTGTGATCATTGTGATACAGAAAGGACAAGCGGTTGCGATCGTAGTCGCTCCGGTATCCAGAAGCTGATTGGATCTCTTGAAGTTGACCCTTTCGCCATGCTCTTCCATCCACATTTGAGCTCCACCTGCACCGCAGCAGAGTCCTTTTGTATGGTGGTCGACAGGCTCTGCGAGTTTTCCGCCGGAAACCTTTTTGACTAGGTCTCTTGGGTTCTCGTAGTTGTCGTTGTATCTTCCTATATAGCAGGAGTCATGGTAGGTATACTTTCCAGCATTTGCGTCTTCTGCGACACCAACTTCGATCTTACCGTCTTTAGCAAGTTCGTTGATGAATTCCGAGTGGTGGACCACTTCGAAGTTCCCTCCGAACTGAGGGTATTCGTTCTTAATTGTGTTATAGCAGTGAGGACAAGCGGTTACAACTTTTTTCACATTGTATCCGTTCATTGTGTCCACGTTAGATTGTGCTAATGTTTGGTATAGATATTCGTTACCACCTCTACGTGCGGAATCTCCTGAACATCCTTCTTCCGTTCCTAAGATACCGAACTTAACATCAGCTTTTTGCATGATCTTTACGAAAGATTGAGCGATACGTTTGTTACGATCGTCGAAAGCTCCAGCGCATCCTACCCAGTATAGAACATCCACATTGGAATCTTCTGCCATGGTTTTAACGCCTAAACCTTCTGCCCAATCCGCTCTGGAGTGCGCAGCAACTCCCCAAGGATTGGAGTTATTTTCCATGTTTACGAACGCGCCTTGTAATTCGGCAGGGAAATTTGAATCAACAAGTACCAAGTGTCTTCTCATTTCCATGATCGCGTTTACTTGGTTGTTTCCAACAGGACAAGCTTCTACGCAAGCGTAACAAGTAGTACAGCCCCAAAGAGCTTCTTCGGAAAGACCTTCGTATTTTCCGATTACAGTAGTATCTAATGCGGCAACTGCGTCTGCAGCTCCTTCCGGATTAGTCTCTCTGATCTTTACAACTTCCGGCATTTTGTCCATAAGCGCGTGTTTTAATTCCACGATGATCGCTTTAGGGTTCAGTACTTTTCCGGTTCTGTTTGCAGGACATTGTACTTGGCAACGACCGCACTCGATACAAGAAAGTCCATCTAAAAGGTTCGGCCAAGGGAAGTCCTCAGTCCTATTCACACCCCAAACAGCGGTCTCATCTTCCAAATTCAATTTGGAAAGAGCGCCCTTAGGAGTATCCGATTGTAGGAAATAGTTAAATGGTGCGAAGATCAAGTGCGCGTGTTTGGATGTTGGAACATACAACATGAATGCAAACACGGAAAGAATATGGGTCCACCACATGATCTGGAAAACCAAGTCAGCGGAAGAATATTCCACACCGATCGCTTCCCAAAATGCTCCGATGCCCGCAGCGATTGGAGCTGCGTCATGGAATGGGTTAGCGTATTCAGCTCCGACTGCTCTTGCACCTTCGCCCAATAGGGTGGAGATCATGAGAAGGGAGATCATTCCGATTACGATTGCAGAAGCAGGAGAATGGACATCTAATCCTTTTGCTTTTTGGATCCAACGTCTCCATGCGAAAAAGCCGAGTCCAATTAATACCAAAATGGAAACTACTTGGAGAGCTGCTTCGTAATAATGGTTCGCGGTTTCTCCGAACAGGCTACCAACTAATGTGAATTTGTAAGGATCATCCAACGCATATCCAAATACACCGGAGATGAACTGACTGGTGGTGTGCAGTAAGTAAGTGACGAATCCGTAAAATACGAATGCGTGCATGATACCGCGTAATGGTTCCTTAAAGTTCTTTTTTTGTAAGATTACGTTTAGTACGAAACTCTTGATCCGAAATCCCCAGTTCTTATGTTCCAGGAAGTTTTCGGTTCCGTTGGCCTTTCTAGCATTAAATACAAGATTTAATCTGTAGAGAACGGCACGAACGAAAACGACATTTGCTACGATAAACAGAGCCGTGAAGATCACGTGGAAGGCGATTTGAGAAATGGCCATAGTTTTTCAGGTTACCCTTTGTATTTGGATGGTCTTTCATAGCAGCCTAATGACAGGGAAGCGCCCTGTCCAGGAAAAAAGATACTTAGTCTCCTTGTGGGAATTCCAACAAGCGAACAAAAGGCACGGTCCCTTCTTCCCATAAATCAGATACATATTTAAATGCGACTCAATCGCAATAAATGAGAATGCAATTTAAAAAGAACGTGCATTTTTGAATAAATAGAAAACTTTGAAAAAGTTAAGGAAGAAAACTTTCCATTCAGATGAGCCGAATATTCCCAAATGATCCCACAGATTCCATATTAGAGAAAGCCTTAGATGGAGAACGTATTTCTCCCGAAGAGGCTCTGGAATTATACGAGTCTGGCGACCATCTTAAAATAATGGCGACTGCTAGGACCTTGAGAGAAAGGGTCCTTCCTCATACTAGTGCCAGCTATACAATGTTCCGAGTAGTGAATTATACGAACTATTGTAATGTAGAATGTAATTTTTGTTCTTTCATGGATGAGATTGGGAACGGAAAAGGTTACGTACTTTCTAAAGAAGAAATATTAGAAAAAATGGATTATGCCGTTTCGGAAGGAGCGGACCAAATGTTCTTACAAGGCGGGGTTTATCCGGATCTACCTTTCGATTATTATTTGGACGTGATCTCCACAGTAAAATCCAAATACCCTGAAATGCATATTCGTGCATTCTCTCCCGTAGAGATCATCAATTTAGAAAAGATCACCGGAAAACCCTTATTCGAAGTTTTACAAATCCTGAAATCAGTCGGTTTGGATTCTGTTCCCGGAGCAGGCGCTGAAATTTTAACGGATAGAATGAGAAACATCATCTCTCCTAAAAAAGCGACTACGGAAGAATGGGTGCGTGCGATGGAAACTTGCCATGAGGCGGGGCTTCCTGGGAGTGCAAACATTGTTTTTGGTTCGGAAGAAACCAAAGAAGAGGTGATAGAACATCTCACTGTAGTCCGTAACCTGCAAGATAGGACAGGAGGATTTCTTTCTTTTATTCCTTGGACATTCCAACCCCAGACCAAAAGATTTAAAGTAAGAGCGGTTTCTACGCAAGAATATTTGAAAGTCCTCGGGATCTGCAGGATCTTCTTAGACAATATTAAACATATTGAAACTTCAGTAATGGTCCTCGGAAAAGGTGTAGGACAGCTGGCGCTTACTAGCGGCGCGGACGATATATCTTCCGTGGTGATCGAGGAGAATGTATTACGTTCTTTCGGATTAAAAACCGAAAAAGAAGCGATCAAGTTCCTGAAAGAGGGCGGATTTACGCCAAAAAGAAGGGACCTTCTTTATAATTACGAAAGATACGAGGGAAGAGAACTTTCTGCGGTTTGATCTTTTCTTTTCTCCCTGTAATTTTTTTCCAAAAATCCAAGTGACTTTAGTCCGTTAATTTTCCTAAATAGATAGATTCGAACGGGGGAAGAATGAAAAAATCTTTGAACTATAAAATACTGCAGTTATCCGCAATCTGTGGATTTCTATTTTGTGTATCGAATTGTTTGGATTCCCATAGAGACAGGATCCACATGGACACAGGAGTCAGCGTAAAAACCTTAGGTCCTCATAAATACCAATTCGTTGCAATTGGAAGAGCCTCCGTTCCGTCCGTGGAAGATCAGGATCTTTTTAAAATGAAAAAGACTTCTTGCGAGGCAGCAAAGTTGCAAGTTACCCAAAGGCTGGATGAGTTGGAAGCAGACCAGAAGCATAGACAATTCTTCTTAGAACAAAAAGAGCAGAAATACTTCGGAGACGGAGAATACTGCGAGCTTACTTATATATACGAACTTCCTCCGGCCAAGAAGCAGAAAGATCAACCTTAGTATTTAGCTTAGTAGCTTCTACTATGGTAACTCTGTTCCTACCGGAAGATTTTGACTTATACAATCCGGAGTCTATGGATTGATATAGATCGTCGAAAGTAAAATCCTCATCATAAGAAAGAATGGCAGCGCCTATGGATACTGTGATATTCACGGGCTTGTCGTTCGTATCTCTGACGGAAAGCGAGTGAGATTCCACTCCTATACGCAAGGACTCGCATAAAGTTTTTAAACTTTTAGGATCAACCGAATCCAAAAGAACGCAGAACTCATCTCCGCCAATACGCGCACAAATATCCGTCGATCTCACTCTGGACTTCATGACTGCAGAAAGTGTTTGGAGAGCCTCGTCTCCCATCATATGTCCGTACTTATCGTTGATCTCTTTTAAATGATCTAAATCTAGGATCACTAGGGCCATTTGGAACTTGTGGCGTTTCGCTCTTTTCTTGAAGATATCGAATTGTTCTATCAAATACCTACGGTTATAAAGATTGGTAAGATCGTCCAGATTGGAGATCATTCTGATATGCAGGTTTTTGGCCTTCAACCTTAGGACAGCACCGGATAATTTTCTTTTATCCCTATAATCCATGGTCCTCCAATAATTCATGATCACGTTCCCGAATGTCCCTACGAACAAATAGGTGAGAAGTATCGGAAATTCTTTCACTGCTTCGACGGGAGAATCTCCTAAATAGCATACTCCTAAGAATATAAGACAGAATGCCAAGTTTGTGGCAACCGCAGTCGTAGTGGTCAGCCAAAGAAGAAGGTTCATACTAAGTAAGATCGCCGATGCCAGGTGAAGATAAACATCGTAGTGGGCCTTATCCAAATATAAGAAAGGAAAGAATGAGATTAGAAGCGTGGAAGAAGTCCAGACCTTATAGAACTCCAGTTTTTTAGGGACCCAATCCTTTTTACGGGCGTGTCTCCAGAGGAATATGAGGGAAAGAACGATTAACGTGATCCTGCTGGATTGTAAAAGGATTAGAGATTCGTCTTCGAAGTTCCGCGAATTCGGCAGGAAATAGGTGATTAAGCTGATTACGATACAGAGCGAATAGTGTGCCACTAAGGATTGGCGAATTTCGCTCCAATTGGTCTCTAAAAATCCTTGGGGATATCGATTAAAGAAGATCCGCTTTGATAGTAAGCGAATTCTCCGGTCTATGCCTGGGAACCACTTGAACATTTGTTTTCATTTCCGCATGGAAGGTCTTTGGAAAACCTCCATAATAAGTCCAGCGTTCGAATAGAACCTATCTTGGAGCAAGGAAGAATCTAAATTTAGTCAAAAAAAATCTAAGGCAAACGATAGACGTATTTGTCAGAAGATTGGAATTCCGATAGCGTTAGGAGAAATAGGGGACCTGTTTTGGGACAGTTCTTAAAGAGTAGCGATCTTTCTTGGATTTTTGGTCAGAACTTCGGGGATAGGAAGTCCAACTCCGCCCAGAGAGCGGACTTGTTTTCCATTGATAAAAAGTCTGATCCCTCTTAACTCTGAGTTTTCCAAAATGCTGTAACAAATTTGGTCCACTCTGTCTTTCAAAAGTTCCGGACCAGCTCCCGCTTCGAAGTCAGGGCCAAGGTAAAGCTTTAATACGCCGTTTTCCACGGAATATTCCTTGGAGTATTCCATTCTATTTGGAAGTGCATTCAGAACACCTTGGGTCTTTTCATCTGTGGAAGGTCCCTTGGTGAGTTCCTTCAGGATAAAAAGAATCTTATCCCCATGATCGAATTTTCTTTTCAACTGAACGAGCCTGGAGTGGCTTTTGTTCCCTCTTCCATAAAATTTCAGAAAGTAAAGTTTGATCTCTCCTGGAGAATGATCTAGTCGAATTTTGGGAGAGGATCCGGATGGTCCAGGTTTAGGCATTTCCACGATAGGGATAAACATTTCTTCCGGATCGCCTGAATCGGAGGAGACTTCTTCCGAAGAGTTTTCTCCATTCTGCATTAACTCGGTCAAAATTTCGTCTTCTGCCTGGTCCATTACCTGTTCATGGGTTTGTTTTCCTTTGTTCTCGGAAGAAGAAGGAGATAATGGATTTGTTTTTCCGATGGTATTAAATTTAGAAAAGAAAGAGGGGGATTCTTGTCCGGGGGAAGATGTATTCTTATTTCCCATAGACTTATCCAATAAAACTAAAACGAATAGAGCTCCCGTCAGGATATAAAGAAGCGATTTAAGTTTATCCGATTCGGGCACAATACAATTTTCGGCCGATCCGGAAACTGCCATCTCACTTTTTTGAGAGGAAAATAGATTAGAATATGGCGTCTAGGTCTTCCAATTGGGCGAGACTCACTTCCCAATCCGGAATTTCCCCGTCCGGGGCGTGACCATAGGCACAAAATGCGAATGGGCTCCCATTTTTGCGGGCCGCCTCATGGTCGGAACTTCTGTCTCCAATCATCAATATCTCGTCCGGAGAATAAGAGTAATCTCTGATGTACTTTGCGACTATATCCGGCTTGGTTTTGATCGTTTCATTGTCTAAGACTACGATTGGGTCGAAGAGAGGTAAAATTCCCGAAACTTCCAGGATAGTTTTCACATAGGCCATTCTTCCGTTCGAAGCGGCTAAAATCTGGTATCCCTTATTTTTTAAGGAGGTAACAGTTTCCTTTACCTTAGGATAGAATTCACCTTCTCCATGTCGGATCTTTGACACTAAAAGTTCCAGAACGGAGTCGGAGATCTGGTCCCTTTCGGATTCTTTGAGTTGGGGGACCAAGTTTAAAAAGATGGTTTTGACCGGTTTTCCGATCTCCAACATGATCCTTTCTCTGTCGGGGACTTCGAGTGGGATCTGGGAGCCCGTCGAAAATCTGCGGATTGCTTCCGCATAGGTTTCTAAGATGATTCCTTCAGAAGAAAATAGGGTTCCGTCCACGTCGAAGGCAAGTGCGCGGATCCGTTTGGGATTCCAATCCATTAGCAAGACAATAGTTTTGGCGGGGGAATTCGAGGCATTCCTTTTTTCCTTCGCTTGATTTTCCTAGCACGGGCATAAGGATGGGAAAAGAGTTCCGATGGAAAGATTGGGGAAAAACCGGGGAATAGCGGACCTAGAGTCGCCTGCAGATTCTAGAAAGAATTTATATTCTTCTATTGTCTGGACCGACTATAAGGCCCAACTCCAAAAAAGGGTAAGAGCGGAGGATCTTTCCAAATATTTTCATTTAACCGAATCCGAAAAGATCGGAATTAAGGAAACTATCCGACTGAATGTAGGAACTACTCCTTATTATCTTTCTCTCTCCGATCCGCAAGATCCGAATTGCCCCATCCGGAAAATGATCGTTCCGAGAAAGGAAGAGTCCTTCTTCTCTCCCGAAGAAACATTAGACCCATTGCATGAAGAAGACCTTTCTCCAGTCAAAGGACTCACTCATATGTATCCGGATAGAGTATTACTTTTTTCGAATCACGAATGTTCCGTTTACTGTAGACATTGTATGAGAGGAAGGAAGGTTTCCGATTCCTCCGAAAGAATGGAAACTGCAGATCTGGAATTATGTTTTGATTATATTCGAAATCATCCTGAGATTTCGGATGTGGTGATCTCAGGCGGAGATCCTCTTAATCTTTCCGATCCCAAAATAGATTGGATATTGGAAAATTTAGAAAAGATCTCTCATGTAAAAATTTGCAGGTTGGGGACCCGAAATCCGGTCACTCTTCCTATGAGGATCACAACCGATCTATGCAAGATCATTGAATCTCATAATACCGATAAGTTATCTATTTTTTGTAATACTCAATTCAACCACGAAAAAGAATGCACTCCTGAGGCAAAGGAAGCGGTACTCAAACTTTTGAAAGCCGGTGTGAGCGTTGGAAACCAATGTGTGATCCTAAAAGGGATCAACGACGATGGAGAAACGATGCTCAGGCTTCATCGGAAACTTTTGGAACTTAGGATACGCGCGTATTATATGTATGATCCCGAATTGATCCCCGGATCTAGAGGTTTCAGAACTCCTCTTGCAAAAGGGATTCAAATAATTGAATATATGCGTGGTAAAGTTGCCGGTATGGGAATTCCACAGTTTGTGAATGATCTTCCTGGAGGTGGAGGGAAGGTGAGCCTTGGTCCGAATTGGTATCTTGGATTTCATAGATCTTCTCGAAATCATGTGTTCCGATCCGCAGTAAGAGGGACGTATCATTTGAGTCCGGAACCTACGGATAGCGAATACGAGGAATTTTATCCTGAGATAGACGAGGATACTTGGTCGAAGTTACTACAGAATTCCTATTCTGCATTTAAAGGCCTCGGACCTTTGGGAGAATCTGGAAAATGAATTCAGATTCTCCATCCGTCTTGATCGTCGCAGATATCCAAAACCAGGACCTGGATCCGAAGGATACCCAAGAATGGGAAGATGCAAATTCAGTTCAGGAGATTAAACGGACCTTAGAAACGTTAGGCGAGAAGGTGGGGATCATTGAATCTCCGTCGAAGCTACTACAAAAACTTTTGGATTATTCCCTCTTAGAGCCACAGGATCGACCTGTTCTATTCCATTTGGTAGAAGGTTTCCGCTCCAGAAACAGAGAGGCGCTTCTTCCTGCGATTGCAGAATACTCCGGATTTCCCCATACAGGATCAGACGCGTATGCTCAGAATCTGAGTTTGGATAAACATCTTTCTAAATTGTTCTGTGTTTTGGCAGGTGTTCCTACCAGTCCTTGGAGTATCATGGAGAAAGATTCTGTCGAAGTGACTACATTGCTAGATGTAGCGCGGAACTTAAATTCCACATCCAATAACGCAAAGGATGCTGTGCGGGATTCGGATTCTGTATTCCGTGGTAATCGAATTCCTTTGGAATCAGAATTCCCAGTTTTTTTCAAACCCAGATTCGAAGGTTCGAGCTTAGGAGTGGGAGAAGAAAATCTGATCTTGGACCGGGCGGCCTTGGATCAATTTATAGAAGCCAAATTTCAAAAATATTCTTCTTGGATCTGCGAATCTTATTTGCCGGGGGAAGAGTGGACCCTGGCAGTTATCGGTTCGCCTGGTTATGGATACAGGGTAAGTCAGGTAGCCAGGATAAGTTTGGAAAATTCTACGGAAAAATTATACGGTGAAATTACTAAAACCAAACTGAGTATGCCTGAAAAATTACATTTCGATCTGGATATCGAAAGATCGGAATATATCCAAAAGAGTTCATTAGAATTATGTAAATTACTTAAAACTGCCGGAGCGGTCCGTTTGGATTGGAAGGCGGATGGGCAGGGGAAGCCTATGTTCTTGGAATGGAACTTAACTCCCGGATTATCTTCTTATTATAGCAGCTTTCCGATATGTTATTCCCAGAGTTTGGGGACCTATTCGGATCTAATGAAAGAATTATTGGAAATCGCAAGAGAAGAATTTTTAACGGAAAGATTTCTTTATTCCAGACTGAAAAAAGAAAAACAGACGAGCGGGATCGACTGATGAAAACGTTTCGAGAAGAATTAATAGACCAGGTCAAATATCATCCTGTATTGACCGCAAATCTATGGTTGGAAGAGAAAGAAGAAAGAATGGAACATTCCGATCTGCTTCTTTGGTTGAAACAGGAATATTTTGTGTCAGTGGAATTCGTGAACTGGTTCTTAAATACAGCGGCCCTTACCAATTTTGTGCCTTCTAAGATCGTGCTTGTGCAAAATATTTGGGAAGAATTGGGAGAAGGAAAAGAAGAAGATTCGCATGTTTCTATTTTGAGAAAATTTCTCTCTGAGATGGGAGAGGTTGTCAGGAAAGAAGATATGCTTCCCGAAACTGGAGCGTATCTGGATTTGATGAAGAGGATCACTACCACTGATTTTTATTCCGCATTAGGAGCCCTTGGGCCTGCGAACGAATATCTTCTAAAATTAGAATATTCCAGAATGTATAAGTCTTATTCGGACTTAAAATCCAGGATCACTCTTCCGGAAGGCAAGTTTTTTCAGGTGAATTTGGAAGCAGACGAATCTCATTCCGAAAAAATGTTTAGATTGATAGAATCCGTAGCAACAGATCCTGAAAAAATGCAGAAAGTGAGAGAAGGATCCAAACTTGCTTTGGATGCACGTTTAGTATTTTATGAAGGTTTAAAAAAGGTAATGTCCCAGGTCTCTAATTAGACCTTTGACCGAATAGATTTCAAAAGACTCATAAAAACCATTCCGAGTATTGGAACCAATGGAAGATATAAAAGTGGAGAAGCCCATCTCCAACCTTTTAAGGAATGAGAAAGTTTTCGGACCGCAAAGAAACCTGGATATCTCATATTTCCGGAAATAAACTGCACATTACCCGCAACTAATTTCGGTTCTAAGCTCGGATGAAGTTCCTTTAGATCTTGAGAAGATAGATCTCTGAAACTTACAAATTTTATATTTTCGTCCAAGGATAGCTTTGAAAGTCTAAAAGCGAGGCCTGAGCAGAATTTGCAATCCCCATCATACAAAAAAACGTTTTGTTCCATCAGGGATCGATCCGTTGTTTAGATTCCAAATCTTCCGGAAGGTTTCTTAAAAAATCGCAGACGGACGGAATTTCTTTCTCTTGTAATCCGATCCAAAAATAGATCCAGATGCCTTCTTTTTGGAGGCCGCTACATTCTTTAGCATACCATTTGGAAATGGTATTTTCCGCTCTGGCTCTCCAGAAAAGGACAGGGGACTTTTTTAACATCTCATCCCAAATATCTCTTCCTACACCTTCCCCTCTCGCGATCTCATTCACTGCGAATTTGGAAAGAAAGGTGCCCCAGGGAGTGTTTTGTAAAAGTGCACATCCTTTGTATTCGGATTCCAAAACGATCCCGGAAAATTCCTTATTCCAAAAACCTTGTTTTAATCCTCTTCCGAAAGAATCTTCTATCAGATCATTTAATCTTTTTGGGTCTATCCTTCGGAAATCGGTATGAAATTCTATTTTATTCTTTTTTCTTAATAGAGTTCCGCTACCTTTGATGGTGAATAATTCCTTCAATAGGCCCGGAGCGGAAGTGATCGCTATTTGAAGATTCGGATCCCCGGTATATTCAAATATCTTTTTACATTCTTTGAATAATGACTCGTCTTCCTTTTGCAGGCTTTCCGAAGATTCGAAATCCAGGATGGAGATCTTTTTATCTTCCAAATTATAAAGTCCACTTCTCGTAGTAAGGAGAATTAACTTTTTAGTCCTAAGTTCTTTACATAAGTTGGAAAGATAAGGATAAATTTCCGATCCGCCTTGGTCTGTTACAAACACGGGGATCTTCTTTTCCTTTATAGAAGAAAGAACCGATTCCATTGCATGGCTCGGATTTCTGAACCATTTTGCCGGTAGGTTTCTGGAACCTGGAAGTTCTTGTCCTTCTTCCAACGAGTCCTTAATTGACTCTAAACTGATCTTGGAAGCGGGGGAGCGATAGAAAAGATTTGCGTAAGATACTCCGTCTTTCTCCAGAACGACTACAGGGAATAGCTGTAACTTTTGTAATAATTTTAAATTGTATAAAAAAGCTTCCGCGGATTCGGTCAAGGTCTCGGAGCTTGCATGGATGACCGCGAATTTTTCAGGCTCCAAGGACCGGAATAGTTTCAGGAACTGAAAACTGTCCTTGGAGTTTTCCGTGACTTCTAAAAGTTTGAGTAGGATCTCCTGGTGATTCATCTCTCCCGGGAGTCTGGCTTAGTCGATCCGATAGGCAACTAATTTTCCTTTTAACTTA
The DNA here is from genome assembly GCF_000244755.1 of Leptospira licerasiae serovar Varillal str. VAR 010. NCBI lineage: Bacteria > Pseudomonadati > Spirochaetota > Leptospiria > Leptospirales > Leptospiraceae > Leptospira > Leptospira licerasiae. Next base: position 114,241 of record NZ_AHOO02000008.1, on the reverse strand, counting down.
GCGATGGTGACGGATTGTTCTTTGTCGGATTTGAGTTTTAAGAAGCCCAAAAGGGAAGGATCTCCCGCCACTAAAGCCACATAGGATCCGGAGAAATTCTTTTTCAAAGATTCTCCCCAGCTAGAATACAATTCGGAAACGGATTCCTTGTCTCCCAATCTGACTCCATAAGGCGGATTCGTTACGATCTTACCTTCTTTGAATCCGGGGCTTGCGTCTTGTTCTTCTGCGGAAGCAACCTTCCAGCGGATCAAGTCTGCGACTCCGGCTTCTTTTGCATTCTTTTTTGCTAATTCTATTGCGTCTTCCGAGATATCCGAACCGAAGAGTAGGATTTCCTTTGAGTCCCATTCTTCTTTTGCTTTGCAAGGTCCGAACAGCCTGGTGAAGATAGAGGATCTGGACAAACTTTTGTAGTTCACCCAGCCACCGTTTCTCATTCTGAGCGCCGCTTCTATCAATAGAGTACCTGAACCGCAGAATGGGTCGTATAACGCTTCTCCCGGTTTCCAACCTGAAAAGCGGAGCAACGCTTGTGCCAAGGTTTCTCTGAGTGGAGCTTCTCCACCTTCTCTTCCATGACCTCTTCTTTGTAAAGGTTGGGCATGTAATGCCAGGAATAATTTTACCTGATTCATTCTGGAACGAAGGTAGAATAATACCTCCGGCTCTTCACGATCCGCTTCCGGTAGCTCGAGTCCTTGTGCTCTGAATCTGTCGAATATCGCGTCTTTTAAGCGATAAGTCGCATAACGTGAATCTTGAAGGCTATCTTTTGTCGCAGCATCTATTCTGAACTTGGTGCCCGGAGAAAGTAGTTTTTCGAAAGGGAACATTGCCGCAACTTCGTATAGATCGTCTGGCCCTTGAATGTCCTGCCAAGAGGACAATTCGAAGCTGATCCCGGAAGAAATTCCCGAACTCAAACAAAAGTCCCTGACTTTTTTGGAAGGTCCCTTGAAAAAAACTCCTCCTCTGTTGTCCGAGAGAATTTCTAAACCCGCTTCTATAACTTCTTCTTTTAATAAGAATGCGAGACCATCTCCGCATGACGCATGATAGGTGAGGGCTTCCGGTCTATCAAATTCCGAGAGGGAAAGTTTTGCGGACTGCCAACCCGCACGGATGCCTTCTCTGTAATTATCTTCTTCATAGGAACGAGTTGGACGTTCGGAACGAAATCCTTCTTTTCCGCGAGGGGAAAAAGGTTTACGTTCTCCACGGTCTGAGTCTCGAGAGAAAGGTTTTCTGTCTCCACGATCAGAGTTACCGGAGAATGGCTTTCTTTCTCCACGGCCGGAGTCGCGAGAGAATGGTTTTCTTTCCCCACGATCCGAATTTCCTGAGAATGGCTTACGATCTCCACGGTTAGAATTTTCACCGTAGGAGTTCCTACCTTCTCCTCTTGCGTTTCCGGAAAAAGGTTTTCTCTCTCCACGTTCTGAATCGCGAGAAAATGGTTTTCTATCGCCTCGGCTTGAGTCACGAGAGAATGGCTTTCTGTCTCCGCGATCTGAATCGCGAGAATACGGCTTTCTTTCTCCACGATCTGAACTACGTGAGAATGGTTTACGATCGCCTCGATCGGAATTTTCACCGTAGGAGTTCCTACCTTCTCCTCTTGTGTTTCCGGAAAAAGGTTTTCTCTCTCCACGTTCTGAATCGCGAGAAAATGGTTTTCTATCGCCTCGGCTTGAGTCACGAGAGTATGGTTTTCTCTCTCCACGTTCTGAATCGCGAGAGAATGGCTTTCTTTCTCCGCGATCTGAATCACGAGAGTATGGTTTTCTGTCCCCACGATCTGAACTACGTGAGAATGGTTTGCGATCACTGCGATCGGAATCTTTATCTCGAAAAGGTTTTTTTTCTTCGTCTGAAAATTTACGATTTCCGGAGCGAGCAGGGGAGTTTCTATCATTGCCGGAACGAAACGGTTTAGATCCGCCTCTCTCTTTCGGTTTGTCGGAAGAATATCCTGGCTTAGAGTTTCCGTCTTTGGAACGGTAAGGTCTTTCTGAGTCGCCTCTTTCTTTAGAGCGATAGGGTTTACGATCTGAATCTCGATCGGCACTCGAGTTTTTGGAGCGAGTCGGTTTGGAAAAAGAAGAACCTGACTTAGCAGGCCCCTTCTCGCCATATCCGGAAGAAGGGGATTTTTTAGGGGATGGTTTTTTGGAATTCAATGCTTAGGTGATTTGTTGGGCCAAATAATTTTGGACCCCAATGGTTTTGATGATCTCTAGCTGGGCCTCGAGCCAGTCGATATGCTCCTCCTCGGAGACGAGGATCTTCTCGAGCAATTCACGTGTGCCGTTGTCTTTATTTTTGGTGGAAATTTCTATCCCGCGATTCAAACGTTCTACGGCATTGTATTCTACGTCTAAATCATTCTTTAGGATACTTTCGATATCCTTACCTACATTGATCTTCATGTATCTTTGCAGATCGGGAACTCCGTCCAGGAAGAGAATACGCTCGATGACTTGGTCTGCGTGATTCATCTCTTCGATGGATTCTTTCTTCATATAAGAAGCAAGTTTTTCGTAACCCCAGTTCTTGTTCAACTTTGCGTGGATGAAATACTGGTTGATCGCTGTGAGTTCGGCGGAGAGCACTTCCGCTAGGATTTCGAGGACTTCTTGGTTTCCTTTCACGTCGTTTCTCCTACCTTAGATCACTATAAACGAGAGTGCCTATTTTGAAAAGCGAGATTCGAAAAAAGGCAGCGTCGTCTCTTAAGTTTTTGACTTTGCTCGTAATCAGGAGCCGGGAAATTTGTAGGAATATGACCTCGGCCTATGTGCTCGATTCTCACTTAAGTAAATTCGGCAAGACTGATTCCGACTATCAATCGCTCTCTTATGATACTGCGAATCATTTACTTAAGAAGAATCCAGGCTTTGTTCCTGAATTTCTGATCTTTGCATGTATGGCCCCCGAACGTTATACTGGAGAAATTTTTTTACCAGCAAAGATCAAAGAAGATCTAGGACTTTCTTCCTTATTCGCGATCCGTTCTGAGACTGCATCTTCCAGTGGAGCTTCCGCTCTTCATCTGGCCCGTTATCTTCTTCTATCAGGAAAATTTAAAAGAGGGATCGTGATCGGAACGGAGGTCATGAGTAGACTTCCTCGAGAAGAGAATAATCTACTCTTGGGTTCTGTTCTCTCTTCCCAACAAAGGAATCTGGCAATGTCCATGGCCCAAGGTGGGGCTTTGACTGCAACCAGGTATTTAAGGGATTTTGGATATTCCAGAAAGGAACTTTTCAGGTTATCTAAAAAACTTCACGATAACGGTCTCGAGAATAAGATCGCACATATTCAAAAAAACTTAAGCGAAGAGGAATACTTCTCCTCTCCTATGTTCTCAAGTCCATTATGTTTATATGATATTTCTCCTTTGTCCGACGGTTCCTGCGCTTTACTTTTAGAGACTGATCCGGCAAGATTGGATAAGGACCGTAAAAAAATTAAGATAATCGGTACGGGGCATGGTTTAGGGCAGGTGAACGGAGTTCCAGGTGGACTTAGTTTTCCGGCATCTAGATCCGCGTTTGAGCAAGCTTATACGGAATCCGGCAAAAAACCTTCGGATATTCAAGTCGCGGAATTGCACGATGCATTCACGATCTTTGAGATCATCGCCGCAGAAGATGCAGGCTTATTTTCTCAAGGAAAGGCGCTTGCAAACGTGGCGGAAGGTGTCACTGACAAACGAGGGAGACTTCCTATCAATCCTTCCGGAGGGTTGAAAACAAGAGGTCATCCGGTGGGAGTTTCGGGCCTTGCACAAATCGCCGAACTTTGTAATTTTATGAATGAAAATGATTCGGATACTGCATTGAGTTTGTCCATCGGAGGGCTCGGTGTAAATAATTTTGCAACTATCCTAGAGGCGCAAAAGTAATGCCTGAAAATATTTTAGTGATCCAAACTGCGTTCTTAGGGGACCTGATCTTAACTACTCCACTTTTTAGGGAGATCAAGAAAAGGTTTCCCGGTTCTAAAATGACTGTGATCGTGAACAAAGGGACCGAATCCGTTTTGGAAGCGAATCCTTGGATCGATCTTATCATCCCTTTGGACAAAAAACAGATCAAATCTTCTTTTTTCGGCTTTTGGAACTTCTGTAAAGAATTAAGAAAACATAATTTTACTATTTGTATTTCTCCTCATTTTTCATTTCGTTCTTCTATAATTTCATTTTTGAGCGGAGCCAAAAGGAGAATAGGATATAAGACTGCAGGATTTTCATTCTTATTGAATGAAAGAAAGCCAAGGTTGTTAAGAGGACCTCACGAGGTGGACAAACTTCTTTCATTGATCTATTCGGAAGAAGAAAGAAAAAATATTTCCAGACAACCTGAACTATTTTGGAAACCCGAATCCGTTACCGGTATCCAATCAGAAATGAAAAAGAACGGTTTAGAAAAAGGGAATTATATCCTGGTTTCTCCTTCTTCCGTTTGGGAGACAAAACGTTTGCCTGCGGATAAATTCAAAACTGTCAGTAAACTTCTACATGAAAGGACCGGACTAAAAATCGTTCTGACCGGAGGCAAAGGAGATACCAAACTTTGCGAAGAAGTAGCGCAGGATTTCGGGATCAATCTTGCGGGAAAAACTTCTCTTCCTGAAATGAGCTATTTGATGAGCGGGGCGGTCCTCCTTGTGACAAACGATTCTTCTCCAATTCATTTTGCTTCCGCATTTAATATTCCGACTTTGGCCGCTTTCGGCGCCACAATTCCTGCATTCGGTTATACTCCTTTGGCTAGCAGTGTGTTTATCTCGGAAGTGAACGGCCTAGACTGTCGTCCTTGTGGTATTCATGGGGGAAGGGTCTGTCCTAAAAGACATTTTCGTTGTATGTTGGAACAGGATACAGACAAAATGGTGGAAGAGGGAATTCGTCTAATTAAAGGATAATTATGGACCAAAACATTTTTAGAAAACGGATCCGAGAAGTTCAGAATCTTTTAAAAGAGTCGGAAGTCCTACTCATTTTTGCCGCTCCTCAAAAGATCCGTAATAGGGATGTGGAGTATAAGTTTAGACAGGACTCCGATTATTATTATCTGACAGGTATCGAGGAAGAAGACGGTGTTTTGGTATTACGTAGGGACTTCTCCTCTCATTTTGCTCTTCCAAAAGATAAGGAGAAAGAGATTTGGACAGGCATCCGTCTCGGAAAAGAAGAGATCAAAAAAAGATTAGAATTGGATCAAAGCTTTGATCTAGGAGAATGGGATTCCAAGATCTCTGATATTCTAACCAATCAGTTTACCTTATATCATTTTTTTGGAAAGGACTCTAAAAGAGATTCCGAATTACTCGAACTCATCAGCTCCTTGAATAGAAGATTGAGAGAAGGTAAATTCGGTCCACAAAGATGGGAGATCCCTAATTTTCTTCATGAAATGAGAATGTTAAAATCACCGGAAGAGATCGAAAAATTAAAAGAATCTTCCCGGATAACAGCTCTCGGACACGAAAGGTTGTTCAGAGAGACGAGGGTTGGAATGTATGAATTCGAATTAGAGTCCATTCTGGAATCCGAATATTTAAAACATGGTGCCTGGGGCGGAGGTTACGGCCATATAGTCGCTGCAGGAAAGAACGCAACCATTCTTCATTATACAACCAATCGCGCAAAGATCGGCGATAACGAACTCATCTTAGTAGATAGCGGAGCGGAGAAGGATTATTATACCGCAGACGTTACGCGAGTCTTTCCTTCGGGGAAAAAATTCACTTCAGAACAAAGAACGATTTATCAACTCGTATTGGATGTGCAGAAACAAGCAATCTTGGATACAAAACAAGGTGTAGAGTTCAATGCGGTTCATGAAAAGACCGTTAAAAATTTAACTTCCGGATTGATGGATCTGGGTTTGTTAAAAGGAAATCTTTCGGAGATTATTGAGAAAGGAGAATACCGCAGATTTTACATGCATAGAACAGGCCATTATCTCGGAATGGATGTGCATGATGTAGGGCGCTATTTTGAGAACGGAAAAAGTAAACCTATGCAGAACGGGCTGGTCGTAACTGTGGAACCTGGGTTGTATTTTGATCCTGCCGATGAGACAATCCCTGTCGGTTTCAGAGGGATCGGAGTTCGAATAGAGGATGACGTACTTGTGAACGGGGATAGTCCGGTGGTCCTAACTTCTATGATCGCAAAAGAAGTAGATGAGATTGAGGCCATGAGGTCTTAATCTGTGGCACGGAAGGGAGTCTTTGTAAATCCTAAAGCTTTGGCCGGGATTTATCCGATTTTTTCAATTAAATTTCTATAATATACTCCGGAATATTGATTCCGGTCATTTTTTCGATCCGTTGTGTCATGCGATTTTTTGAGTTGATGGTTGCTGCAAATCCTTGTTTACGTCTCCAAACTTTTCGTCTTAGTCGCTAATTCTTGCCTAAGACGAACTAAATTCAAAAATTTTAATATTATATATTTTTTTAATTTGATGATATTGGTTCCATGTTAAGGATTCGATCCCATTATTCGGAGGCGAACATGGAAGAAGTTTTTAGGAAACAAATTTTAGAGAATAGGGGGACGATTCAAATTGATTGGAGAATTCCTATGGAAATGGAATCGATCTGGAGAGATGCTATACTTCATTTGGGAGATCCAAAGATGATCCTTCAGTCTATAATTTCTTCTTTTAGAGAAAAAAGACAAAAAGGGAAGATCCCAAGATTAGATTTTGAAAAAGTAAAGAGTAGCGATTCCAGAAAAAGGGTCCGAGTTTATGGTGCGGATTATTGGGAAGCGATGGGTTACGCCAAAGAGAGAAATGTTTCCACCAGTAGTTTTTTAAGTTCGCTTTTGAAAATAGAATTGAACTTGAATTCCGGATTTAGGCCATTCGGAGAGGGAAATCAGGGGCCGAAAAAGGAAACTGCAAAAGATGAGGAGAAGTTTTTGCCTTGGGGAGCTTGAACCCAGTATGTTATGTAGGAATTCCAACAAAAGGCCTGGTCTGCACATTGGAATTCCTACGGGGGATCAGATCCTCAATGAGTTTCTAAATAAAGTCGGATTGCTTCCTTCATCACAGACAAACCGATCGGAAGAGAAGTCTCATCTATATCGAACTTGGAACTATGATGCGGATGTACAAGTCCCTTCTCCTCATTCATTGAGCCTACAAAAAAGTAACATCCTGGGACTCTCATCAAAAATGCGGAGAAATCTTCTCCGCCCATGGTCTTAGCATGTTCTTCTGTTATAGAGTTCGGACCTAAAATATTTTCCGATGCTTTTCGGACGATATTTGCCATTTCAGGATGATTGATCGTCGGAGCATTTGTCCTTTCGTAATGGATTATTGCCTTAGCACCAAAGGCGGAGGCAGTATTTTCCACGACTCTTTTGAATAGATCTGGCGCTTTATCAAACATTTCTTTTGTGAATGTTCGGATTGTACCCTTTAATTCAGCCGTTTCGGAAATTACATTGAATGCATGTCCTGCATGAAAGGCGCCTACTGTGACAACACAGGAATCCAGAGGGTCGGTGTTTCTGGACACGATACTTTGGAGAGCTGTGACTATATGAGAACCTACTAATATAGGATCCACTGTATGCTGGGGCATCGCACCGTGACCGCTGATCCCCTGGACAGTGATCTGGAATTCATCCACAGCGGCCATCATAGGACCGTCTACAACTCCCACTTTTCCTACAGGGATATGATTCCACACATGAAGCGCCAATGCAGCGGATACATCGTATTTTTCTAATATTCCTTCTTCGATCATTCGATCTGCGCCTTGTCCGCCTTCTTCTGCAGGTTGGAATACCAACAAGACTCTTCCTTTTGGGACGATCGCACTTGGATTTTCTTTTAGTTCGGAGGCAAGGCCCATTAAAACGGAAGTATGAGCGTCATGACCGCATGCATGCATAACTCCATTGTGAACGGATGTGTAATCCGTCTTGTTCTCCTCAAAGATAGGAAGAGCATCCATATCAGCCCTAACCAAAAGAGTTTTACCCGGTTTTCCGGAATCTATCAAACAAACGATCCCTGTTTTTGCGATCCCGGATTGAAAAGTATAGCCTAAAGATTGGAGATGTTTAGAGACGAAATCCGCTGTCCCGACTTCTTCGTATCTGAGTTCGGGATGTTTGTGAATAAATCTGCGGTATCGGACTAGTTCTTCGGCCCTTGTAGGAGATACTGTTTTCATGATTATATATAGGATGATTTACTCCGAAATCGGTTTTTAGTCCTGCCTTTTTTTATTTTTTTGGAGTGAGCGATCGGATCGATGCCCGATAATTTTTATCCGAATTCGGACGATTTCTTAATAGTCGCTGTAGCTCTGTGCATTTGTGCGAAAATGCAGCTTGTAGTCACAGAGTTCTATCATACTCGTCCAATTCTCTTTTCCAAACTTGGGTCCCGCAGTAATGGTCGCCTTCCGGACAATACGGTTTGATATCGCCTTGCAGACGTATCCAACATGGCGCCTTGATCCATTTTGCGATCTCAGGTTGTACCTTTGTTAGATCCACAAGTTCATTGATAGAAGCTTGGAAAATTTCTTCCTGAGCATTATAACAAGTCCTTGCTCTCCATTTATGATGAAGATTTAATAGATCCCCACTTTCATAAAAACGTACCGGAAAAGCGTTCGGTAGAAGATAAGAAGCATGTTCAGTAGATCCGCCTGCTTCTATAAAACGGTTCAAGCTTTTAAAAATGCCGTCCATTCTTCTTCTATAAGTTTCTTCTAATTGAGGATATTTTAATACTACTTTGGGAACGATATAATCCGGCATTCCGGTATACTGGCTCATTAACACAGGGCGAGAACCGGGTACCATTCTATGCCTTTGGTCCTGGCTATCAGCGGAATGAGAGATCCTTTTTTTGAAAGAATAATGCACATTGAACATCGCTCTAGAAAGAGGACTCATAGTTGTTTCGTTCAGAGTAGAGGTCAGATGTTTATTTTTGGAAGGATCCATCACAAGCCGGATCGCTTCTTCATCGTTTAGAGAATTTTTAGATAAACCTAAAACTGCTCGGACAGAAGAAGCTAAAACTTCCGGACCGTTAGAAGAATAGGAAACTAACCTTGAATAACGGTTATCCATATCCTCGTCGAATTCTCTTACGAAATTTTTAGCCGCTTCCGGTCTATATTCGTTAGCGTTGTCCTGGTAGAAGTCTTTGAAAAATTTAAACTCTGCAGTTTCTTCCAGAGGGATCGGATCGTCCATTTCCTCTACGTAAAGAGGATCGATCTCTTTCACCTTTTCGATCATCTCCTCTACAACCAAGCGTTGTTCTTCCGGAACATCGAACGAATTCATCAGACGATTATATCTATGAAGGGTGAGTCCGTTTACTGAATGATATAAATAAGTATAGGTTCCCAAAGGAAGAAGGTAACGTGCTACTTCCAGACACTTCTTCTTAATCGGTTGCTGCCATTTTTCCGGATAATTTGCCCGAGCCTTGTATACTAGGAAATATTCGTCTTGGATGAACGGATGCAGTAGTTCCACAAACTCAAAATACGCGTTAGACGCAGACTCAACTGCTTCCAGATAGAGCTCCTTCTGCTTTCCGGAAAGAGTAGGTGGAATATAATAATTTTCCTTTTTAACTTCCACATACCTTTGGCTCACCTGTTCCGAGTTATAGTACGGATGAGAATGTAAAAAGGACCAAACGAACTGACGGGATACCTTGTCCAGGGTGAATATAAAATGAGGATGTTGTCTCGTGGTGAGATGGCCCGCCTTTTTAGTGGATTTGGCCACCTTGTCCCTAATCTCCAGGGATTTTTCAGAGCGGATCATATCTTCCGGAAGAAGGATCCCCTTAGATGAATAGCAGGTTCTCGCAGACGCTATGGCTAGGTTGAATGGTTCTGTGGTCGCGTCTAAAAGCTGGACGATTGGTTTCTGGTGTTCCATGGGATCTGCTACTCCGGAAAACTAAAATGGTATTATGTCGGAAAGCGAAAAGCAAGAAATGTAGGAACTCCGACAAAACAGTTTCGAAAAAAGCTTGTATTTAGTTACAAATAATAAAAAATGTAAACTGTAACTAAATGGAGGTTTCGAATGAAACTGAGAAAATTAGGTAAAAACGGCCCTGAAGTTTCCCAAGTCGGCTTAGGCTGTATGGGGATGTCGGATTTTTATGGAACAAAAGAGACCAGAAGTAGGGAAGAATCCATTGCGACCATCCATGAAGCATTAGATTCCGGGATCAATTTCCTAAATACTGGAGACTTTTACGGAACAGGTCATAACGAACTTTTGATATCGGAAGCGCTGAAAGGAAGAAAGAACAAACCTATGATCAGCGTGAAGTTCGGTGGACTTCGCAGTCCTTCCGGCGCATTCATCGGATACGATTTCCGTCCGAATTCTGTAAAAAACTTTGCGGCACATTCTCTCACTCGGCTTGGAGTCGATGTGATCGATATTTACCAGGCATCTCGGGTCGACCCGGAAATTCCGATCGAGGAGACAGTAGGCGCAATTGCAGATCTGATCAAGGAAGGATACGTGCGCTATTTGGGACTTTCGGAAGCTTCTCCTGAAAATTTGAGAAGAGCCCATAAAGTTCATCCGGTCTCCGCTTTGGAAGTGGAATATTCTTTGGCCACTCGCGTAATCGAAAAGGAACTCTTGGATACCGCTAGAGAGCTTGGGGTTGCGATCGTTCCATATGGGATCGTAGGTCGGGGACTTCTAACCGGAAAGATAGAAAACTCTCTGGGCGTTCCTGATTTTAGATCTAATTCTCCACGCTTTCTGGGAAAAAACCTTGAAGCGAATTTGGAGCGTGTGAGTCTGCTTCAAGAGCTTGCAAAGAAGAAAGGTTGCAGTACTGCACAACTTGCTATCGCTTGGGTGCTGCATAGAGGAGAGGATATTGTTCCTCTGATCGGTTCCACAAGAAGAGCGAGTCTTAGGGAAAATTTAGAAGCTCTTTCGGTCCAATTAAGTCCGGAAGAACTGAAAACCCTGGACGAATCTTTTCCGGATGGTGCCTTCCAAGGAGATAGATATCCTTCTCATTTAATGCAGCTCGTCGTTAAATGATAGATGCCTAAAACAGGTTTAAAACCGGAAGAACTACAAGAAAAAGTGCTCGATGCCGCTGAGATTGAGATCAGAAGGAACGGCGTCGAGCGTTTGAAACTGACCGACGTGGCTAGAAACCTGAATCTAAGCCACGCCGCATTATACAAACATTTCGCGGACAAAGAAGCGTTACTCGATTCCATTTCGAAAAGGTGGTTGGACCGTATCGATCTGGCTCTCTCTCAAATTTCCGTAAAGACTAACCCGTTGGAAGAAAGGATCTTAGAATGGCTAATGACCCTTCATATGATGAAACGGGAGAAGGTCCTATCCGATCCTAGGATTTACACTGCATTTAATAATTCCGCAGAGAAAACGAGACCATTCGTTAAAAAACATATCCAGACTATGTACGGGCAACTGGAAGCCATGGTCCAAGAAGGGATACAAAAAGGATTATTTTTTTGTAATACTCCCAAAGAAGGTGCAAGGATCATTTTCGAAGGTACAGCAGCTTTCCACCATCCCCGCATGGTATTCGATAATATAGAAGAGGACCGGATCGAATTTTTAAGATCCGTCGTTACTACGATCCTATCCGGGTTGAAGAGTAAGAAGTAAAACCTATAGGAACTTGAACCTCTGCGTCTTCGCGGTCGTTTTCTCGCTACTATGGGTCGCTGCGAAAGGACCGGAGCGATAGCGTAGCCCGTAGTAGCCCGGTCCGAACGAAGTGAGGAGCCGCCCCCTTATTTTTTCTTCTTCAATCCATTTTTGGAACGTTTGGATTTAGAACTTAGGACTTCTTCCTGCTCTTCTTGGATCTCTTCTGAATCCCAGGAAACTTCTTCTAAGGTTTCCGGTATTCTTTCTAGGGCTCTGGAGGCTTGGAACTCGGACTCTAATTTTCTTTTACGAGCTTCTTTTCTTCTTTCCTGGTCTTGGTAGATATTCAGTAGGAATTCCATCACGATCGGAAGAAGCACCCGAGATAGAACGGTCGCAACGATTACTCCGAAGATCACCACAGTCGCCAAAGGTCTTTGTACCTCTGCTCCCGCCATTGTGGAGATCGCCATCGGAATAAATCCGACTGCTGCGATGATCTCAGTTGTCATTACTGGACGAAGTGAATGAAGTCCTGCGGACAATACCGCTTTGGAAACTGCTATACCTTTTTCTAATTCTTCTTTGAGAGTGGAGGCGTATACGACCCCGTTCAATACCGCGATACCGCTTACTGCGATAAATCCAACTCCTGCAGGAATACTAAACGGAAGTCCTCTGAGCACGAGGCCGATAATTCCTCCTGCGACTGCAAGAGGGACTACGATGAACACTCCTGCAGCATAATAAATATTTCCGAATGCTGCTATTAACATTACGAAAATGATTCCGAGTGCGATCGGAACCACGAGCATTAATCTGTTTTTTGCTCTCTGGAAGTTCTCGAATTGACCTCCCCAGTCCGTTCTATATCCTTCCGGAAGATTTTTTTCGATATCTGCTGTGACTTTCTGTGCTTCGTTTACGAAACCTACTAAGTCTCTTCCTCGCACGTTCGCTTCTACCATGATCCTACGTTTTAAGGATTCTCTGTAAATAGCGGCGGGACCTTCTACGAATTCGATTGTGGCAACTTGACCTAGAGGGACCGTAACTCCGGTAGAAGTCATGACTGGAATATTCTCCAATTTGTCCAGATCGGAGACATCCAATTGAAGGCGAACGACTAAGTCGAATCGTTTGAATCCTTCGAAAACTTTTCCGGCCTTTCTTCCGATACGTAATGATTCGACGGTGGTGAGTATTTCCTCTGCGGCTACGCCGTAACGCGCCATCTTTTGACGGTCCGATTTGATCTGAATTAAAGGAAGGCCAAGAACTCTTTGCACTCTTAAGTCCGCTGCACCAGGGACTTTTTTGATCTTATCCGCAAATTTAGACGCGGTATCCTTTAAGGTCTGCAGATCATCTCCGTAAATTTTGATCACGACGTCCGCTTTGGATCCTGAAAGAAGCGCGTTCACTCTGTTCTCGATCGGTTGAGAAAGTGAAATCGTACTGGAAGGGACGGATTTCAGGATTGCGTCCTTCATCTTATCCATGAGTTCGTCGCGAGAAGAGGCAGTAGTCCATTCTTTAGAAGGAATGAGTTTCACCATGGATTCACCTTCTTCCGTTCCGATAGGCTCGGCAGCGGATTCACCTCTACCCATTTTGCTTACAACGCTTGTTGCTTCCGGAAACTGAGCGATAACCTTTTCCATTTCAGTATTCGTATCTCTGGAATAATTGATGGATGTGGAAGGAAGCCTTTTGATATCGATCGCAAATTCTCCCTCGTCGATACGTGGAAGGAACTCCGATCCTAAAGTAGATCCCAATATTAGGGAAACTGCAAATACTCCTAAACCTGCTCTTAGGAAAAGTTTTTTGTTAGCCATACCAAAGTCGAGAAGTTGCATATACAACTCTTCCGCTCTGTCCCAGAACTTACTATGATGGAATACCGGAGTTTGGAAAAGTATACTCGCAGCAGCAGGGAATGTAGTAAGAGAGAATAAAAGCGCCATTGCTAGGGAAATGGCGACAGTCATCGCCATAGGTTTGAACATTCTACCTTCTACACCTTCTAATGTCATGAGCGGTAGGTATACTAAAAGGATAATCCCGACGGAGAATGCCGCCGCTCTGGCGACTCTCACGCAAGAATCGGTGATGATTTGTTCTGCCGCGAGTTTTCTGTCTTCTTGCGAATTTTGTTGTTCGTAGAATGCTTGTTTTAGGATAAAACCGTGAAGAACTGATTCCAACATTACGATGGTTCCGTCGACTAAGAGTCCGAAGTCCAGTGCTCCTAAAGACATTAAGTTACCGACGATTCCGAACATTCTCATGAATATCGTGGCGGCGAGCATCGGGATCGGAATGGATAAGCTGACCAAGAGCGCACCTTTTACAGTTCCCAGCGCAAAGATCAAAACGATGATTACGAGCACCGCAGCTTCTGCCAGGTTGGTAAAAATAGTGCCTAACGTTCTTCCGATAAATTCGGAACGATCGTAGAATGTTACGATCTTCATACCTTCCGGAAGTCTTGCTCTTAATATTTCTATCTTTTCTTTGACCCTTTTTACAACCTCCAGGGAGTTTTGGCCCATGAGCATCATTGCAGTGGCGCCTACAACTTCTCCTTTTGCGTCTTTGGTCATAAGTCCGAAACGAAGCGCAGGGCCGGTTTCCACCGTAGCAATCTGTCCCAAAAGTAGAGGAACACCGTCTCTTTCGGTTTGGACCGCTACGTTACGGATCTCATCCAGAGTTTTGAACTGGCTTTCTCCGCGGATCACGATCTGCTCGGCGCCTTTTGAGATATAACCACCACCTGTGTTTTGGTTTGCGGTCTCTAGTTTATCGCAGAGTTGCGATAATGTAATATTATGAACTGCTAATCTTTGGGGATCTATCTTGATCTGGTATTGTCTTGCTTCCCCGCCTATGATGTTTACGTCGATAATCCCTTCGGTAGATTTGATTTCTCTGGCAAGTTCCCATTCCATATAGGTTCTGAGTTCTTCCGGATTATGACGATCGCTTGTTAAAACGAATTCGTAAATGTCCCCAAGACCGGTTGCAATCGGAGAAAGTTCCGGGCTACCGTAACCTTTGGGGATCACTGCTTCAGCGGCTCTCAATCTTTCGTTGATCAATTGCCTTGCAAAGTAAATATCCGTTCCATCCTTGAAGATAACGGTAACACTACTTACTCCGGTTCTGGAAATGGAACGGATCTCCGTTACGTGAGGAACTCCGGTCAGTTCCATTTCGATCGGATAAGTGATGAACTGTTCCACCTCTACTGGAGAAAGTCCTGGAGATTGAGTTACTACAGAAACCTGAACGTTTGTAATGTCAGGGATTGCATCGATAGATAGTTGATACGCGTTATAAAAACCTACAATGGTCACGCCAGCGGTGAGTATCAGGACGAAAATCCTGTTCTTAATGGAGATACGTATCAGTTTATCTATCATGGAAGGATTCCTGGCAAGGATACGAACAAATTCCCAGTCAGTCCAGACTTGTCGAATGGTTTTTGAGAAAAAGGATCTCTTAAAATGAACGATAGAAAGGAACGGATCCTAAGAACGTGGGTCTAATCAAAGCTTTTCGAAAAGTAAAAACTTCATCCCGTTTTTCTCATCCTTTTTTGCTAATTTAAAATTATTCCGAGATGCGGTCCGGATCAAATCATCTAACGGAAGAATGAGTTTGTTATACGAACTGGAAGATACTGTCCAACCTTTGTCGGTCTTTTCGTGAAATATATCCGTAACTTCCGCTTTGTTTTGAGTGAATTGTAATTGGCAGGTGAAAATTTTGGATTCCTCCGAACGAACCACAAAAATATTTTGATCTCCCGGTTTTCCGTAACTTAGATCTCTATATCCTAAAATTAATTTACTTCCCGGAGAAAGAAAACTAGACCAAAGACTTACAGTATCCTCCCAATCTTTTTCTGATCCCAAATGAGTGATCGTATCTCCCATGCATAAAAGTAATTCGGGAGAAACTCCTTGGTATAATTCCCTGGATCTGATATCTGCAACCTTGGTCCTGATTTTGGTATCCGGCTTCCTTGCCTTGATCTCGGATAATAATTTTTCACTGAGATCGATCGCTAAAACTTGAAATCCTAAATCTTCCAATGGAATGGATTGTATCCCGCTTCCAGCTCCGAGGTCCCAGGCAACTCCGTTTCCCTGCGGAAATATCTCGAAAGATCTAAATACTTCGAGTTGGTCCTTTTCCCGGACAGAAAGGTCACCCAACATCCAGGAATATTTTTCGGCCAAAAAGTTTTCGTAATGTGATTCTGGAGTTTGCATTAGGTCAATTTGTAGATTAGGACTTCTTTCTCTCTTCCTTTTACTTTTACAGGTGGAAGGGACTCCGCTTCCAAATAGTGTTTTACATGTTCGTAAACAGTATCCGTTGCCAAAATTTCGCTTCCGAAGTCTTTGTTCAGTTGTTCCACTCTGGACGCAAGATTGACCGTATCACCGATGATGGTATATTCCTTTCTTTGGGAAGAACCTACACTTCCTGTCATAGCCTCTCCGAAGTGCAGGCCTATTCCGATTTTTGTTTCAGGGATCTTGCCGGAGATATTCATCTCTATTACTTTTTTCTGAATTTCTAAAGAGGCAGAGACTGCATTCTTGGCGTCTTTTCCATTGTCGGAAAGCGGAGCTCCGAAGACCGCCATAAACCCGTCTCCCAAAAATTTATTTATAATTCCGTTATGCTTATTCACTATCTCTATCATATCCTCGAATAGGGTATTTAAATATGAGATCACTTCGGAAGGACTTTTATCTTCGGAGAATTTAGTGAAGTTGCGGATATCTAGGAACATCACACATACGTCCTTGTTTTCGGAAGCAGTATCCGTTTTCTGGCTCATCAATTTATCAACTACTGATGGGGAAACATATTGCCCGAACATTCCTAAAATTTCGTTTCTTTCTTCCAAACGTTCTACGGAGTTTTTCAGTATTTTTTTCAATCTGAGACCGACTAAGCCGGCGACAATTCCGGAAGCTAAAAACAATCCGGAGCGCATATACGTGGGGACTTTGGAGTAAAAGAAACTATAAGCGGATTCTCCATCCAAAGGAGAGTCTGGAACAAAAAATAGACCCGTAACCAAATATTGGATCGCTGCGATCGCTCCCGTAAAAAAAGAAAGACCGAATTCCATTCTTAAGACTGAAAGTATTATAAAAATGAAATATAGATTCGAGATAGGGGAATTGGAAGGGACGACCGGGTGAGAATGTTTTTGGATCAAAATAAATAATATGATCCCAGGCAAAGAAGTTTCTATCAATGCATTCCCGAATCGAGGTAGAAGCGGAAGTTTAAATCCCCTTACTTTCAGATAATTCAGTAATTTTAAAAATCCGAATTCATAAACTGTGCCGAATGCAAGAGCGCCGATCAGAACTTCGAAAGGGAATTCTATCCCGGTGCTCCGATTAAATTCCTCTTTTAAAAATAGGAATAGAACGCTCCAAGAAATTCCGGCAAATGCGAAGGCCGCCAGGAGGATCTTACTTCGGATCTGTTCGCTGGCCAGGATCTCTTTTTCCAAGGTATTAGACAGGGTTTCAAAATGTCTGGATAGCATAGATGATTCCTAAATAGGGTGAGAATTTTCGATGTATCTTTGCCTTCTTCTTTCTTTAAGCAAGAGAAAATTTTCCAAGAAGAAGGTCCCAAGCACTGCAGAATATTCCAATACCAGGACCCAGTTCCTATCGTAAAATGGAAAAGACGAATAAGTAGAGTAGGATAGTATCCAAACGGAAGAAGCGACCAATGGCCAGATCGTTTTTGTAAATACGGAGGCAGCAAGGATCGGAAGAAAATACCATGGATGTACTGTACTGGAGAACAAATAATAGATCCCGCATAAATGGATCCATACGGTCAAAAGAAAGATCGTCTTGCGGTTTGTTTCTACCTTAGAAACTCTAAAGGAATAAAAACAGATCGTAAAAATACTTAAGATAGCAGATGCGATACCGGCAGAATAGGGATACCATGTGTATTTGATCAGATTTTTTAGAAGATAATAGAATCCTCCATGGAATTCGAATAATGTAAAATATACTCCGATCCCATTTCTCCAATGTTCTATTATAATTTTTCCCCAAGTCTCGGAGAATAAAAACCAAATGAGAGCGGATCCGAATATTAGGAAAGAGTAAAATAATAAGATGAAAATTTTACGAGGAGTGGACCTTCTGCACCAATAGAAGAACAGAAAGGGCAGGGCGAGTAATGGAAGTATTTTGGTAAGTATGGAAGATATGTAGAATACGCATCCTCTAATAACGTTACCTTTTTCCCAAAAGATTATCCCTAAGAATAAAAAGAAGAATAAGATAGGCTCCGGATGGCCGTTCCCGATCCCTTCCCAAAGAACGAGAGGATGGAGCCAGTATTTCAAAAAATCCCCGGAACCTTCTTCTTTTCTCTTTTTTAAAAATATATAAAGAATCCCTAATTCAAATAAAATTAAAATTCCTTTCCAAATGCAGATCGCCCAGAAAACGGAAAGCCCTCTTTTTAAGAAGAATACCGGAATTAAAAATAGAACCTGCAATACAGGAGGATATACCGAGTAATAATTGGGAGAATTCATGTTGGAGAGCAGTTCCTTCTCCATTTCTTGGTTGAATCCTAAATTTACATTTGTGGGAAGTTCTGAATAAGGTGATAAACCTTCCGAGACCAAAAGCCCGTCCCATAAAAAACGAAACGTATCTTCGGACAAAAATACAGGAGTAAATAAGAACCAGAGCCTGAGTAAGATCCCCGCCCAGATCCCGATCTTCTCTCTCCCTTTCGAAAGGAATTTTAGAAATAAGAAGTAGAAACAAAGGCTAAGGAAGAATGCTCCGCATAGTAACCAAATATCTTTTCTTTCGAAGTATAAGGGGAAAAGTGCGAGAGGGACCGCCCAAAGTAGTAAAATGGTAGAAGTGCCTACAAAAGCCCGGCAGTTACTTGTATATTGTGCAATTATATTAACCATTTTGTCCAATATAGCGAAAATATTCTTGTAATCCCTGGGATCAAAGCCTAACTAGGTGAAAAGGCATCGGGCAAGAAAAAATGATTCGAATCGGTAATTTTCCAGACACTGTCAATGAATATGCAGCAAGGACCGTTGCAGGCCTAGTTGTCATCTTAAGTTTGGCTGCAATAATTACGCAATCGCTTTGGTTGGTGGGAGCGCTTTTCTACGGATTTTCAGCCAGAGTATTGTATGGACCAAAGTATTCACCATTCGCAAAACTTGCGATACACGGTATCGTTCCGTTATTCGGTCTTGGGTCCAAGGTTGTCGCCGGTCCTCCTAAAAGATTCGCGCAATTTGTGGGAGTGATATTTAGCGGGACTGCATTCCTTCTGTTGTCCTTAGGACAGTCGTTAGCGTTCCAATTTGTGCTTGGAGTTCTTGTAATTTTTGCAAGTTTAGAATCTATTTTAGGTTTTTGCGCCGGTTGTTTTGTTTTCGGATTTCTGATAAAATGGGGATGGATCCCGGAAGAAGTCTGCGAGAAGTGCAATAACCTGCAATTCGTAATTAAAGAATAATTGAGACTACGGAGGCCTTCGTGGCACAGGAAACAACTTATTACAAACCGGAAGATCTGAAAAAATTCGGGAATATCGGGGAATTTGAGCCTGATCTTGCAAAGAAGTTTTTCGACTATTACGGAGCGGTCTTTGCGGATGGAGCGTTGTCCGCTAAGGAAAAATCATTGATCGCTCTTGCGGTAGCGCACGTGGTACAATGTCCTTACTGTATTGACGCTTATACTACGGACACGGTGGAAAAAGGAGTGACCGAAGAACAAATTTGGGAAGCGATCCATGTAGGTGCTGCTATCCGCGGGGGAGCAAGTCTGGTTCATAGCGTTCAAGCATTAAACAAAGTTAAAGAACTCGGTATATAATAAGTTTATAAAGTATGAAATCCCTATTAGCAAGAGGGAGCGAACTCGCTTCTTCCAAAGAACAATTGAAAATTCTTACGGAAGTTTCCGAAAAACTGAATCTGCCTGGTTTTTCTGAAAAATTAAAGGAAGTGGGTCTCTATCCATTGCGCCCAACAGGGGTAGACATACTACAAGTGAACGTGGGAAAACTCTGTAACCAGACCTGCAAGCATTGTCATGTGGATGCAGGTCCGGATCGCAGAGAGATCATGGACAAGGAAACCATGCAGGAATGTCTGCTAGCCTTGGCGACTCCAGGCGTGACCACATTAGACATCACTGGTGGTGCTCCGGAGATGAATCCTAATTTCAGATGGTTCGTAGAAGAAGCTTCCAAATTAGGAAAAAAGATCATGGTCCGTTGTAATCTCACCATCCTTCTTGCAGGGGAAAAATACAAAGACCTTCCTGAGTTTTTTGCAAAACATAAAGTAGAGGTGGTCTCCAGTCTTCCTTATTTCCAAAAAAGAAGGACTGATTCCCAAAGGGGAGAAGGTGTATTCGATCGTTCTATAGAGGCATTAAAAAATCTGAATGCAGTCGGATACGGTATCCCAGGTTCCGGGCTTGTATTAAATTTAGTTTATAATCCGGTGGGACCCTTTCTCGCCGGTGGACAATCCACTTTGGAAAACGATTTTAAAAAGGAACTAAAACAGGTCCATGGTGTCGAATTTAATTCATTATTCGCTCTGACCAATATGCCAATCAGCCGTTTTTTGGAATCCTTACTAGAAAAAGATAATATAGACTCTTATTTGGAAAGACTAGTAACGGCATTTAATCCTATGGCGGCGACTGCAGTCATGTGCCGTAACACGTTAAGTGTAGGTTGGGATGGAAGCTTGTATGATTGCGATTTTAACCAAATGTTGGATATGAAGATAGAAGGTGGAGTCAGCAAAATATCAGACTTCAACAAATCCGTCCTAGATTCCAGAGAGATCTTATTGCACCAACATTGTTTTGGATGTACTGCAGGAGAAGGTTCTTCTTGCGGTGGTTCCATTGCCTAAGAAAAAATTGTAAGAAACCTGACTTTTTTTTGAAATATAAAGCCATAATGGCATAAATTGAGAGTAATTTCTGCTTTTTCTTAAATATTGAGATTGAAACTCAGACACGTTCTTGGAAAAGAGTATTAGGAACGACTGTTCTGTGGAGACAAACTCAAATGAAACAAAAAGCTATTTGGTTATTATTGGTGCTCTTACTCTCGGCCTCATTCGTTGATTGTAAGAAGGAGGATGATGGCGACCTGAATAATTTGGCAATCATCAGCGCTCTAAGTGGAGGGGGAGACTGCTTAGTGGATTTCCCTGGTAAGGCAGCTATTGGAGTGAACCGTACTCGAACTACTAAAGGTGGTGGAGCTAGCACAGTGACTTGGGGAAGGATCCCTTTCGTAAATCACCCGATTGCGATCATTGAAATTTTAGGAGCCCAAGTGGGAGATACTGTAGTTCTGAACGGAGCAAACGTTGTGGAAAATCCGCAAGCCTCCGGGGAAGCTACTGTATACGAAGCGTCCGATTGTCCTCTTGCAGAATCTGCGATCGTGGACGGACTTACTAAGTTCAATAATCCGAATTTCGGAGATCCAGCGCCGGATACTTATACCTGGACAAACACTGTTGCAGGTTCTTATTACTTCCTGCTTTATATCGTAGGAACCACTGAAATCACAACTACTGTGACTTATTCCAACTAATCGCTCTTTCTGGACCTGGTGGAACACCAGGTCCATTCACTTTTTTCCAGAACTTTTAATGATCGCGTCCACCATATCCGGCAAATCGTCTAACGCGGAAATTTTTCCGGTTAGTTTCCAGATCTGTAATACGCCTTCGTAAGAGGCGAATATCTTTCTCGCAAGAGATTGGGTGTCCGCATTTTTCGGGATCTGTCCCTTCTTTTGCATTTCTTTTAAATAAACGGAGAGAAAATCCACGGTTCTCAGGGCCAATTTTTTGACTTCTTCGGAGATAGAGGGAGAAGTGGATGCGATTTGAGCGGCGGTGTTTGCCATGGGGCAGCCTGCAAACTCGCTATTTCTGGTCTGTCTTCTCAGGATTTGTGTCCAGGCTTGTATAAAGTCCAAAGCGTTCTCCGATCTGGATCGTAGTTTTTCTAATAAGACAAGTTGCTCTTTTCCGTAAAATTCTATATATGCTTTTCCTAATAGGTCTTTGGAAGCGTAATAATCGTAAAAGCTGGCCTTTGCAGTTTGGGATTCTTGGATGATCTGGTTGATCCCTGTGTTCCCGTAGCCTTGGGTTTGAAAAAGCCTGACTGCGGTTTCCAAAATCCTGTCTTTTACCCCTTTTTCTTTGGTTGACATTTTTTTCTTCCTGAGATCGAATAAACAGACAGACTTGTCTGTTCGACTCTTTCTTCTTCCAGAAAGACCGAAATTTGATAAAATGCAAGTCTAAATCGGAGGTCTATATGTCTTCTTTATCCTCAGAAACGGAATCCATAGATATTTCTGGAGTAGCTTCCAGCGTAGAAGAAGCGGTTTTTACCCGGCATAGTATCCGGGATTATCTTTCCAAGCCTGTGGAAGATTCCGTCTTAAGAGAGTTATTCGCTAAGTCTTTGCGAGCTCCAAGTTGGAAAAACAGCCAGCCTTGGAAGGTGCATGTGGTAAGCGGTGCTAAAAGAGATAGAATGGCGGAGCTATTACAAGAAAGGGCAAAACAATCCGAAACTCCCGTGCCTGATACGATTTGGCCCACCGGTTTTCCTGCGGATGCAAAACGTAGAATGTTCGATCTAGGTATGAAAATCTATGGTGCGGCAGGGATCGAAAGAAAGGATAAGGAGGCCAGGGATAAGTTTATGCTGCGGAACTTCGAGTTTTTTGGAGCTCCTACAGCGGTATTTATCACGACGGAATTCGAACTTAATTTCTATATCGCACTGGATATAGGCTGCTTTTTGAATACGGTGATGCTTCTTGCCAGAAGTTACGGTCTCGGAACTGTTCCTCAGGCAGCGTTATCCGCATTTCCTGAAGTTGTTCGAAAAGAATTAGGTCTGGCAGAATCGGAAAAGATAGTTTGCGGTTTAAGCTTGGGTTATCCTAAACCGGACTCCACATTAAATAAGTTTCATACACCTAGAGAAGAAGTTTCCGATCTAGTAAAATTTTACGCTTAGATCTTAACGCAAAATTAACGCGTTTATCGGTTCCTCTCATGCGGGTTCGCATTGACGAATTTCCAAAAACAGGTTAGGTTTTGGGAATAGACGGAATGTTTCCGCCTGGGAGGAATCTTGTCTTATACATTTTTAATCGTTTTAGTTATCGCATTATGCGGTTATCTCTCCTTTTCAATTTTAAAACCGGAAAAATTTTAGGAGATCGGAATGAACGGAAACGACTCGATCTTCTTCTTTCTATATTTTGCGGTATTATTTCTTCTCTCTCCATTCTTAGGAATTTACATAGCCGATGTTCTCAAGGGAGAAATTTCCAAACGATTTAAATTTCTTTCTAAATTCGAATCTTTTCTATTTAAGAACCTTTCCTTAAAGGTTCAGGCTCTCGAAGTCGGTGGATTTGGAACGGACAATAAGATTTCCGAAACCAAGGAAGATAAAAATTCTAATTGGAAATTTTATCTTTTAGATATTGGAATCTTTACTCTTTTAAGTTTGGCCCTGGTGGTATTGGGGCTCCATTTTCAGGACATTCTTCCTGGAAATCCAGAGGGTAAGTCCGGAGTTGCCTGGGATCTGGCCTGGAATACCTCAGTCAGTTTTGTGACGAATACGAATTGGCAGGCGTATTCAGGAGAAGTTTCTCTTTCTTACTTTAGCCAAATGTTACTTTTGGGAGTACAGAACTTTGTGAGTGCAGGGGCGGGGATCGCTGTACTTGCGGCTATGACAAGGGGACTAGTTTCTAAACCGGGACAGTCTTCCGGGATCGGTAACTTCTACGTCGATCTAACCAGAAGTATATTATATATTCTTTTACCAATTTCATTAGTCGCCTCATTCATTTTGGTTTCGCAAGGTACTGTTATGGATCTCTCCAGATACGTGAGTGCGATCGGGATGGAAGGCCAATCGGTAAAGATCCCGCTTGGGCCCGCTGCTTCTCAAATAGCGATCAAACAATTAGGAACGAATGGAGGAGGATTTTTTGGAGTGAACTCCGCTCACCCTTTAGAGAACCCTACGGTTTTTTCCAGTTGGCTGCAGTGTATCTTGATCTTACTTCTTCCTGGAGCATTACCTTTTGCTTATGGAAGATGGGTGGGCTCCTGGAAGGCCGGTCTGTCCTTATTCATAGGAATGACTCTTCTTTTTGTCCTAAGTCTTTCCGTGTCTCTTTGGTCGGAAAGTAACTTTATAGGGAATTGGGAAGGTAAAGAGACTAGGTTTGGAGTGGCCCAAAGCGTTCTTTGGGGAATGGCGACTACAGCAGCGTCTAACGGTTCAGTGAATGCGATGCATGATAGCTTTTCTCCGCTCGCAGGAGGAATTGCGGTTTGGAATATTCTTTTAGGCGAAGTAGTATTCGGAGGTGTAGGGGTTGGACTTATCGGAATGTTATTTTATGTGGTCCTCACCGTATTTATCGCAGGGCTCATGGTCGGAAGGACTCCTGAATATTTGGGAAAAAAGATAGAAGCAAAAGAAGTGAAGCTTGCACTTGCGGGAGTTTTGATACCTGGGCTTTGTATTCTGCTATTCACTGCATTCTCTCTTCTTTACGAATCTGCTCTTTCTTCTCGAACGAATTTAGGTCCCCACGGTCTAACGGAAATTTTATACTCATTTGCATCCGCTTCCGGGAATAACGGATCCGCATTTGCAGGTTTGAATGCGAATACTCCATTTTATAATCTAACTCTTTCTTTTTGTATGTTGGTCGGAAGATTTGCAGTGATCATTCCCGCCTTAGGACTGGGTGGAGTTTTATCCGGCAAGAAGATCGCTCCAAAAGGAGAAGGTACATTCTCTACGGAGAGTCCTTTGTTCGTATTACTTCTTCTTTCCGTGATCTTCTTGGTAGGAGCTTTGACATTCCTGCCCGTTTTGGTTTTGGGTCCTGGTAGCGAGCATATCCTTCTGCAATACGGTCAGAAATTTTAGGTTTAGAATTATGAAAAACAAAAATACTTCTTTTTTCCAAGATCCAAAGTCTTTGCTAAAAGCGATCTTAGATTCCTTTATAAAATTAGATCCTAGGGTTCAATGGAAAAACCCGGTCATGTTCATAGTTTATATAGGAGCAATATTAAGTTCTTATGATTTAATCTTCCATCCGGTAAATTTAAGTTTCGGTCTGCAGATTTCCATCTGGTTATGGGCAACGGTCCTATTTGCTAATTTTGCGGAAGCGCTGGCAGAAGGTAGAGGAAAAGCGAAGGCGGAGTCCTTGAAAAAAACGAGAAAGGAATCCAAGGCGAATAAATTAAACGGAAGTTCCGTTGTTATAGTTCCTTCTTCCGAACTCAGGACGGGCGACAAGGTGCTTTGCCAAGCAGGAGATCAGATCCCGGGAGACGGCGAAGTGGTAGAAGGTATCGCTTCGGTGGATGAATCTGCAATCACAGGAGAGTCTGCTCCGGTAATCCGAGAATCGGGAGGAGATAGATCCGCTGTCACCGGAGGCACAAAAGTTTTAAGCGATAAGATCATAGTTCAGATTACTACAGATCCTGGAAAGACTTTTATAGATAAGATGATCTCTCTAGTAGAAGGAGCTTCCAGACAGAAAACTCCGAACGAGATTGCACTCTCTATACTTCTTTCCGCATTATCTTTGGTGTTTTTGGTGGCGATCACTTCTCTTGTGCCTGCAGTATTCTATAGTCAAAAAGAAGGAGGAGGAAATTTGGGACTCTCAGGTTCTTTTCCCGCGTTAGTCGGCCTTTTGGTATGTTTGATCCCAACTACGATAGGTGGATTATTGTCTGCGATCGGGATCAGCGGTATGGATAGGCTCATGAGAAGGAACGTCATTGCCAAATCAGGAAGAGCCATCGAAGCAGCGGGAGATATAGACGTTCTACTCTTAGACAAAACGGGAACCATCACTTTGGGAAATAGAATGGCGACCAGATTTGTTCCCGCTCCTGGAATTTCCGAAAAGAACTTAGCGGATGCTGCACAACTTGCGTCTCTTTCTGACGAAACACCGGAAGGAAGATCCATTGTGGTATTAGCGAAAGAAAAATTCGATTTAAGAGGAAGGAATTTATCCGAGTTAGGAGGACAATTTGTTCCTTTCACCGCTAAAAGTAAAATGAGTGGTGTGGACTTTGATCCTGACTTGGGAGGAAAAACAAGACCTCCCATCCGAAAGGGTGCTTCCGAATCCGTTCGAAATTATATTACGGGCTTAGGGGGAGAATATCCAAAAGAAATTTCAGATATAGTAGATGAGATCGCAAGAGAAGGTGGAACTCCTTTAGTTGTCTCAGAAGGTAGAGAAATTTTAGGAGTCATTCATTTAAAAGACATCGTAAAAGGTGGGATCAAAGAAAGATTTGCAAGGCTCAGACAAATGGGGATCAGAACTGTGATGATCACAGGGGATAATCCTTTAACTGCTGCAGCAATCGCGGCAGAAGCAGGAGTGGATGATTTTATCGCAGAAGCAACTCCCGAAACAAAACTGAAACGTATCCGAGAAGAACAGTCCGGCGGAAAGCTGGTTGCGATGATCGGAGACGGAACGAACGACGCACCTGCTTTAGCGCAAGCGGACGTGGGTGTTGCAATGAATACAGGCACTCAAACTGCAAGGGAAGCCGGGAATATGATCGATCTGGATAGTAATCCTACCAAACTCATCGAGATTGTAGAGATCGGGAAACAACTTCTGATGACAAGGGGATCTTTGACTACTTTTAGCATAGCGAACGACGTATCCAAATATTTTGTGATATTACCCGCAATGTTTGCGGGATTATTTCCCATAGGAGGAATAGGTGCATTATCTATTCTGAATATTCTGGGTTTTGCAAGTCCTGAATCGGCGGTTTTAAGCGCAGTGATATTTAACGCTCTGATCTTGGTGTTTTTAGTACCTCTTGCATTAAAAGGTGTGAGTTATAGACCAGCCGGTGCGGATTCAGTCTTGGCCCGAAACGTGTTTATCTATGGATTTGGCGGGCTTATCCTTCCTTTTTTTGGGATCAAAGGGATAGATATGATTTTGAATTTTACTAAGGGGGTGTTTGTATGATACGAGCAGTTTTACAATTCGGATTTTGGACCTTTATATGCGGTATCTTTTATCCGGCGCTTGTATACGGTTTTGCTAAATTTGTTTTTCCGAAAGAGAGTTCAGGTTCTTTAATTGAGTTAGACGGAAAAGTGATCGGTTCGGAGTTACTGGCTCAATCTTTCGAATCTCCGGAATATTTTCATCCTAGACCTTCAGCAATCGGATATGACACTTCTTCTTCCGGAGCTTCTAATCTAGGGCCTACGAGTATCCAGCTTACTAAAAAGGCGGAGGAAAGAAGAAAATACTGGGTTAATAGAGGAGGATCCGATACTGTACCTTCCGAACTTTTGTATTCTTCCGGAAGCGGATTAGATCCGCATTTAAGTATAGAAGCTGTGAAATATCAAGTTCCGTTAGTCGCGAAAACGAGAGGAATTTCGGAAGAAAAATTAACTCGATTGGTCGAAGAGAGTGTAGAATCTCCCGAATTGGGATTATTCGGTCCTTCTAAGATCAATATTTTGAAATTGAATCTGAAATTGAGATCAGTTTACTCGGAAGAGAATATTCTAAAAAAATAAAGTATTTATTGAGTGAGACCTGCAGAAGAAAATAGACCCGATCCTGACGAATTACTTTCTCGGATCGGAGGGGAAGAGACTAATACGAGAGGAAAATTGAAAATTTTCTTCGGGATGGCCGCAGGCGTGGGTAAAACGTTCGAAATGCTCCGAGACGCCCAAAAAGCAAAGTCGGAAGGGATCGATGTTTGGATCGGTTATTTAGAAACTCATAATAGAAAGGAAACCGAGGCACAAGCAGAGGGACTTCCCGTCATACCTCGTAAAAGGTTCAAATATAAATCCGTAGATCTGGAAGAAATGGATCTAGATACGATTCTGGAAAAAAAACCGGATCTGGTGTTGGTCGATGAGCTGGCGCACACCAATGTTCCTGGTTCCAGGCATCCTAAAAGATACCAAGACGTTCTGGAAATTTTAGACCAAGGCATAAATGTTTATTCGACTTTGAATGTGCAACATTTGGAAAGTAGGGCGGGTATCGTGGAGGAAATTTCAGGAGCTCCCGTTTCTGAAAGAGTACCCGATTCTATTTTAGAAATAGCCGACGAAGTGGAATTAGTCGATCTCGTTCCGGACGATCTGATCAAACGTTTAAAGGAAGGAAAAGTGTATCCTTCGGATAAGGTCCCGCAGGCATTACATTCTTTTTTTAAAGTCCCGAATCTGACCGCTCTTAGGGAACTTTCCTTAAATTTTACTTCTAAACTAGTGGATCGGGAACTTTCCAGACTGGAGCCGACTAAGGATTCTAAACTTTCTGATAAAATTTTGGTCGCAGTATCTTCTTCTCCTCAAGCCGCCAATTTGATACGTTATGCGAAACGAATTGCATTCGGATTAAAATGTCCTTGGGTAGCGGTGTATGTAGATGACGGTAATATCTTGGCTCCCGATCAAAAGCGCCTCTTGAGAGAGAACTTAGGTCTTGCGAGAGAGTTGGGAGCCGAGATTTTAAATTTTTCAGACAGAGATCCTGTTCTTGGTATCTTAAGAGCGATCAATCGTAGCAAAGCTACCCATGTAGTTATAGGAAGAAGCGGCAAATCTAAATTTTCCAGGATTTTGAGAGGAGGCTCTTTTGTAGATAAACTGAGCGAGCAGTCAGGGGATTTTCAGATCCTTTTGGCACCTACGGAAGTTTCTAAAGAGAAACCTAAGATTAGATTCGGTTTTTTTACGAAAGGAACTAGATCCAAACCTATTCAGTATTTTATTTCTTTTCTGGCCTTGCTTGGAGTCACTTCCTTTAATCTTTTATTAAATATTATTACAGGTTATTGGTCTATAGGACTTGTATATTTGTTTTTCATAATGTTTGTGTCCTTGTTCGCGGGACGTGGTCCTGTCTTGATCACAGCTTCATTAAGTGCGATCTTTTGGAATTTTCTATTCATTCCTCCCAAATTTACTTTCTATATAGAGAAAGTGGAAGATTGGATGATGTTCGGGACCTATTTTGTATTAGCCCTAGTACTAGGAGCCTTGACCACAAGATTAAGAGATAGAGAAGAAGCATTACAAGCGGGAGAAGAAGCTCTTTCCGGTCTTTACAGACTTTCAGTTGCATTATCTAAAACTCATAGTTTGGATGAAATCGCATCCGTGGCAGTGGAAACGATCGGGGACACATTCCAATCTTCAGTTCTGATCTTACTTGCGGACCAAGATTCTTTACTTTCCCGCACTCCTCATCCTAAGAGCGGTTTTAAGCCGGACATGAAAGAGTCCGCTTTGGCTGCTTGGACCTTCCAAAATAGAAAACCTTCCGGAAAAGATACGGACACTGTTCCAATGTCTAAAGGGTTGTATCTTCCATTACTTACTCCGGGCGGCTGTTTCGGGGTAGTCGGGTTGGACAGAGAATATAAAGAAAGTTTGGAATTGGAGGAAGAGACTCTTCTATTTTCTATGCTTAACCAAATTGCTTTGGCCTTGGAACGAATACATCTACTTGGAATTCGTGCAAACGCTAAGTTGGTGGAAGAATCTGAAAAATTTTATTCCGCGTTATTCAATTCAGTTAGTCATGATTTTAGGACACCTTTGACTGTGATCCGTGCCTCCTTGGATCTATTGGAATCTGGATGCGTAAAAAACGAAAAGGAGAAGTCTGGCTTATTTTCGGAGATCCGTATTGCGTATAAAAAATTGGATAGATTGGTGGGAGATCTTTTGGATATGTCCAGGTTGGAATCCGGAAGATTGATGTTGGACCTCCAATGGGAAGATCCTGTCGATTTAGTAAATGAAACGATACGTATAGCGGAATATGAAAAAGGAGAACATACGTTAACTGTCCAAACCGATGAAAGTATGCCCTTAGTAAGGATGGACAGACGATTGATGATCCAAGTATTGATCCATCTTTTGCAAAACGCATTTTTACACACTGAAAAGGATAGCACGGTTATTGTAAGAGCAAGCGTTCCGAAAGATCATCTTCTATTGACGGTAGAGGATAACGGACCTGGGATCCCTTACGGACAAGAGAAAAGGATTTTTGAGAAGTTCACTAAGGTTTCCGGCTCTATGCAGGGTACTGGTTTAGGACTTTCTATCTGCAAAGGTCTTGTGGAAGCCCAAGGCGGAAAAATTTGGGCAGAGAACCGACAAGAAGGAGGGGCCAGATTCCTGATCAGAATTCCGGTGCTTACTTTCCCTCCTTTGGAGGATGCTATTGTCTAGCCCAATCATTATGATCATAGACGATGAGATCCAGATCCGTCGATTGGTCCGAGTCGCTCTCGAAAAAGAAGGATACAAGGTAGAAGAGGCGATCTCTGTCGATGATGCATTATCGAAAGTTTATATGGTCCGTCCTGATAGTATTATCTTGGATTTGGGTTTACCAGATAAGGGAGGAGAAGAGTTCCTAAAAAAGATCAGAGAGTCAGGTTCTAAGATCCCAGTATTGGTTTTAAGTGTAAGGGATTCCGAAAAAGATAAGATCTTTTTGTTGGACAGCGGGGCGGACGATTATCTCACTAAACCGTTCGGCGTCGGAGAGTTGCTTGCTAGGATTAGAGTATTATTGAGACATTCTTCTCCTGAAAAAACGGATGTTAAAGTAAGGATCGGACTTTTGGAGCTGGATTTTGGGACCAGAAAAGTTTTAAAGGAAGGAAAAGAGATCCGACTAACGCCTACAGAGTATTCTTTTTTGAAATTATTAGCCACTTATCCCGGAAAGATAGTTACCCAAACTCAGATCTTAAAAGAACTTTGGGGGCCGAACCAAATGGCGGAATCCGGCTATTTGAGAGTGTATGTGAACCAGATCCGCAAAAAAATAGAGAAAGATCCCGGCAATCCTGAGATCCTGATCACGGAGCCAGGAGTAGGTTACTTTCTAAAAACGGATAGTTAATAATATTATAATATTATCCTTTATATCGTACCAAGAATAAACCCGAGCCGTCCGCTAGTTCCCAATTCCTAAATTCTGTTTCTTCTTCCCAGGTTTCCAGATCGCAGATCACTAGGTCTGCCTCGGAAAGGACTTGAGGATCTTCCCCTTTCAGGATAGTGATCTTTTCTTTTTTGAGAAGATTTCTTTCTCTTTGGGAGAATTGTGGAACCCGTCCATTAGGGTCCCAAATCGAAAGTTTGGCTCCAATGTTTTTAGCCATTGCTAAAGAAAATCCTAATAGTTTTACGTCCTTTTCGGAATAAACTGCTAAGATAAAACGATCTAAATTTTTTAATTTTTCCGCGACCAATATTCCCGCATTCGTTTCGGACTCGGAAAGAAGTGTCCTGATCTTTCCCCCTAAAACATCGTCGCTAAAGAGGGATTTTGCCCCTCCTGTTAGAAATATATTATAATTTCCTGATTGAATTGTTTTTAGAATGTCTCTTGTGACATTGTCGGAAGGTTTATAAAGAGTGTTAAGTTTGATCCCGAGTTCTTTGGAGAGTCTGAATAACGGTTCAAAACTTTTTTTCTCATATTTTTGAGCGGTTTTACCGGAGATCCAGGAATCAGGAGTGAGGTGAAGCGCAGTTACTTCTTTTGTTTTATTCCCGTTTTGGAATAATCCGGATGCAAGTCTTAATAGATCCACTCCTCTGGAATGTAATGCGAATGCGAGCAGTATACCTTCTTCTCTCTTGTCTTTGACTACCGAGAAAATTCTCTCTATCAAATTCAAACTTGGGCCGGTCATATAGGTAGTGACCAATGCCATAAGCACCATCATTGAGAAGATCTGAGAGGATAATACTCCGATATCATAACCGATATTTAGGACGATCAATTCCATGAGTCCTCTGGTGTTCATGAGCGCACCTAAGGATAAGGAATCTTTCCAGTTGTTTCCGGAAGCTTTTGCGGCGATTGCACTTCCTGCGAATTTTCCTACTATCGCGACCGTAAGCACCATTGTGAAATCCCACCACAAATTGCCTTGGTTCAATAGGCCGATCTGGGTCCGAATTCCGGTTAACGCGAAGAATAATGGAAGAAAGATGGCAGTGCTTAGGTCTTCCACCTTTTCCGCTAAAAGTGTCCTAAGTTTGGGTTTGTCCGGCATAACAACCCCGGCTAGAAACGCTCCAAATAACGCATGGATTCCTATGGATTCGGTAATCCAGGCAGAAGCGATCGGGAAGAGTAAGAACATTGCTACTGCAACTTTGGTGAATGCTTCTCTGTTTGTGAAAATTCCGCCCGCTCTATGCATTGCAGGTTGTACGACCTTCCACATTACAAAAACATAAATGATTGCGAGGATTATGGTAAATAGCGCCGCTAAAATCCCGCCAGCTTGCACAAGAGCGATCACCACCGCAAGTAAACACCAAGCAGTCAAATCATCGGAAGCTGCACAGGTGAGAGCGAGACCGCCTAATTTTGTTTTAGTAAGTCCTCTTTCCTGAACGATCCTGGCAAGTACAGGAAAGGCGGTGATGCTCATTCCTATCCCCATAAATAGGGAGAAGGATAGAAAAGTTACCTCAGGAGGAGCTAACGTTTTATAAATAGAGAGAGCTAAGATCGCACCAAGTAAAAACGGAAGAAGTATACTTGCATGAGAGATAAGTATCGCCGAGTCTGCCTGGTTCCTAAGTATCTTTATATCCAACTCCATTCCGACCACGAACATAAAGAATACCAGACCGATCTGGCTTAATAGTTGCAGTGAGCTTAAGGAAACTTTGGGGAATAAGAATTGATACTGTTCCGGGAATAATAATCCGAATAAGGACGGACCTAATAATATACCTGCGAGGATCTCTCCAACTACGAACGGTTGCCTCACTAGAACTGCGAGTTTACCCATTACTCGAGTAGCGGCTATAACGATTCCGATTTGTAATAATAGGAGAGGAAGGGGCTCATGAAAACCCTTCCATAGTTTTGCACCTGCTCTTTTCCAAATTTCTATCGTATCTTCTGTTGATTCGACCGAAGTGGAAGAACTTGTTTCGACGATGGCAACTTTACCTATTTCTAATGACTTGCCTTGTTTCGCTACGAAGAGGAAGGCTCCGAAAGAAAATACTAATAGTGTTATATAGAAAATCGCGTTTCGTTTCATTCTTAGAAAGAAACCCTCGAAATGTTGGAGTTCCTCCATACTATAAAAACGGAAAGAATGAGAAAAGAATAATACTTAGTTGGCGGAAGAGAAATATTTTTCCCAAAACCCTTTTTCTCTTAAATATTCCATGCCAAACTTTGCAGCCTCTAAGGGAGATAAAGTTTCGGATTCACTTTCTATTTTGGATAAGAATAGATAAGATCTTTTCGGTCCCTTCCAAAAGAACCAGTACCAAGAGACCGATCTTCCTTGGGCATATCCTGTTGCCGAATCGGAATAGAAACCTGAGTAGTTCCCGAAGTTCCCGTCTAATTTATGGGTGCCCGTAGGGTTTTTGATCTCTCCCGGATTTTTTTCCAGACCTTCTAATACTGAGTTTAGGTTTTTCTTTCTAACACCTAACTCTCCGTTGAATAATTTCCATAAGAATAAGTAGAATTCTTCGGCGGTCCAAGAATATCCTCCATCCATCCAAAAGGATCTGGAAGGTTCGAAGGGGACCGATGTGGGAAGTCCTACGGAAGACAGCCAAGGTTTGAGCTTAGTAGTGCCTGTATCCGTCCAGATCTTTTGGAAATACCAAACTGTGGAATTTTCCAGAGAAGTCTTTAAGTTCTGTTCCTTCTGCCATCGAATGTAAGGGAATTTAGTTTTATCCCAAGGGAAATATCCATGAGGATCTTTTAATGTTCCTAATTCCAATGCCGCCAGAGCTAGAACCGGTTGGAATACATACATAGAAGGGGAGTTTTTTTTGCAGTTATCTTCTCCGACTTTTAAAAGTGTACCTTCTTCCATTTCGGCTAGGAATAGGCAGACCTTTTTGTCGGAAAGATTTAGTTCTTCTTTTTGTATGATCGGCGAGTCTGTTCCTGTTTTTGTGGAACAGGAAAGAAGAAGGACCGCAAAAGAAAAACGGAAGATTGGGTTCATTGGAACCAGGCGTAAATTGTGAGATAAGTAACGAATAGAAAAAGTGGAACGTAAAACATCATGAAAATTTTTCCGATCTTTCTCCAATCAGTAACGGTATATTTTTTCACGAATTCGATCATTTCTTCCCGGTTCATGGAGAATAACTCGCTCGAATCATTCCAACCGAAAATATTTCCTGCGAGTCTTCCTATCATCTCGTCTTTATGAGCTTGGATAGTCTCCCAAGCTTCTTCCTTTTCGGAATTGTCGGAGGAGAGAAGTTGTAGAAAAACTTTCGGGACCAAGAATACCCTTCCGATCATCAGGCTAGAAGCTCTTGTGAATAATCCTAAGAAGAACATTGCAGAGAAGAGTGGATTTTCTCTCTTTAGTCCGAATACGATCCCAAGGCTTACCACATAAGCTCCGTATCCTATGTATAATCCGGCGAGTTCGAATCTTCGATTCGTCTTTTTCTCTTTTATAAATTCTTCGTAAAGCTGAGAGGATACGGTTTTCATTCTCTTATCGATCTGAACTTGAGCTTCCCGGAAAATCCGGATCTGAATGCTAAGATTTTTGGATTCGGTAGGGAGACAAGTATTTCTGTCCTCACTTCCGCCATTCGTTTCTTATGTCCCGACAAGATCTCAAAAAGCAAAACTGAAAATCGCGCCTTCTTCCGAAAATAAGAAAAAAGAAAAGGCGGAGCGGATGAACAGCACTGTTCGTAAAAAAGAAAGAAAGATACTCACCGGGGAATTTTGGACCTCAAAACAAAGACAGTCTCATCCAATCCATTATGTGGTCAGTTACAGAGCCTCGTTCAAGCCTGAATTGCCTGCCTTCTTTATTGGAAAATATTTGGAGAATCGTAAAGGGATCGTATTCGATCCTTTCGGTGGAAGAGGGACTACGGCAGTCCAGGCGAATTTAGAAGGTTATGCTGCCATCCATAACGATATCAGTCCTATGTCCTTGTTCTTGGCGAAGTCCAGACAGACTGTTCCTTCTCTAGAAAGACTGGAGAGAACTCTTGATTCTCTTAACCTGAATACGAAGGTTAAGGAAGAAAAAGAAGATGAGGGTCTTTTACATTTTTATCATAAAGATACTTTAAAAGAGATCAAAAACCTGAAAAAGATCTTAGCCGATTCGGATTCTCCTGAGATTAGATATTTGGGCCTAACCGCATTATCCAGACTTCACGGCCATAGTAACGGTTTTTTTTCCGTTTATAGTTTTCCTCAGATCTCTATTCCTCCTATGGCCCAAAAAAGGAATAATGAGAAAAAGGGAGTCGTTCCTGATTATAGGGAGATCAAACCTAGGATTCTGCAGAAAATGAGAAGGGATTTGAAAGAATCTCTTACACCTTTTTATCATGAGTTTTCTTCAAGAAACGAATACACCAATCATTCTTCCTTGGATCTTTTCGGCTTGGAAGAGAATTCAGTGGATCTTGTAGTGACCAGCCCTCCTTTTTTGGACAAGGTCAACTACGAAGAGGACAATTGGCTTAGATATTGGTTCTTAGATATCGAATTGGAGAAGGATCAGAAGCCAAGTATATTTGCGACTTTGGCAGGTTGGTGCGAATTCATCCAAGGAACTTTGGATGAACTTTCCAGAGTAGTGAAACCGGGCGGAACAGTGGTTATGGAAGTGGGAGAAGTCCGAAAAGGTAAGACTGTCTTCAACTTAGACGAATATGTAATCAAATGTGCGGAGTCCACAGGTCTTGTTTGGGAAAATACATACATCAACGACCAGAAGTTCACAAAACTTGCCAATTGCTGGAATGTTTCGAATAACGAAAAAGGCACGAATTCTAATCGTTGCGTTGTGTTCCGTAATTTGAAATAGGATTCTCGCACAGAGTTCGCTGAGAAGTTAGAGACACAGGGAAATTGCACGCAGAGTCACGGAGCCATAGAGGGTATTGTTGGAATTCCAACAAGTAGATTGCAAAGCTTATAAAGTAATGTAGGAACTCCTACACAACAGCTTTTTCTCCGCGTCTTAGCGCCTCTGCGTGAACCAAGAAGTGTAAGAATAGATTTATTTGTTCAAGGTTGTTTTCAGGATTTCCAACACGCGGTAAGGATGCGTAGGGCTTGTCCCGCTGAAAGCGGGATGAGGCGGACTCGCCGAACCCGTAGCAGCCTGGTCGAGGGGTTTAAAATCGGATTTGGGAAATCTTAGATGGATTTCCCGAGAACCGTCCAACTACCGAAAAACCGGTATTTTGTCTCAAAAATCCCTAAATACCCCTGGGGATTTTTTGGGAATGGCCGATAGGTAAAGGGATCGAGGTATAAACTCAAATGATGCGTTCCCTTTGGACTGCCGCGACTGGAATGATCGCTCAGCAATTTCATATAGATACAATTTCCAACAACTTGGCAAACGTAAATACCACGGGTTTTAAAAAGAACCGCGCGGATTTTGAGGACTTAGTTTACCAACATATGGTTTTGGCAGGAACTCCTGCAACCTCCGTGAGTGAAATTCCTACAGGTGTGAATGTGGGGCACGGGGTGAGAGCAGCTGCTTCTCAGAAATTATTCGAGATCGGTTCTTTCCAAGCGACCGGTAACAAGCTAGACCTTGCGATCACAAGCGAGATGGGATTTTTCAAGATCCAAATGCCCGACGGAAGTTTTGCATTCACTCGTGACGGTTCTTATAAGATTGATTCTAACCAACAAGTAGTTACGTCTAACGGTTATTTGTTGGAGCCGCCTCTGATCCTTCCTGAGGGAGCGATCTTGAATACTCTGATGATCTCCGAACAGGGAGAAGTTACCGTAAAGATCGGGGCGGATATCCGTCCTACAGTGATCGGACAGGTGGAATTATATCGTTTCGTAAACCCGGCCGGTCTCCAAGCGATCGGTAAAAACTTATTCCAAGAGACTGTCGCTTCCGGTCCTGAAATTCCTGGAACTCCCGGTATGGAAGGTTTCGGAAATGTTCTGCAAGGATTCTTAGAGATGTCTAACGTGAAAATCGTGGAAGAGATGGTGAATATGATCGTGGCTCAAAGAGCTTACGAGTCCAACTCTAAGGCCATCCAAACTTCCGATAACATGTTATCTACCGCGATCGGATTGAAACGTTAATTAATATGAGCTTTCGCTTTTACATCCTATTCTGCGCCTTAATCGGACTTTTTGTGTCCGGTTTGGGCAAGATAGAAGGAATGGAAGCGGTATATTTACGCGGAAAACTTTTAACCCAAAAGAAAGAAGTTTTATTATCCGAGATCGCAAAACTTCCGGACGGGATGAAAGATAGGGTCGTATTAAAAAATTTGAATGCTCCTGTCGTTATCCGTCCTGAAAATCTGAAGGAAGTCCTGGCAGGTATCCCTGTTTCCGGAAAAGAAACCTTAGTTTTACCTTTGGATTCCGAATTGGACCCGGAAGACTTAGAGGAAAGTTTGAAAAAAGAAGTTTCTAAACTTCCTCAAGATGGAGAAGGGGAGTATAGAATTTCGTATTTGAGCGGAGAACGATTAGTTCCAAGCCAAGGCGTGGAATTAAAATGGGCGGGACTTCCGCAAGTAATCCATCCGGGACAGATCGTCGCTTCTTTGGATTTCTACTTCGAGAGTAGAAAGGTGCATACCCAAAGGATCAAATTTAAATTGGAAAGAAGAACGAACGCACTCTTTGCCAAAAAAGAGATCCGCAAGGGACAAAAACTGCAAGCAGACGATCTTGAAGAAAGAACTGTCTATATGGAAGAATCTTTTACGGACGGAATTTCCAGTAAGGATATAGGTTCCACAGCGCTAAAAGATCTGCAAACAGGGGAACTTCTCCGTAAAAAACAATTTAGGTTCCTATTCGATGTACAAAGAGGCGGGGATGTGAACCTTGTCTATACAAAGGGAAACCTAGTAGTAAAGTCCAAGACAAAAGCATTAAGTTCCGGTAATATAGGAGAGATCGTCGATGTTTCTTCCCATTCTAAAGAGGGAAAAATTTCCGCCAGAGTAGTGGAGAAGGGTACTGTCCTTTTAGAGAATTAATATGATCCGAAGCCTGAAATTTTTACTCCCACTTTTATTTTTATCCGGAATGATCGCTCTATTCGCACAGGATCTTTCCCAATGGCAAGATAAAAACCCTTACTCCAGAAGCCAAAATCTAAGAGTAGGGTCTACTATATTCGTAAAATTGAAAGAAGGTTTTACGGCGGAGTTTGAGATTGAATCTGCCGCGGATGAGAATATTACCATCAAGGCTGTGCCAGATAAAAAAGTGATCCCTGATAATCCTACTTACAATACGGATCGTACGATCGTTCGTAAGAATAAAGGTAAGATCAAATCTCTCGGAAAATTAAAAGGAAATCTGACTGCAGTTGTTACCGCTGTGGACGCTAATACCGGGCTTTTAACCTTGCAAGGACAACGTTCCTCCACTTATAACGGAGAACCTTCCCAAGTCCTATTGACAGGCAGATTATCTCCTGAATTTATCGCGAGAGATAATTCCGTGGATGCGGATCGGATCGCGGACCTGCTGATCCAGTTTACGGGAAGAATAGAACCTAAAAATCTACAACCTCCTATTACTCTAAAAACAATTAATAACCCTGATGGTACCGTGACCGTTAAAGCGGAACTTTCGGAAGAAGAAAAACAAAGATATATTCTGGAACAGTTGAACCGATTGTTGGGAGAGTCTAAATGAAAAGAATATTTTTCCTTTTTATAATATTCTCCGCATCACTTTCCGCAGCAGAGGTCCGCTTGAAGGATCTTGCCAAGATAGAAGGGATCAGAGACAACCAGATCACCGGTTATGGGATCGTAGTCGGACTTCCTGGAACGGGGGATTCTAAAACTCCAATGACCACAGAGAGTATGAAAAATTATCTCAAAAATCTGGGAGTGGATGCGAACCTAAAACCGGAACAGACTAAAAACATCGCATCCGTATTAATTACCGCTAATATCCCTTCTTATGCGCGTAAAGGAGATCGGTTGGATGTAACTGTTTCTTCTATTGGGGATGCAAAATCTTTGGAAGGCGGAGTCCTTTTACAATCTCCTTTGAAAACTGCAAACGATAAAATTTACGCTGTAGCAAGCGGTGTGATCTCTTTCGGCGGAAAAGAGAATAGCTCGGGCGGACTAGGCAGAGCTTCCAAAAAGACCGTTGGGATTGTCCACGCGGGTGCAATTGTAGAAACGGAATTGAAGGAAGATTTTTTTTCCAACCAAAGAGTGGTGATCCGTTTGAATAGCCAGGACTTCTCTTTGATGAATAACGTGATCAATCGTATCAAGGAAACTCTTCCGGAAAAATTCGGATTAAAAACGGAATCTATTCAGGCATTAACCCCTTCCGAGATTGTGATAGAAGTGGGCCCAGGATTTTCCGCAAAGTCTCCGGGACTTCTGAACCTTCTATCCGATCTGGAGAACATCACTGTTGAATCAAATCCTAGAGCAAAAGTAGTGATTAACGAAAGATCCGGTGTGATCGTAATGGGTGGGAATATCACGATCGACGAGGTTGCCGTTGCAAGATCAGGTTTAAGTCTTTCCGTCGCGGACAAGAACAGAAGACCAACAAGACTGAGCGGAGAGAAGCCTCCTACAAAAGAATCTTTCGTGATAGAGGAGGCCACTCAAGTCTCCGATGTAGTGGAAGCATTGAACAAAGTAGGAGCTTCTACAAAAGACATTATTGCAATTTTAGAAGCATTGAAGGCCGCGGGCGCACTTCATGCGGAACTGGAGATACAATAATGATAGATAAAATCCAAGACTATCGATCTAAATTGGATCTTACGGAACGACCGGAAGTACAGAAACTTTTACGTGAAGAAAAAAACTTAAAGCCTGGCCAAACTTTTCCGGATCAATTGAGAGAAGAATTTAACAATACTTTATCCGGAAAAGTTTCTTCCTCCGAAGTAAGAATGCCTCATAACATAAAAGAGGAAATTGCTGCAGACCCTTATCGCAAAAAGTTATTCGATGCTTCCGGCGAATTCGAATCCATGTTTGTGAAGATGATGTTGAAAGAAATGAAAGCCACAGTTCACAAGTCTGGGCTCATAGACGGCGGATATGCGGAAGAAATTTTCGAAGATATGCTCTATGATGAATATTCTAAGAATTTATCTGCGAATTCTTCTTTGGGGCTGGCAGAACAGATCTACCAATCTTTATCTTCTAATCTTCCGCCAATTTCTAAGCTGGATTCTAAAGTATAATAAAATCAGTCTTCTTTCCAGGCTCTTTCGAAACCTTTGGAAGAAAGGTCCTTCGCGGTCTTGGGCTTCACTCCATAACTTCTGAGCACTAGGGTCATCATCTCTCTATCGTGTAGTTTATTTTTCGCTCTTCCTTCCAATATGTTCCTGATCCCGTAATGTAACGATCCAACAAAAAGCCCGAGTGCTGTTTCCGTTGATTCAATGGAGAATTTTCCTGATGAGACCCCCCTTTGCAGATCTCTCAATGGATAACTTAAAAGCATGTCGCTCATTCTAGGAGTCACAGCAGCGATCCTGATAAGTGCCCAGGCCCAATTTGAATCCATTCTTGCCTTTTTGAAAAAGTAGATTCCCGCCAGCGCCATT
Source organism: Leptospira licerasiae serovar Varillal str. VAR 010 (assembly GCF_000244755.1). Lineage (NCBI taxonomy): Bacteria > Pseudomonadati > Spirochaetota > Leptospiria > Leptospirales > Leptospiraceae > Leptospira > Leptospira licerasiae. The sequence continues at coordinate 73,739 of NZ_AHOO02000008.1, read as the reverse complement.
CTTTCCGCGGGATCGTCCAAATCTCCCATGATGGTTTCCACTTCGGACGCTAAAGATTCTATCAAAGTTAATGAGGAAGCTTCTAAAAGTTCTTCTTTAGTTTTGAAATGATTATAAAAGGTTCCATTCGCGATTTCAGCTTCTGCGATCACATCCGAGATGGACGCTTCTCCAGCATCTTTTCTTGCGAAAAGTTTGAGAGCCGCTTTTAGGATTTGGTGACGAGTCCGCTCTCTTTTCGGGGGTAGTTTTTTGGGTGGCGAGGCCATAAGATATCAATACAGGCCCCTTAATGTGACACAATTATATTTTTGATAAATTTATCAAAAATGGACATTTCTTTATTTTCCTCAATTTAATTAATTGACGATTTCGTCATTTTTGAATAATATTTCATTGTATGAGAGAAGTTGAGGAATTGGAAAAACCGAACGTTTTGATCGTAGGCGGGGGGCCGGTAGGAGTTCTGACAGCGAACTTATTAGGAATCGAAGGAATTCCAGTACTGCTGATCGATGAGAATCCTGGAATTTTGGAAATTCCAAGAGCCATTTCCCTAGACCAAGACGCTTTGAGAATTCTCCAGGCTTCCGGACTAGGAGAAGAGGCTTCTCAAATTATGCCCTCCATTTCCTACGTAGAAATGATCTCTCCTTATGTAGGAACACTGGCTAAGATCAACTCTATGGGATCTATGGACGGGCATCCTCGTTTGGTTTCCATTTATCAGCCGGACTTGGAAAGACTTCTAAGAAAGGGACTCGAAAGATTCGATCATGTAAAACTTTGGTCAGAATGTACGTATATAACTCATACAGAGTCCGATTCGGAAGTTATCGTAAAAGTAAAATGTAACGGAACTAATTATAGAATTTCGACAGGCTTTCTTTTAGGTTGCGACGGTGCTCATAGCCGGATCCGTGAAAACCAAGGATGGAGAATGAAAGGTTCTGCCTACAAGGAAGATTGGTTGATCTTAGATGTAGAAGATATGCCTAACGTTCTAGATAAGGTCGAATTTATCTGCGATCCAAAAAGACCTATTGCACATGTTCCCGGTCCTGGAAAATCCCAACGCTGGGAGTTTCTACTTCGGAACGGAGAAACTAGGGAGGAGATGGAGAAGACGGAAAAGGTTGCAGAACTCATTCGTCCTTGGGGAGAGCTCTCTTCTATGAATGTGCAGAGAAAAGCGGTTTATAGATTTCAGGCAAAGACGGCGGAATGTATGGGAAAGGGTCGAGTATTTTTGCTGGGAGATGCTGCTCATTTAACTCCTCCATTCGCCGGTCAGGGATTGGTGAGCGGAATGAGAGACTCCTTCAATCTTGCCTGGAAAATCGCATCAGTTTTACGTAAAGAAGCTTCGAAGGATATACTTTCCAGCTATAACCTGGAAAGAAAACCACATGCCAAAAAGATGATACGTTTGGCTGTTTTTTTGGGATCGATCATCATGACAAGAAGTAGGCTCGCCGCTTTTTTTAGGGATTTTTTAATGAAGTTCCTATCTTTTACTCCTGCTCGTCCTTATTTATCCGATCTGAGATTAAAACCCGATAATTCTTTCTCCAAAGGCCTATTCTTAAAGAAGAATACATTAAAAAATTCTTCCATTTCTCCCGGATCCGTTTTCCCCCAAGCTCCTCTCAGATCGAAAAAAGGGAATTGGGAATTGTCCGACTCTTTATTGGGCCCAAATCTCTGCCTCGTTGGTTACGGAGTCCATCCTTCTGGGACACTAAGTCGATCATGTATGGAGGTTTGGAAAAAAATGGGGGGACGAATATTATATATTTCGAATCAACAACAGACTACTGGGATTCTCTCGGATTCAGTTGAAGATGTAACTTCTTCTTTTTTGAAATTTTTTGGCGGAGCAGACCGATTCGCAATCGTTCGTCCTGATAAGATTGTCGCCGCAGTCTTTTATGGAAAAGAAGCGGACGACGCTATTTTAAGATTTGCAGAAATCTATCAGGGAAAAATGCAATGAAACAATTATCTTCCGAATGTCCTACAAGATCGAAGAATCCTATAAGTAAGGCTAGAGATATAGCTTATGTTAGGTTGGGAAGAAAAAATCCGGAATTGACGGCCGAATACTATAAGGATTTCGGGCTTTCTCGCTTTGAATTGTCTGAGAATAGGATTTTGTTTCATGGCTTTAGCTCCAATCTGCCCTGTTGGTCTTTGGAAAAGGCCGACAGGGACTTTTTGCTAGGATTCGGATTATATATATCTTCTACGCAAGAATTCGAAAGATTAAGACTTATGGATGGGGCGGAAGTCCTGCCTCGGGGAAGATTCGGCCCGGAATATTTTCCGACTGTAACGATTAAAGATCCTTCCGGTCTACCGGTAGATGTAGTATTAGTTCCTTCTTCTTTTGAAGGAAAGAAGAAGGATAAAAAGTGTAGAGATTGGAATAGTGATGGAAAGATATTACGTAAAAATCAGCCCCAACCATACGATGTGGGGCCTGCTAAAGTAAATCGATTGGGACATGCCGTTTTTTTAAAACAGGAATTTTTAAAGAATGCACAGTGGTATTGCGACGTGTTCGGTATGATCCCATCCGATATACAAATACTTCCGGAATCCAAGGAGCCTGTGATCGCTTTTTTAAGATGTGATCTGGGGGAGACACTTACGGACCATCATACTATAGTGATTGCCTTAGGCATAGACGATAGATTGGAACATTGTGCTTTCGAATTGGAAGATTTAGATGAAGTCGCTAAGGGAAGAGAATGGCTTTTGAAAAGAGGCTGGAAGCCAGCTTGGGGAATTGGAAGGCATATTTTAGGAAGCCAGATATTTGATTATCAGAGGGATCCGAGCGGTATGTTAGTAGAGCATTATACGGACGGAGATAAATTCGACGATACCGTTCCTGTTGGCTTTCATCCTATCAGCAGGGAAAGTTTATACCAATGGGGACAGGATATGCCTGAGGACTTTTTAGACACTGAGCTTACTTTGTTTAAGTTGATTCAGCTTGTAAAAGGATTATTTTCCGGAAGGAAAATCGAGTTGAGGAAGCTAATGGAGTTAAAGAAGGTCGCAGAACAATCTCCTAGAAGTTGGATTAAATATTAATAAAAGGGAATGGACTATGGCGAGGAATTACGTACGTTTTGAAAAAGATAAACAGATAGATTGGGCAAAATTCACAGAAGGTAAGGTGTATCCTCTCGGACTAGGAGATTTGGATACACGAAAATTTTTGGAATTCTCCCGGACAGATAACTTTAATTCAGCATCCAAAAGTTATAATCTTTCGGAAGTAAAGTTGCTTTCTCCGATTTCTTCACCTTGTCAGATCGTCTGCCAGGGTGCGAATTATAGACAACATCTGATCGAGTCCGGACTTGATCCCGACGATAAGAGTTATAATCTTTTTTTCACCAAATCGGACGCATCGTTGACTTCTCCCATGGGGGAAGTGATCCGGCCTAAACTTGTCAAACTTTTAGATTATGAGATCGAGCTCGGCCTTGTTTTCGGCAAATCCATCGATTCTTATACGGAAGTAAATTCCCAAAATATATCGGAATATGTAGCCGCTATCTTTATGGCGAACGATGTATCGGCAAGAGACATACAACTTCCTCAATTGCAGTGGTATAAAGGAAAATCTTATCGGACTTTTTTGCCAGCGGGACCAGTGTTGGCCGTTTTGGAACCGAGAGACTTTGAAATATTAGGTAGTCTGGAACTGACCTTGCTTGTGAACGATAAAGTCAGACAACATGATACTATTTCCAATTTGGTATTCAAGCCGGAGGAAACAATCACTGAATTATCTAACTTTTGTAATATATCGCCTGGAGACGTTTTGTTAACAGGAACTCCATCAGGATGTGCTCTCAGGGCTCCCGGAAAGATGGTGCAAAAGATCGCGGGACTTTTATCAGAAAGAAAGAAATGGGAGCTTTTCGTAAAAGGGCAAAGTAAAAGATCCCAGTATTTACAGCCGGGGGATACGATTCATTCTACCATAAGAACAGCGGACCGGAGGATCGATCTGGGAGACCAATTCTTAAAGGTAGTTCAGGGATCCTGAGTCGGATCGATTTTTTTAAAGATAAGATGGTTTGGATTACAGGCACTTCTTTTTAGATCGTAGAAGTGCCAACATCGGACCTATTGGATCTTTTAATCGATCAGGTCTCTAAAACTAATCGCATCCAGATCTTTTTGCAGAGAAGTTTCCGCCTTATCCATTTTTTCCCTGACTTTATCGGGATATACGTGGAAGGAAGGATCCTCTTTTAAAAGAGGCTCAGGTATTCTTCTGTAAAAATCTCCTAAAGTCAGATCCTCGCCTGAGACTACGGGTAACCAAGCCCCGCTTTCGTTTGTTTCCACAAGTAATCCTGCTTCGGATAACGTTTTAGTAAGTCTTGGGATCTCTTCCGCATGAAGTCCTGATTTTACTGCAAGATCTCCGTTTCGAGGAGCGATCTTACTTTCTTTTTGGACAGAGTAGACCGCTTTTAATACTCCGATCAACTTCCTGAATTCGTAACTAAATGCTGTATGATGTTCTTCTATCAATTGAAAAGGAGCGTAATATCTTTCCGGATATTGGACGCAGGCAGTGACCTCCGCTCCGAACAAAACGATCAATGACAAAGAATATACTCCGATTAAGAAGATAGGGATGGAAGCGAGCGCCTTATACACTATCATAGTAGTTTCGGAGAAGGATGTAATATACACTTGGAACCCATACAGGAAGATCAAAAAGATCACACTAGTAAATCCAGCTCCCCAGGCGGAGGCTCTGATCGGAACTTTTGTATTGGGGATCAGGGTGAATAATGCCAAGAAGAAAAGCCAGATCCCGATCAACGGAAAGAAGAATTTTAGAATATTATAAGGTGAGAATACCGACTCTCCTCCTTGGAGGATAATTGTTTCGTATTTAACGTCTTTGTATTCGGAAAGGCTGATCTTTCTATATTCACCTATATTCAATAATCTGAATCTTCCGTTCTCACTTCTGTCCAGTAGGCCGGAAGCGAATACTTTTCCCTTAGCCGGAATATAAAAAGTATTCCAATGTTCTCCTCCATCTATGGAGACTAAGATGTTTCCGAGAGCATCCAGTAGGAAAATATCCGCAGACTCTTCGTTCTCTATGGACCAGACTTTAGTAAATGTATATCTTTTGTGACTTAGGTTTTTCCAGGAGTATCCTCCGTCTTCCGTTTTGAAAACGGAACCTCTTTCTCCTGTTACAAAAAGTTCTTCTGGTTTGATCCGATGAATATCTTTTAGGCCATGGCCGGTGATCTTGGTTGCATTCCAAGTATAACCGCCGTCTTCACTTTTCCAAACATTCCCGTCCTCGTCTACTATGTAACCGAGATAAGGTTCCGGAAAATAAACTCGATTTGCTCGGATCTTCAATACATTCGTAAATACCGGTTTGTAACTTCTTCCTTGGGCAAAAAAATGTAACACTTCTCCGTTGGAGAAGATTAGATAAAAATTCCCTTCGTTGATATATTCGAAATCTTTAAAATTAGAATTATCGAAATAAATCGCAGTCCATACCGAGCCGTCTACGGGTTTAGAAAGAAATAGGCCTTTTTCGGAGAGCGCATATACTTTTCCGTCTTTGATGGAAACTCGTACAAAATTTTCTTTGGAAATGTCCGGCTTTTCGCAAAAGTCCGCCCTGACTCCGAATGAATCCAAACAACGGATATTTTTGAGGTCGATATCTTTTTCATCCAGATAATAATCCTGTTTTAGACCTGAATCCATTCGGAAGAGTGTTCCGTTCTCTCCTGCAATCCAAATATGATTCTCTGGATCTTTGTCCATGCTCAGATAATGAGGAGGACGGAATACATCGGTTACCTTCTTTGCAAGATTATCTCCGATCACCAAAAGTAGAGGTCCGATAGAAAGTACAAAAAAGTAAAATACGAACTCTTGCAGGACAGATCTTTTCTCTTCTATCCTCCAGATAGAATTGAAGGAATTCTCTAAAGACCTTAGCACGGTAGTCGCGGAGAATACTAAAAGAATAAAACCGATAGCGCCTATCTGTCTAGCTGCATCGATCAATTCTCCTAAAGTATCCAGGTAGGGATTGATGTCTAAGTTGATATTACTAACTAGGAAGAACGCATTAATCTTATCGAATATTTCTTCTTTACGATTGTCTAGGCCGGAGGTGATCGTCAAAAGAGAAAGAGCCACTACGAGCATAGGGATCAGGGATACGATGGTAGTGTAAGAAATGCCGGAAGCTTTAATTAAACATTCGTCTTTGGCAAAACGATAGGCGGAAGCCGCCAGGACACGGACTGTAAAGTTTAGTTTTCTTCCTAAGCCTGCGTCCGGAATATAATCGAAAAATCTACTATACTTTGTATTCGGATGAGAGTTCATTTCTTAATTGCGTAATGCACCATAGAAGAAGTGAGCGGTATCCCTTTTTTGGAAAGTTTACTTTTGAAATGGTAGAAAGAGATCCTAAACCATTTTAAATAATCCTTCCAGCTTGAGAAACTTCCCCTGGATTTTAAAAGTTTAGCGGAAAGAGGGAAGTCCACTCCGAGGTAGGTAATCTGTCTTTCGAATCCTCGTATGGCAAGAATTTTCCGAAGCATTTTTGCAGAATAATAATACACATGTCCCGGCAGATAATAGTGATATTTTTTGCCGGCATCGATCGCCTGCCAGGCATCAAAATTCGCGGTCTGTATGAGAAGTAATCCGCCGGGCTTCAGGAGCCTCGCAAGTTTATTAAATACTTCTTTCGGATTTTCCAAATGTTCTATCACCTCGATCAAAGTGATCACATCGAAAAAATTTTCAGGAAGATCTACATCTAAGAATTGGCCTTGCCAGACTTTGAAACCTCTCGCCTCCGCTTGTTTGGCGGAGAAGGGAGAAATTTCCACTCCATAGGGTGAAAATCCTTTTTCTTTAGCGCATTCTAAAAAACCGCCAAAAGAACAACCTATATCCAGGAAATTTCCCGAAGATTTGAATTTGGAAATGTTTTTTAAACGAGCAAACCAAACATATCTATCGAATTTTTCGGTTTGCCTTTCGTCTCTATATGTGAATTCCTGATTACCCGTATAATATTCTTCCGTATATAATGATTCAGGTTCAGGTCTGGGAAATTGTGCTTGGAAGCCGCAGGTTTTACAAATTTGGATGGGAAGGTCAAAGTCACCGAATTCGGAACGGTACAACGGTTCCCAATTGCAGTCCCCGTTTAAAGGACATTCTTCTTGGATTATTTTTTGGCGAGAAAGATCCAATGACAAATCCTCTCATCCAATTTTCCTAGTGGAGTTCTTTCAGTATAACCAATCTCGAAGGAAGAAAATTTTTTCAAAAGATCTTTTACATTCTCCAGAGAATAAAACCAGGTGGCGCCGCCGGCAAGATCTGCAGTTCCGATTTTACCTTTTTCCGCCTTAAGGTGAGTATCACCTTCCGCTCTTACCGAGGCTGCAAGATAACCGTCTTTTTTTAAAATACGGAAAGTATCATCTAACATGGATTTTGCGAGATCAGGAGAATTATAATGTAATACTCCCCAGCTAACAACGAGATCAAATTTTTCATCTTCAAAAGGATAAGGAGGAGAATTCAAAAGAAAAGTATGAGCCCAAGGATAAGAATCTTTGACCGATTGGATGGAATTTTCGCTGTAATCTGCGGCATACACTTCATATCCGAAATCTTTTAGAAGAATACAATGTCTTCCAGAACCGGTCCCAAAATCCAAAGCTTTCGGGGAAGGAGAGGAAGATGGAAACTTAGAGATCATTCGAACTAAGTTCTCATCCGGATAAGAAAGTTTCGCTTTAGGTCTGGTATAATGAGTTTCCCAAGCTTCTTTGGAAGGATGATCAGCGGGCTTCATATTCCGCCTTCAAACGATTTTTTACCGAACCGTTCCATTCTTCTTCGGAAGAAGATACTTTTGATCTTAGACAAAGAACTCTTGTTCTTGTTTCATTGCCCAAAGATGTATCTAACTTAGAACCGAGTTCTTTTAAGTTTTGGTTGAAAAGAATCGTCTCTCCGTAATTTGCGGGAAAATCTTCCCAGGATTTCAGAACGGAAACGCCTCTTGGCGGAATATCGAAACGAACTTGAGATTTTAGTTTTTTAGGAATTTCTAAACTAGAAGGAGGCGGAATAATCGGCTCTCCCACTAAAAGTTTTACCAGATTGGTGAAATAATCGTAACCTGAATAACCGGGCACAAGAACGTCTGCCAGATATTCACCGCCTACTTCCGGAGCAGCTTCGATCAAAACAAGATCTCCGTTCTCATCCGATCTGAACTCCGCTACAAAAGGACAGTTTTTGAGACCTGTTGCCTTAACGATCGCTCTACATAACATTTTGATCTCACCTTCCAATTCGGATTTAGGGAAGGGGAGTCTATGAGCTGCTTCCAGAAATGGAGGAAAGGAAGAAGTTTCCTTTAAGGAAATATTTACAAGATGAAAATCGGATTCATCTACCAATCCCAAAACGGTATATTCAGGACCTGGAATGTATTCTTCTAAAAGCCAAGTTTCCGGATGAGGGGAATTTGCAGAGGTCTTTGACTTGGATTGTTTTTTGGGTGATATTATATTTACGATAGATTTAAGATCCGAATCGGATTCTACTAGTTGGATCCCGGATTTGCCGCTGCCTTGGCTCGGTTTTAAGATCCATGGATAAGGAAATGATTTAGATTTTGCTTTGATCTCCGAAGACGGGATTTCTCGAGGTACTCTTATTCCTTTAGGGGCTAAGGTCTCTTTCAAGATTTGTTTATCAGAAAATTTTAATACGGACTCTGTGCTTGCATATTTGAGTTTTAATTTTTCCGCAAGATAAGCCGCGCTATAGGTTGCCTTGCCGAAGGATCTTGTTCCGATCCCAATGATCGGGGTGGGCAAAGGATTTTCGGCGACGGCTCTCAAGATCCTTCTGTATTCGAAGGTGGACTCTATGATTCGTAGACTCGCCATTGCAAATCCGGGGGCCTTATCGTTTTTATCTACCGCTGCTACTTCTAGGCCTAAGGCTCTTGCTGCAGAGATCAAGGGTACCTGGTTTTTGCCGGCTCCTAAGGAGAGAAAATACCCTTTTTTCTTCATCCCCTGGATAGATAGTGCCCTGAACAAGAGATGTCAAAGGTTTTTTGGGAATGAGACAAAATCCGGCTCCTTTGTAGGAATTCCAACAGGGTTGCGAAAGAGGCGGCCCCCACCCGAGTTTGGGTGGTGGAGGAGGGCTCGTGGGGAGGTTGCTTCCAAGTTCTATATCAGAAATTTTTCGGATTTTCAAGTTTCGTTTTGGGCTTCCGGGATGGAATGTAGATTCTGAATTCCGGTGAACGGCCTTGATTTAGGATAGATTTGCCGAATTAGTATTCCGCCAGGGATGCGAAGGACTTTGTCCCACCGGAGGTGGGATGAGGCGGTCTCGCCGAATCCGTAGCAGCCCGGTCCCGCCCGCCAGGGAGGGGGGCGGCCAATTCCCCGATATGGTTTTTAAAATTGGTAGGAACTCCTTCTTATTTTTTCTTTTTATGTCTTCAAAAGCGTAATGGGATTTTTGGAAAACTCCGATCCTTAAAAAGAGCGGGAGAAAGTAGAATGTTAAGAGGAATGTACACCGGATCCAACGGGATGATCGTGCAGCAAACACGTATGGATGTGATTTCCAACAATCTTGCGAACGTTGACAAGACCGCCTTCAAAAGGGACACAACGTTGTTCAAAACTTTTCCTGAACTTTTGATCCATAGATTTAGTGAGGACGGAGTGGGGAAGGTGCCTATGGGATCTTTTGATACTGCTCCTGTTGTCGGCAAACTCGGGTTAGGCGCCGAGGTAAATGAAATTTATACTAGATTTGAACAAGGTGCAGTGAAGAAGACGGACAATCCTTTCGACATGATGTTGCAAGATAGACCTGGCACCGAACATCCTGCATTTTTTAGCGTTTTGACGAATAGAGGAGAAAGACTTTCTCGCTCCGGTGCATTTGTCCTGGATACGAACGGTTACTTGGTGACTCCTCAAGGTTTTCCTTTGATGGGCGAGAATGGTCCGATCAAAGTCGCTCGTGGGAATTTTTTGATCAAAGAGAATGGAGAAGTTTGGATTAACGGTGAGATCGGTAATGATCCTCGTAATTCCGTTGGAGCCGATAAGAATAGATTCGAAACTCCTGTTCTTTTAGATCGTATCAAGATCCGCACCGTAGAGAATCCTCGTCATTTGGATAAAGAAGGCGATTCTTTCTATAACGATACTCCTGAGTCTGGTGAACCAAGACCTTTCCTTTTAGAAGAAGAGCCTAACCTTCTCCAAGGTTATTTAGAAGCTTCTAATGTTAGTGTTGTCACCGAAATGGTGGAAATGATCGAAGTAAACCGCTCTTACGAGGCGAATCAGAAGACTGTTCAGACCCAAGATCAGATGTTAGGTAAACTTCTGAATGACGTATTGAGATAGTAATCCTTTCCTCTCAATCCGAACCGCCTCCCTCTGTCGCGCTCTCGGATTGACAGCAAAAGCATCCCTATCTCTACACCTCATTCCATTGTTGGCATCATCATTACTAACCAGCACATCCAGTCCGAATACGTTAGCATTCTTAATGAAGCTAAACTCATTCAGATACATTTGGGAATACTTTGGCTTTATATATCCGTAAGCAGCAAAAGCGGTTTTTAGAACTCTATGGTTTCCTTCTGCAACTTGATTGTGGACTCCATTCTTACTCCACCGATTACGAGCAAATCTGAATCTATTATCTTTCGATCTCGCAGAATGATTAACTGATCTGTGGTTCTTGTATATTTCCCAAAGCCAAGGGTATCCTTGGTCTGTAAAAAGTGGAGTTGTAGTAGGTAAGTGTTCTTTAATCAGAGGTCCTAAAGTCTCTGCTTTTTGATTAGATACTGATGAGAAGAATACTGGTCCTTGCTTTATTGCTATAGTCTGTACAAGAGTTCCGACTTGTCTCCCTCCTAATTTCTCTGAAAGGTATATAGAAGCGGTTTGTCCACTATGTCTGTAACGTTTCCTACCTTGGCTCGCTCTTTCACCTGCTGAATATAATACAACAGTGTCTACGCAAGTATAAGGCTTCTTTGCCATGATCTTAGTAATGTCTCTATTCTCATTTGGAGGGAGTAGGAAGTCCTTGAACTGATCATTTAGAGCCTCGTAGGTTAGCTTCTTATACTTTGGTAATTGGTTTGATGCAAAGAGTTGGAATCTTCTCTTTAGTAAGCTGGCTGCATTATATCCTATTCTTAGCCTCTTACTTAGTTCTGTTGCTGTTACTACCTTTGGGTATTGTATTAGTGATTCATAAAGGATATATCCGAACATCCATATTGGAAGTTTGAAATGATGAAGGGGAGTGTAACTTAGTCTTGATGTTAGATATCTACATTGAGGACATCTAATTAGATCTGGTCTTGTTGAGATTTCCTTATCTAAGATTCTATTGTTACATTCAGGAGTAGGACAGTGTTTTGGGTAGAAGTCATTAAGTATCTTCTTGGTTATTTCCGTGAAGTAATCAGTGTTTAGTGCTGGGTTGTAGTGTTTAGGTAGGGGTGTTGGGAAGAGGTTTATATTTTCGGTATTTCTAATGGAAGGGGCGGTTCTGGATTGGAGGAAAGGTGGTCCTCGGTTCGGATTACGTGTATTAAATATTCCGAATTCAATCCAAGGTCGAGTAGGAGTGAAGGATTGTCTGCGAGAGTTGATTTCCGTGTATTTTAAGGCTGCTTGCATGAGTATTACTTTTTTGTTTTTTAAGGAAGCAAAACGGTAGACACATAGAAAAAGAAAGTAAAAAAAATGGATATTGAAAAAGTTATTTCGATAAAGTGCAAATAACAGTAGGGTGCTATGATTGAGTTGATTAGAATTTCCGACGTTGCGGCTTTTGGTTCCACACCTGAGGAACTTAGCAGTCTTTCTAGAATTAATTTTATTTTTGGCTCTAATGGTTCGGGAAAAACAACGATAAGTCGTATTATTGCTAATGAAGAAGAATATGGATCTTGCTCAGTATTATGGAAGGCAGGAACAAAGCTTCAGCCTATGGTCTATAATTCCGATTTTGTTGATCGTAATTTCGTTCAATTGAGTGAAATGAAAGGGGTTTTTACTCTAGGTGAAGAACAGGCAGAAGTTTTATCTCAGATAGAAAATAAGAAAGGTGAGATTGATACATTAAGAAGAAAGAATATAAGACTTTCCGAAGAATTGAATGGAAATGAAGATTCCAATGGAATGATTAAAGACATGACGATCATTGAATCCAAATTTAAAGATGATTGTTGGGAAATGAAGAAAAAGTATGATGATTCGTTTGGTACCGCATTTATAGGATATCGAAATTCTGCAGATAGATTTCGCGATAAAGTTTTAATTGAAGATTCATCTAATAAATCAACTCTTCTTGATCTAAGTGAATTGCTAAAGAAAGCGGAAAATGTTTTCAGTGAAGAGTCTCTACCGGAAGACAAGGTTATTGAGATCGACGGAAATTCTCTTGTAAAGCACGAAAGCAATGCCATCTTATCAAAACGTATCATAGGTAAGGATGATGTAGATATAGCAGCAATGATTAAAAAGTTAGGGAATAGTGATTGGGTTCGAGCTGGCCTTAATTATTTCGAACTTAATAATAGTGTTTGCCCCTTTTGTCAACGGACTACAGAAGAGTCATTTACTAAAAGTTTGACTGAATACTTTGACGAAACTTTTATTAAAGATACCAAAGGAATTCAAGATTTAGCTTTCCGTTACTCTGCTGATGCAGACCTTTTACAACAGTCAATCAATCAAATTATCGCTAACCCATCTCGTTTTTTGGATCTCGAGAAATTGAAATTTCAAAGTGATTTATTAAATACAAAAATAGTCATAAATAATCAGAGGATCACTGAGAAAGTTAAGGAACCTAGTCAGATTGTAGTGTTAGAGCCTCTCGAGAGTATTTTGGAAGTTTTCAATACTTTAATTTCAACAGTGAATTTGGAAATTAATAATTACAATCAAGTCATTGCAAATATTTCAATAGAAAAAGATAAACTTATCGGAGAAGTTTGGTGTTTAGTTCTTTCTGAGTTAAAGGATATTCTTGATTCTTATAAAAAGAAAAAGCATGAACTTCAAAAGGCCATTTCAAATATTCAAGATAAGATTCATGAAAATGATAGAGAGATTGGAACTAAATCTCAGCAATTGCGTGACTTAGAAATGAGGATGACTACTATTCAGCCAACTATTGACGGAATTAACGATTTGCTTTTGAAATTTGGTTTTCAAAATTTCAAGCTCGATAAGTCAGATGCCGGTAATTTCTATAAATTGATCCGATCGAATGGCGCAAATGCGAAAGATACGCTCAGTGAAGGCGAGAAGACATTTGTATGCTTTTTGTACTTTTATTATTTGTTAAAAGGTAGTGAATCGGAAAGTGGCATGATAACGGATCGTATTGTCGTATTCGATGATCCTATTTCAAGTTTAGATAGTGAAGTTCTTTTTATTGTTAGCTCATTGATTAAGAAATTATTTGAAGAGGTGAGATCGGAAGCTGGAATTATTAAGCAGATATTTGTCCTTACTCATAATGTCTATTTTCAAAAGGAGGTAGCTTTTAATCCTAAGAGACGAACTCGAGGAGTAAATGATGAATCCTTTTGGATCATTAGAAAACTAGAAAATACTCAAAAACTTCAAAAACATACAAGCAATCCGATAAAAACATCTTATGAATTGCTATGGTCTGAGATACGAAATCCGAGTAGATCGAATCTTACAATTCAGAATACTTTACGAAGAATTTTAGAAAACTATTTTAAGATATTGGGAGGTATAGATCCTGATCGAATATGTGATATGTTTGAAGGTCGGGATAAACTGATTTGCAAGTCGCTTTTTTCTTGGGTTCATGATGGATCTCATTTTGCACAGGACGATCTTTATGTAGCAATTGACGATATCCAGATTGAGAATTATCTACAAGTTTTTCGCGAAATTTTTAACAGGTCTGGACACGAAGCCCACTATAATATGATGATGGGCAATGATAGTAATTAAGCTTAGGCTAAATAAGCTAAGAGCGCATACGATAGGTACATAATGCTAACTAAAATGAAACTTGAAAAATTTATTTCGAATTTTCAATAATATTAATTTCGCTTTCGGTCAGTCCGTAAATTTGATAAACAATTTGATCTATTTCTCTAGAAAGTGATTGTATGCGAATTTTATTATTCTGCAATGTGTTTGTGTCTTTGTTGAGTTTTAAAATGGAATCTGTTAATTGACTTAGAGCTACCGAGGCCTCTTTCGTTAAATTTGGATACGGAATATTCCTTAGGCCCTTTATTCGAATCTGTGGAGTCCCTCCTTTACCGTGTTCAATAATATTTTTATTCCAAGCATAGAATGATATTAATTTAGAATTTAATATAGCTAATACTTCTTTTAAATCTACGCTTTTAAAATTTGGTCCGTCTCCTTTTGAAATGGAAAACAGACTATAATCTAAATAAAGTTCTTTTTCATAGAAAGTTGCCACTATAGACTCTCCAGCCTGACGAACTATTATCTTTGGATTCAGGAAGACTGAAATATCACCAAGGCCGCCAACCTTACCCTGTTTGTTTTGTTTCGCAATTTCCTTCTTATTATTACTTTTATTAATGGAATGAATTATATTTTTATCATATTTTATATACGAATTAATTTGAGGTATGCAATATTTGTGCGTAATCGAGTCGCCGCCTTCAGCAAGAGGTTTTGCGTCATTTGCATTTCGTGTGGTCAGAAATGTGGATTTTTTCCCCGCGAAATTTATAGACGTACGAATTAATTTATTTGGAAAAATCTCGCTTAGCTTTTTGGAATTATTTTCAATTTTCTTAATTATTGATTCTAATGAGTCTTTCTTACTCTTTCGATTGTTAAAGTCGGTAAAGAATGAAATAAAACTCGATTGCTGTTCATATCTTGGGCTTTTATCAAGTAGAGTTTTTTTAATTCTAATTTTTTTATTACTATTTAACCCCTTTTGATAATTGATAATTATTTGGCCAGATCCGACTTCTCCCCACCCTTCAATATCAGTAACTATTTCACTAATTGAAGCTGTATTCACTAAATATTGACGAATATCTTTGTAAGGCTCTTTGATAATATTTAAATCAACGATAAATGAGCATAATCCTCTGTCTTTCAAAAGGTGAATCGATCTTTCAAAGAAGAACATTACCGTATTGAATTTTCCTTTAATTTGATTTTTATCAATAATTCGATTGGATTCTGATATGAATTCATAATGTTCTTTATAATAGATTTCTTCCTTTTTTAACATTTCTTGTTTAAATCGGGCGTAGTAGCTTAAATATGGAGGATTTCCCACAATGCAATCAAATCCTCCAGCAGCTTTTACCTGTGGAAATAGCACAGAGTAATTCATCGGTCTAACGTTATCTGGGTTTTCAAAATAGTTAAATAGATTTTTGTTTAACTTACGATTCACTGTATCTTCAATTATTTGAATCTGACTATACAGTTTTTCCTTCTCACTATCATCGTATTTTTCATGATGGTATTGCTCAGTGAGTTTCGTTAGTTCGGCAAGATCTCGAAAATGTTGATTTCGAAACAATTCCATTTGCGAGCTATTGCCTTCTCCGAAGATTAGGCTGTTTCCGCAGCGAATGTTTAGCTTAAGGTTTGGCAAAAGTTTTCTTCCGGTCAATGAAGTTCTTGCACTTCCTTCTAACGCTTTTACTAATAAATTTAATTTTGCGATTTCGACAGCCCTTTCGTCCAGGTCTATGCCGTAGATATTATTTTGAAGAATTTTCTTTCTAACTTCAAAATGATATAGTCCGATAGGACTAATCCTTTCATGGTGTTTTAGAAATTCATCAAATACGCGAATAAGAAATGAACCGGAACCACATGCGGGGTCTAAAACTTTTACCTGGCTAATTTCATGCAAAGTTTTACATTTACTTAATACTATCCCGACCGTGTTTTCAACTATATAATTTACAATAAAATCAGGAGTGTAATAAATTCCATGCGAACCCTTAATTTGTGTTTTCTTTTTGTCAATAATTTCTCCTTTTCGGCCTGATTGGAGAAGCTCTCCCAGGTAGTTTTCATAGACCTCTCCTAAGACATGAACGGTCAGTTTGCTAAAATCTGTATTAGAAAGTTCAATTATTACTGGCCTAAGAACGCTATCTTCTATCTCTATTAGATCGCAATCTGATTGAGAAAATAACTCAGAATTGAACTTTTCATCCATATCAAGGAAAATGGTTCTTAATTCTTGATATAACTTTTCTTTACTATGAACTATTGCATGTAACCGATCTTGCGTAATTATATTGTTATCAGCACAATAATCGATGAAAATAAGCCGATCCAATATTTGTTGTGTCATTAAATCGATTTTACTCAATTCAAAGGAGTGGGAATAGTTTTTTGAAATATAATTCCGAATATTACTTCTCCATTTCTTTAAATCTTGGAAAAATTTTTCTTTAATTTCATCTTGCTTTGGATAATAAACTGGATCATCATCAATGCGACCTTTACTTCGCACAAGTTTATCCTTAGAGATAAGTTCGAGGAAACGTATTCCCTCATCCGATAATAGGTCGACATAGTCTTCTTTATTTATTCCGGGCCAGAGTAGTTCATGAAATGCAAATTTCTTATTCAAATATAATCTGTTTTGATAGACTGAATAAATTCGCCATTCTACAAAATTAGTTAATATTCCCCAATGAATTCCTTCAGCTCTACAGTAGCCCAAAAGCTGTTCAATGAATGTTTTACTTTTATATCGGGAGTCTAAAGATTCACTTTTTTTGGCATCTTTTGATTCGATAACTAATAGAGTATTCCCTGAATCATTTAGTAATAGTATATCAGGTATTTTACCAGTTTTTACTTCTTGGCCTTTGTTAATTCGAATATTACCGACTCTGTATCCTAATATCTCTAAAAGTCTAGAAGTGAATAAAGTTTGAATATGTTCTTCTGAACTTTTCCATGTATTTTCATTTTCAAAGTCCCATACTAACTTTCTTATTTTACTTTTAAAATCCATAGGCAGTCGTATGTATGAAATCCTTTCAAAAAATATAATGTCAATTGAAAATACAGAATAATCTAATAATGAACGAAATTTCGATTGCTTAGCAAATAGTTAATACGAAGCGTTTAAAAATGAATTCAAAAGAATGGTAACAGGAGCTGAGATGATCAAAATCGTAGATGTAATATTAAATAAGCCTTTCAATTATATTGATTTAGGCGAGTTGATGGAATTTAGATAAAAGAAGATCTTTATAATGAGATATACTATGACAAAATGTTGCTCATTTAAACAGTCAAAAATCAAATAAATCCTTCGGTTTAACTTTTAATCTTTTAGAAATACGAAACAAAGTATTTACATTCGGATTAGTTCGACCATTCTATATTTCTTGAATCGTTCTGAAACGAACAGCCAAATCTCCTTCATCCATATCTTCCTGAGTTAATCGGGTGCCGATTCTAAGTGACCTCAAGTAAGATAACTTTACTTATTTAAATTACTTTTTGTAGTCACTTTCTTATATAGTGTCTTCTTGCGGGCTCTTTTTTTGGGTGGATGATTACTCAGCTTTTCTAAATCAAACAGTTCCATTGCATTGACCTTTAGCTTTCTACAAATCTTGTAGATTGTTCGGAGATTTATACTAGATCTTCCCGCTTCAATATTCTGTATCGTTCGATAAGGAATTCCATCATCGCCAGAATCTAGATCTTCCTGAGAAAGGTTCCTTTCAATCCGCAATTCCTTTAATCTAAGACCGACTTTTCGGCGAAAGGTAGTGAAATCCACATATAGAAGAATAATTCCAATTTGACTTATAAAACACACTATATAAAGTGCGATAAAATTAACTATATTCGCTCCAGATCTATTTTAGGATCTTAAACTAGGAGGCGTTCAATGACGAACTGTCTAAATTGCAAGAAGAGTAGGTTTCTCGTTCGATTAACTCTTTTTCTTTGTTTTTCCTTTTATGACTGCAATCTTCTCAACGAAGCAGGGTTAGCTGATGATCGACTAAAGGGATCTGAAGTAAAGCAAAGGATCCAAGATGCAGTAAATACATACGTCGCTGTAGCCGCTTCTTATGATCCTTCAGTCCTTACCGCCAGTAATGCTCTATTAAATGCTCAAGCTTCGAGTCTTGCAGGTATCAATTCCGGTGACTACTATCACAAATCAGATGTGGATAAATGTATCAGTGAAATTCAGACCTGGGGGTATCTGATTAGATCTCCTGGCTTCATTGCAATGATTCAGTGCCATTTAAAACCTTCTAGTCCAATTTATTAGAAAAAAATCCTTTCGTAAAAAGAACTGGGAGGAATGACAGGTTTCGAGGGTATTGGAATGCAGAAGATAATATTAGGTTTAATTAAAGTAGTAATTGTTTTTGGAATCTTTGGTTGTTTGCCTTATCAGAAAAAGAGAACTCTTATTTCACAGACAGAAGTAAGTAGGAATGCGGATTTTGATTCAAAGTCCGAATATTCTATTGAGTATAAGTTAACCGAAAGCGGTCTGCAGTTTTCCTTTACTGAGAACAAGACTAACTTCGACAAAGTAGCTTATGATAGAACTTACAATGTTCAAAGGACCGGTGCTGACTTCGATAGTGATGTTTGCGGTGAAAGAAAGAATTATTCCAAATGTTTGGTTGAAGGTCCGTTTACAATCATGGGTATTGGAATCATTTTTACTCTTCCTATACTTATCTATGATTGGGCTACTTATCCGATTTACCGACTTAAAACCTATGATGAAACAAAGAGAGAGACAGAAAGGTCTCCGAAGAGTGCTGTAAAAATTGAAAATACTCCTGCCGCAGTTACCTTAGTGAATAAAGGATTGAATTTCGCAAAGAGCTATATATTCAAAAATGGAAAAGTCACAGTTCCAATCTCTGATCTCGATATGTTCAAGCTAACAAAGAGCGCGGAGGTTCAGCATTACTGGAATGATCGTCCTGTATATAAATCCGAGCAAAGTTCCTATTTCTATTTTGTAACCGACCTGCAGAATAACAATTTGATCCCAGCAGCCTGGATTGAAGGCGAAAAGATCTATTCCGCGAGTGCATATAAAAGGATCAACAATGCTTGGATGAAGAAGAAAGAATCAGAGTGTAAAGCTTCTTTCGATTATTCTATTTTACGTGAGAGTATAAATCATATTTCAGATGAAGGTAATTATACCAATGAATTGGTTGCTCAAGGTCTAGTAAATTCTGCATGTAAGAAGTTTGACGGAACAGATTCTTATTCCCCTTGTGTTTACAATTTCTCCTCCTGTATTCCTATTATTCGCAGTTCTTTAAATAATGAATTTGGTATTAAGAAGTGAGTATTCTTTAATTAATTACAAAGGATCTTCAGGATATAAATTATAGTGCAAATTTCTGTTCAAATTATTTAGAAAATTCTTTTATTATTATTCTCTTGCGCGGATTTTTGGCCATGGATACTTCTCGCTTTCTAAACCAGAATTTATTGCCAGGGGCTAAACTTAATGTAATTGGTGGTTCATTGCCTACTGAAGTAAGAGAAATTGAAATAGAATACGACGAAAATTATCGTATAAAATTTAAATTAACTTGTAACGCTGAATCCCGGGATGATGTGAATCGAATTACTGCCGGCCTCCTTGATGATAATCGAAAATCTAAAAAGAACTCAATTTTTGCTCTCACAAGTGGAAACCTCTTTATTGCAGTAATTAGAGATTATTACATTCAGGAGGTAAGTTTTAAAGGTAACGATGTAATAGCCACCGGTGAAGTTATTACAATTAATTTTAGGCGTCGCAAGAGTGAGGTCACTAATCATTATAATTATTGGTATTTAAATGGTGATCGCCATTTTCCATTTAATCGCTTTCAGATCATCGAATCTAGAAAGATTACTACAATTCGCGTTGGCGAAAATAAAAGCATAAGATTAAAGGATTTTTCTGGTCCTTCTTTTTCTAGAAACCATATTCAATTTAAATATTTAATTTGGAGAATTGAATTATGTTATTCAATAAGCGATGATAAATCGCCCATTCCAATATCAATTATTCGATTCTATGGTGAAAGCCCACCGCCTCAAAAAGTAGTAGATGCAACAGCTTCTCTTTATTCTTTTTTGTGCGGGAAAGAATTACTTAATAACGGATATAGCTTTTTAGATAAAAATCTTGAGCCGACGAAGACCTTGCATAGAAATTCTATTCGAAGTAATCTTAAGGAAATTATAGAAAAAATACACATCTATCCAATTCCAATCGAATTAAGAAGAATAGATAAGAGCGGAATAAAAATTGAAGAGTTATTTGAATCTTTATTAGAGGTATTTGTTTTAAAATTTGATTCGTTGCCGATTCATGAAGCGATTTGGCTTATTAATCAATCTCATTATTTACCTCTCGATATACAAATGCAACCCCTTGCGACAGCATTTGATCTTTTGAAGAACGCTTGGTTTAAGAATGAAGCAAATTCTAAATTTTCTTTTCATGTTGAACCTGATGAATATTTAGAACTACTTGGACAAGAGTTTGGTGCAATTAAGGATCGACTAAGCGCTGTTCCTTCTGGAGCCAAATTGATTTCGAAAATAGAAGGAGTGAATGCTTTATCTAATAACGAAAAGAATTTAATCTTTTTAAATGAAATCGGGCTGGAATTCGATATAGTCGAAAAGGAGGTTATTAGAGAAAGAAATTCTGTCGTGCATGGATCATTAAAGCCTAAAAACTATACAAAACTAAGTAATCGAACATTGGCTTTTAGAACTTTGTTAAATAGAATTATATTAAAACTTCTCTTTTATTCAGGAGAATATATAGATTATTCGTGGGATAATGGTTCTCGAATGAAATTTTATTCTTTGCCAATAGTTAGTCCGATGCAACGAGATAGAACAAAAAAGAAAATTTAAAATAGACTTTCGTAATTCAATTTGACTAATCTAAAAATACTGGCTTCTCAGAAAAAACGCTTTCGTATATTACAAATGAAGAAAATGAAATTCCTAGTTCTTAGGAGTTCAAATGAGTATTAATTACGAGGAGTTGAAAGAAAGAGCTCCATCTGTTTTTTCGGATTCCCATTACGGGCAAACAAGCGAAAGATATTTGCATATTAAAACCTCTGATGTCATCTCACTCTTTCAAGAGAAAGGGTGGGAGATTCAAACTGCCTCAGAGAAGAATGTCAGGGTAGAAGATCGGAGAGGTTTTCAGAAGCACCTTGTGATCTTAAAACACAATGACTACAAAATTGAGGACGAAGGAAACCTAAATGTAGTAATCCGTAATTCCCACGATCAAACAAACTCACTCGAATTATTCTACGGCTTTATGAGAGTCGTTTGTGGTAATCAGTTAATGGTCCGAAACCTGGGGACTGGCGGTCATTCAATCTTTCGACACTACAAGAAGAATCGAGAACCGATTCAAACTAAGATTAATCAAGTTTTGAATGGGTTTGATGGTTTTGTCGAAGAGATTAGATTTCTAAAAGCTAAGGAACTTTCTCCCGACAAGGTAAAACTATTCGTAAAGAACGCTGTAGATCTTCGTTTCGGATCTGACTTTGTTGGAGACCAGGAAAGTATTGAAAACTCAGTCCTAAGAGTTCGCCGCACCGAAGACCAGGGATTTGATTCTTGGAAGGTCCTAAATCGAGTCCAGGAAACTTTTGTCAAAGGTCTTGGTCGATATATAGTTCCTTCCGTCGGTCAAAGAAAAATAAAGAGTCTCACGAGCATTGATAGGTTAGTCTCTTTCAATAATGATCTCTGGCAGTTGGCAAAAAAAATATAAGTCGGATCAATGTTTTTGAAAAAAAATCTTAAAAATGCAAAAAATTTATCAAAATTTCATTCTTTCTATAAAACTCTATTATAATTGAAAGTTTTGAAAAATCCTGAATATTTATAAAAAAAATCTAAAATTGTGAAAAAAAGTTTAATCCGATTTTAATTTTTTTTCGAGGTTGGTTTGACTATTTTATAAACAAGGTGCAACCATTGATATATCTAAATAAGTTAATTAATGATTATATAATAAGAAAATCGTGTGCTGGTTTCTTGTTTTTTACTTTAGTTAATGTATAGAAATATATTTGGAGAAATCTGTAAAGATGAATAACCAGTCAGATGGTATTGGAGAAAAGGAAATATTAATAGGAGTAGTTCAGTCAGCCTTAAAACAAATTCCGAATCTCTTGTCGGACGAAAAAGGGCTTTGGTCAAAATATCGAACGATAGCAAGCACCCTGGCGGATAAGTTAAGCGCAGAAGATATCGCTAAATTAATGAAAGAGAAGATATCCGGTTCCAATAGTTTCAATTTAGGTGAAATTTTGAGAACAAGAAAGTTCGGGGAAATTAAAACATTCTTCAAGATAGCAAAAGAATACGGTTGGGTAGATCCAAATTTTCAAAAGTTTAATGGTCGTTTAGAAATTCCAGTATACTTAAGCAAATTATATGAGCCTTCCATTTTTGAAAAAAATTACGTATCCGAATATTTGTCAGATTCAAGATATCTTAGCAAAGTCAATATTCTGCAATCAGCTCATGGGACTGGTAAGACTGAGGCATTCTGTCATTTGTTTAAAGGCGAGAAAGTCATATATATTGCCCATAGAGTAGGTCTCATTGATCAAATATGTTTCAGGTTTAATAACGGGGGTATCCCAATTCGCAATTACAACAAATTAGGAGATGAAAGATTAAATAACGTAAGGGATAGTATTGCGATTTGTGTGAATTCGATTCACAAGATTGATCCGGGATATTTCCGAGACGCGGTCGTGATAATTGATGAGGTTGACCAGGTTGTTGCTCAAATATTTAAGGAAACAATGCGAAAACAATGGAGGGACGTAATATATACAATTTCGAATTTAATCGAGAATTGCAAATATGCAGTTTTTTCATCCGCTGACATTTTACCGAGCACTGTACATTTTATTCAGTCGATTGCTTCTAAGGAAGATATTAGGTACTTTTTCAACCGGAAGACAAAGTATTCAAAGCGACAATTGGTTTGCCATAAAAGTTTAAAGTCGATCTTGTCGCAAATAGAAAGAGATATTCAGAACGGATTCCGAGTATCAGTATGTGGGCATTCAAAGACCTTTCTGCAGGACCTTGAATTTAAAATTAGAGAGAAATATCCTGATAAGAAAATATTAACAATTAACGAAGAAACGAAAGAGGGAAAGCTCCAACAAGAAGTGTTATTATATGCCCGAGACATCAGTAATTTTGATGTGGTATTATATACATCTGTAATTGGCTCCGGAGTAGATTTTCAGTTCTGGTTCGCAAACAACATGTACCTAATTGCGAATACAGACAAAACTCTCGATGTATGGGAGACCTTTCAACTATGCAATCGATTTAGGAAATACGAAAATTTACATGTGTTTACGAAAAACTATGATGCCCCACCTGGTATAAAACAGTTTAGAACCAAAGAGGACTTGAAAAGATCATATAACGAAAAAGCTAAAGTTCAAATTGAAATGACTCAATTTATGGAAGCTGGTGGGGATATAACTTCGGATTTCGATATTACAGCATGGGATATTGCTCGGGAGATGGTCGTTTCGGAGAGTGAAATTTCAAGAAAGTATCTTGGATACTTCTTCAAATTGTACTGCTATGAGCGTAATTTTATAATTACGGAAATAGACAACCGGATAGATGGTTCTCATATAGCTACGTTGGACCAAACATTTGTAAAAGAAAGACAAACAGAGGAATCTTTTGGGCTAATAGTAGCACCAGAGATTCAATTTAAGGAGGCTCTTGCTTTAAAATCTAAAGGTAATATTTCGGTCAATGAAGCATTAGGTTTAAAAAGCTATCAGATCAAAAGTATTATTGGGTTTGATGGAAGCTGGGATAGCAAAAGAAACTTTGACTATGCATGCGTCTCGTTTTCGTCTACTAAGAAACTTTACGAATGCCTTAAAGAATACTTCATATTCCGTATGAATACAAGTGAGGCTCTAGGTTATATTAAAAGTACAGTAAAGATCGCGAATTTCATAGAAGAAGGCATACCCGGAAGGAGCCAGTTTTATGATTTAATCTATTCGCCTCTTAAGGAGCTAAATAAGTTTAAATATTTCACTGCCCTTGAAATTGCAAAGTTTGGATTCATCCTATACAGCAATAAAGATCAAGTAAGAGAATATTTCGGAATTGAAATTACGCATTCTAATCGCCAATTATTTGTAAATACGCTGAATAGTATTTTGAAAAAATTTGGAACTTCCCTATTGGTTAAGAAAATAGAAGGTGTAGAGCACTATAAATTTAAGCGAAAAGACTTAGCTTTTCTTGAAAGATGTTTTATCCGTTGGAAGGGTAAGCTTCCCGATTTTTTCAATAAGAAGTTAATGCTACTCTAAGAGTTCAAGAAAGCTCCAGATTCAGTTAAAAGGACTGGAGCTTTTTCAAATTATGATGCTAATTCGATATTTTCGCCGAATATGAGCATTTTCTTCCGCTGAAGAATCATTTTTCGCCTTAGTTCTTCGAGAAGTGAAGGTCCGAATTTAATTTGATGCTCAATGAGAAGAGCATCGGAATATAAGTCTAAGATTTCCTTTCTTACTCTTTGCATCTTTCCTTTAACTTCAAAAGGCTTTGTCGCTTGCGCTTCGATCTCTTCCAATCGTTTAGCGAAAACGTTTCCTAATCCAATAGATCTTATCTCAGAGAGAGTATTTAGAGCTTTGTCCGCCCATTTAGAGGGGGACTTTTTATTTTTGTAGTAAGATACTAATTCGTCCCGCAAATTTCCAGAGTTTGGTTTGAAGTCGAATTTAAGTAGTTTTTTAAAAGCTTTCTCAATGTTATCGTAGTAGACCTTCTGAAAAATTAAATTGTAGGGGTAACCAAAATACTCTGCCATATCATCTTCAGAGCTTACTTGAGGTATGGCTTTCGAAATTAATTTTGAAACTTTCGCCTTCCTCTTTATAGTTAGTTCGATACGGGCAAAATTCTTATTCAATCCGATACCATGCCGATTGAATACTTCGTTCGTCTTGTCGTAGGTTTTAATCTTCGACTGCCTGTTTCCTAAATACACAGTATCCGCATAACTAAAGAGCTTCATCCGAGGCAAAATCATTGTTCTAAAGAGTCCGTAGTATTTGGGATATGGATGCTCTAATTGAATATTGGAGAAAATTTCAATTGTAGCTAGGTGAATTTCATCGCTGCTTTTAAAGGAAATTCCATTTTCCTCAGCGATACTTATAAAATCGTTCAAAGGTAAGAGTCGTCCTACCGGAGTATAAGAGGAAAGATTGATTCCATTGAATAAGCGCGAGTACGAAAACCAGAAATATACTAAATCCTGCTTAACAGTATGCTGCATTCGGCGGTAGGCTATCCCGCTATTACCTAATCTGGCTATTGGGGTCTCGACTTTCTGATCTGGTGGAGTATTTAGTCCCCAAGCTCCCGACCCATGTTTAATATTACCGTAAGGAGTGAAAAAGCAGACCCGATCAATCCCCAAGAAGTCTTCAATGTATTGTAAGTTGTAGTTCGTCATTTCTGAGTTAGTGGATTCCTTTCAAATTTTTTTATAAAGTCAGTTTCTCCGTAAAATCGAGTTCGAGGCAAAAACGCCTAGAATTTATACTTTTTAACTCGTAACTCAACAATTTCCGAATTCTCAGGAAGAGTATTAAGAAAAAGTGAATTATAAATTACTTATATAACAAATGTTATTTTAAAGTGATAACTTTTTTTGAAAAAAGTTCCGATTTCCCAAATTTCGGTGAAACTTCCCGTTATAATATATATGTAGGGTTTCCGAATTTTGCAAATTCGCCGACCCGAGTTCAGATCAATTAGGGGTTACTAAAAAAGAGAAAAACAAGCTTAACACTTAGGGTCGGCCAGGTAGGGGTTTAAGGCTGGCTGGCCCTTTTTTCAGCACTTGGTTGGTAGATTTAATGATTTCCGAGTTTGGTGACTTCGTCAAGCGATTTCCCAGGACTTTGGGGATTGCTGATAGGTTTTGTATAACTTTCTATTATTATACAAAACTTGGAACGTTTTTATCTACCTAACTACTACTCTAATTACTTTTACCTACTAGTAGTTACAGTATTAGTAAATACTTAACTTATTGGAGATTCGAATGAATGATTCTTCAAAACTGTTTATTGAATAAGGAGAATTTAATGACAGATATTCATAATGAAATGAATGAGAAAAGAGATTTTATTGGAATAGAGTGGATTACTCTTAGAGCATACATTGATGAAGTAGATTTTTCTGAAAAGTATAAGGATCAGTTGGAAATAGATCCTGTTAAAATCTATCTTCGTAAAGATGAAGAGTATCTTCATATTAGATTCAATATGAATGCCATTAGTATTCCGTATGTGTTACCAGGTGTTGAATTTGATGGAGAAGATTACTTCGATGAAATGATGACGGATGCATTGGGAGACCTAGGCGTATATTTGCTTGAAGGTATCTATTCCTTAGATGTTATGAATGTTACATTGGTTAAAAAAACCTATTTGAAATATAATTATCAAGACTATCGTCATTTACTTAATGTCTTGAATGCTCCTGGGTTTTTGAAGAGTTATTTAGAAGAAAATAACACTATTAGATTTGAGAATGATGAATGTCGCATTGAATTTTCCAGTAGTAATCTTGAGCGTGAGTTGGGTCCTGAGAATAATTCTCCTATTAACCATGATATTGAAACTGGCTATGAAGAAGATGCTCTACTGATTTGGATAGAGATAAAGGATCGGGAAATTCTAAATAATTTGTTTGGAGATATTTCTGTAGGATTTTTCGAATTTGATGAAAGTTCAATAAATGCAATATTTGAGTATTTCCTTGAAGAGTTCCTCCCTTCTATTGAAGAATATGACGTAGACTACTCCGTCAGTGTTTTCTTAGAAGCAAACTTAAACTTGATAAAAACATACTATTACCCGGCTTTCAATGAACATCTTGAAAGAGCTAAGAAGCTGGTCAATATTGTAGATGATGTGACTCCTTATGCAATGGAAGGGAAGTATGAAGGTAGTGTTATCTCAGCTTTTATTGAAATGATTGAAGGTTTCCAAGAGGTAATAAGGATTCCTAAGTCTTATGGCTTGGAAGATTACCAAAACAAGCAGAAGCTCGGAGACTGGATGTTAGATGACAGGCTTGAAAAACTTAAAGAGTTGAAAAACAAGCTGATTAATCCTGCAGAGGAGATAGGCCTGCTGAATTAAATCAAAGTTGGTTTTATGAAAATTAGGGAAAACTAATAGATCTATTTCTTAATCAAAGTTAAAACACTTGTAGAGGGGGATGACAGTTCCCCCTTCATCACTTTTTGAATAGTATTTTTAGTCTTTAAGGTTTCATCAACCGGATTTGCCAGTCTGTAATTAGGGCTTTACTTAAGCTTATTAAAGATCTCCTAACGGTTTTTGAATTCGAAAGGGAAAAAGGAGCGGTGAGAGATTTTAGCATCTCTAAGGGCCTTTAAAATCGTTTTAAGAAGGTTTTAAGCAGGACTTTGGAAACAACTCCCAATCTGAAAGCTGAACCTTTCATTTCGCTAATGATCCCAGAACAGTTTTTGGAAAACTTTCCACTAACTAATAAATCGGAACTTCGAAGTACGAAAAAGGGAAAACCTAATTTCGAATATTCCTTCGATCCGTTTTGAAAATTATTATTAGGAGGTTCCTATAATGGAACTTGTTGAAGAAATGGATCAGGGGATGATGGTAGATGGCTACTTGATTTGTCGCCCTGATGGTGTAAACATTGGGATAGAGAAGATTACTTTTTCTTTCCCTATAGAAGACGTTGAGAAACTTGATACTGATAACCTAACTGCTGAGAAAGGGGAAAGTCCTAAATATTCTGAAATTGAAGTTCAAGTCAAAAGCAGAAAAGTTTTCGTTACTTATCCATTGGCACAATTGTATAAAGGATTCACACTTCCTACAGACACTGAGCATGACGAGACATTTATCATGATGATGATGCGTTATAACCTTGGTGAGAAAAAGGGATGTCTGATTAAGAGCTTTGATAATATGGAAATTGAAAAGCTTCATCTAATACAAGCTATAAAAATTGAAGGAGAACCTCAGGAAATTTTCCAATTACAAAAATGGATATATGGAAAATACAATGGAGATTATCCAAAGTTTGAAGCATGCGTAGACTCCATTAGTGGAGGAAGAATTATTCAGAAATTGAAGATTTTTTCTCCTGCTGACAAATCCCATTGGAAAAGTCTTGCTGCTGATGAGTATCAATTTGAGTTCAGTGTTGTGTTAGAAAATGTTCAAAGTGTCAAGCAAAGCGTCGGTGAAAATAAATTAGAAGCACTGACTGAAGGATCTTTAAAGAAAGTTATGAGAGATAATGCAGTCTCTTTCTTTAGCAGCCTTGGCTACATTCATCCTTTATTGAGATTGCTTAAATGCACAGATGAGATCAAAGCAGACATTGGCTCTCTCTGGAATTGTGCAGTATCTATGAGCAATGCTGAATTTTTAGAGGAAGATGAGCCTGATGAAAATTCATTTAATTCTGTGGATAGATTTTCTCAAAATCTTAGAAATCTACATGAGTTTAGAAGTTTTGTTACCTACTTAACAAGAGGACTTGTGGACCAGGAGGGAGTTTCCATTTCCATTCTAAAATCAATAGAAAAGCTTGGTAAAAAACTTATTAGTCCAGAGTTCAAAATTGAGTTAAAAAACTAAAGTAAGTAAATGCAATTTTGTTAATAAGGAATTAGAGTGATTGTTGGCCGGGACCATTTAGGGGTAGGTCCCGGTCAATAGTCTTTGACCGACGGTGTTTCTTAGGCTTTGAGGGTGAATGAGTTTTCCAGAAAGAGTACGAGCGTTCCAAGAGTTTACAATCAATTGCAAACCTCTAGTTGTAAGGTTCTTCCTTTCTTTTTGGTTTTTTCTCGGACGGCTTACAAAGAAATAGTCAGATTCGATTCTGAACTTTTCGTGATACTCCCTTACAGCGTTTAGAGAAGCTTCGCTAATAGCTGAAGATTTCTTTTTTCCACATTTACCCATATAACTGATGTAAGATTGCTCAGAGAGGCCTTTAGACACGTTTGAGAGCTTTAAGGAGACGATTTCCATAGCCAATAGTCCTAACTCCTGCATTACAAGGAAGAGAGCCTTATTTCGATAGTCTTCTTCTGTTTCAGGTTCAGAGAAATCAAGATACAGTTTCGTAAGTGTTTTTTCTGAAAGTCGATTTTCGGTAAGTGAGAAGTTTTGATCCTTTGGTTCGGACTTAGGATAAAGTGAGGATAGGTAGATTACATTTGATTCAATAGACATGATAGATTCCTTAGGACTTGATTGAAACGGTTTCGGGTTTGGAGTCGTCTTCGTCGAGAGTTCGGATGTAAGTAACTGGCTGGCCGAAATCATCCGTTGAAGATATAGCGACAAAGACTTGGAAAGGTATTTGAAAGAGATGGACCGGTGAAAACCGAACTAAGAAGAGCTTAATCTTCGGAGTTAAGGTCGTGATAATACCGTCCTTACTTCCGTGAATTATATCCTGAAGAATTGTTTCGGGATCTTTCGGAGGTCTACTCTTCTCGTTGGCTTTTTTGATCTCGTCTTTAACTTTTTTAGAAATTATGAGTCTCCCTTCTGTTGCTTTAGGAGGGTTCTCAATATGTGTTATATGTTTGAATTCCATAGATTTTTTTACCTAAGGAATTAGTAGGAGATTGTATTAATTCAGAATAAATGAATGCGGATTAAGAAGGTTACTCATTAGCCTATTAATTCTAACTCTGTTAGAAACTTTTCGGAACTGTTTCCACTAATTAAACAAATTAGGAGGAAATCAGAAATGGCTAATTTAACTTGTCCGTATTGTCTCGCAGAGTTCGATCTCTGCCATGATAACAAAGGAGGTCGTCAGCCACAGAAAGTGGAAGTTCCTTGTAAAAAATGTGGAACTACAGTCTATCAAAGAGATGAGCTAACCACCACCAAATACTATCTGATAGATAAAACTAGTGAAATGGAGCTTCCCTTTGGCACTCGTAAGACAGATGCTAAAGGAAAGAAGATTAAACTCGGTCCTTTTTGCAATTGCAAGATTAGAATGGAAGCCTTGGGCGGGAAGTATGGTAAGTTCTGGACTTGCGTCGGAGTTCCAGGATGCGGAATGAAGAAGAAGGTAAGGAAGAAGAAAGAAACTTAAGTTGTTCGAATAGCTGCAGAAGTGTTCCGTAAACGCGACCGGGGAGAGCTTACATTGTGTGATGAATGCATTCTCTCCGACTAATTTGATCGTGAATCAAAGATTAAAATGACCACGGTTTTTAAAAATGGCTATATCTCAAAATCAAAATGGGAAAAAAGTTTCAATTCTCAGAAAAAAAGTTCTAATTACAAATTTCCAATAATCAAAAAGCATAATGCGATAATTCACATCACTCATTTATAATTTACTAATCAAGTCCGACTTTTGAAAAAAAAATCTGAAAAGTTAAACTTTTTTCCCATTTTGATTTTGAGAAAGAGAAACCTGCCCATACAATATAATTATGAAATCAAAATGATTTCTAAGATTTTTTCGAAATGATTTCGAAGGAATTTGAAACTAACAATAAGGAGAAATGGCGGAACTAGTCAGTTCTGCTAAAGTAAAATTAGAATGAGAACGAGAAGAAAGCTAAGTAGCTATCATAAACGTAGAAGTTTACTGGAGATCGAAACGGAAAAACTTTCCCTTGAACTTAATAATAAGGAAATTTACCCGAGGGAATTTGCTGAACGGTTTCCAATAGTGATTGATAGGTTACCTAAAGAGGAGATTATATCCAATGCGGTTTCTAAATATAAAAGAGTTTATGGTGAAATAGAATTCAACAAAATTCAGAATGATTCTGATTCAATAGTAAATATCGTTCGCAAATTTATTTTGAGTGAAATGTCAAATTTTTATAATGGATATAAACGCATTTCAAAGAATGAGAAAGCTTTAGATATTCTACGTGATAGAGCTGCAGATGATTTGATGAGATTGTACCCTTGGTTAGCTGAAGGATATAAATTGAATTAATTGAAATTACCAATGACTATAATCCATGTGGCTGTCCGGAACCCTTAATATGGACTTATTTAGTCACCAAAATTAGTGTCTGAAAAGTATCAGTTTTACCAAGTAATCAAAGGTTTCATGATTCTTGGTATCGAAACCAACTGATTGCATTCATTCGATTGGAATTTCCAGTCTATCTAAAACGCAGGGTGGAGTAGAAGTTGGTTAGATATTATAATAAAAATACTAGTTGTCTACTCCTCCTGTAGAGTAATTAATACATCAATCCTTCTATCCGCTTACGTTTGTCTGAGTAGTTTTTAGACGTCTTCTGGTATTTCCCCAGCATACGGCTCACAATGATTCGTGTAGATGTCAGTCATATTGAGAATATTGAAAACATCATGCTTTTGTGTCCCAATCTTTTCTAATTCTATTCTTTCCATTTGTATTCCATCAATGTGGATCCAGGAGTTGTACTTATCTTGAATCTTGGCGAAGACTAAGTATTCATAGTCTCCAAATTTCTTTATTGCAACTAAGGGATTGGTAGATTCAACAAGTCTCTTTTTAAATATCCAGGTTTCGTCTGAGGCTTTAGTGTTTCCATAGATCATTTCATGGAAGGCAATTAAGGAGCGGAGAATCTCATTGAAGATCTTTAAGCCTTCTTCATTTATTTGGAGCCATTGGTGTTTTTGATTTCTTATTTCAGTCACCGAAATAATATTCGAAAACAGTAAAATACCGAAAGGAAAAAACTTAAATTATAATAAAAAAGAAGTTAGTCTTCGTTTATGCTGAGAATCAGTAAGTATTGATCCTCCGAATCTTTCGGTAATGAAATTTTCCTAAACGCTCTGTATCTATTTAGAGAGGGTAATAGGCCTTTGAAATAAACTAAGAATATTTCTATCTTCTCTTCTACTTCGTCGATTACTCGGCCTGTGCTACCAGCCATTAGGTTATAAACTATTCGAGTAGGAGATTTTTTGTCTCGTGATTTGCTATATACCGTATTTAACTCGGACCAAACAGTTTTGGAAACGTATACCTGACAATTATAGAATTCTTCGACTCGATATCTATAAGGAGGAATCATGAGGCTTACAATTTCTCCAGATTCGATCAATTCTTGAACGGAGTTGGTTTCTATCTTTTCAAGTAAGGTCATTCTTTCTTTATTCCCAGGTAAGAAACTTAGAAGCATCAAAGTAGGGTTTTGTGTAATACTTAGAAGTGGTAACTGGTGTCGAATGACCTAAAACCTTTTGAGCAGCGATTGATCCGGCGGTTTCAAGAAGCTTGGCCCCTAATGTATGGCGAAGCGAATGGGGATGTACGAGCCGACCACTACAAGTAGTTACTCCCCAAGAATTGACAATCAGCTGAAGCCCTCGTGTGCTTAGGTTAGAGCGGGCAGATTGGTTCCTCCCGGAAAGAGAAAGAATAAAATAGTCATGCTTCTCCTTAAACCAAGAATGATATTCTTTAAGAAAAAGTAATGTTTCCTCTGCTATAACTGAAAAGCCTCTTCGTCCACCTTTCTTAATATAAGTGATTAGCATTTCACTGGAAGGAGATTGAAACAATTGGGAGAAGCGAAGAGAAACAATTTCTTTAGCTCTAAGCCCTGTTTTGCTCATTAGGGAGAATAGGGCGCGGTTACGAAAATCTCTTTCAGTTACAGGAGTTGAAAACTTCCGAGTCAATTCAACCATTGTCTGATCCGTCAGTCCCTTTCCGAGCATTATACCGGTTTCTGGTTCCGAGTCACGTGGTCCTTTGCTTCTACGATTTTGATATTCTTCAATTCTTATAACGTTAGATCTGATTGACATTATTTTTTAACCAATCCAAAACGGACTAATCTGACAAAAGGTACCCAGGTATTTTAGAAAAGGAAAATTTTGGATAAGCTACAAAAAATGTCTAATAGTAACGAGCTCTTAAGTATGCGACAATACGTTGCTGATATTACGAAGCAAGGAGTCTTTGAAATAAATAAATTTACAATGCCTTTGTTTTACATGAATGACAAGGGTTATGTAGACTTGGCATCAACATCATTATTGTTTTCACATAATGATCGGTATTTCGTAATCACAACGGCTCATACTTTAGAATGGTATAATGAAAATCTTTTCTTTTATTATAAAGATGATGTGAATCTACCTCTTGACGGCAATTGGCGAATTTTTAAAACCGCTGGATCAAAAGATATTGGAGAGTCACGAATCGATCTTGGAATAATTGAGATTGATTCAGAAGTCTTAAAGAAAATTTATGAAATCTATGAATTTATGAAGATTGATAATATTGACTTTAATCCGGCTATTGAAAAGCCTCAAACCTATTTTCTTTATGGGTATCCGAATTCGAATACTAAAATCGATAAGAGAACTCGAGAAATTAAAAGTAAACCTTTTATTTTTACGAACCCTGAGCATAAAGATAAGAGCTTATATGATAAGTTAGGAATCCATAGGAATTCGCACTTGTTAGTCGAATATGATAGAGAGCAGGTTATTGACCCAGCCATTGGAATTGTTACTGGGAAATTTCCAAGAGGATGTTCAGGTTGTGGTCTTTGGTTAATTCCAAAAGTTTTTTATAAAATTAAGGAACCAGTTGTCCCTAGATTATCCGGAGTCCTTATAGAGTATTATGAAAATAGTTTGAATGCTCTTGTAACTCTACGCGCAAATCTTGTATTGGAAGTGTTTAAGGTGAAATTAGGAATGGAGTTCGATTTCGAAATTAATAGTTTAATACGATTAATTTAGCTTCTGGAAAACAGAAGAAGAGGAATCTTCGGGCATAGAAAGTAAAGTAATTGTTTGGCTAATATTTGAATACCTGTTATCTGATGATAGTCGTGCGGAGACGTAAAGTTTGAGTCCTATTAATTATATAAATCTAAATAGAGAGTTCTGTTTAATTGAGAAAGATGAAAGCTTCGGTAGTTATTATGAAGATTATCATATAGGATTTAATTCGGTTATATTATCTTGGGAAAATTTGCTTAGTAATAAACTTGTCGTTATATTGTCAGAAGCTGGAACTGGAAAGACAGTAGAATTGATTAATAAAGCTCAAGAATTAAAAGAGCAAGGTAAATATTCATTTTGCATTAAGATCGAAAGCATACCGTCGAATTTTGATTATTCGTTTGTGGTTGGTTCTATTCGAGAATTTCAAGAATGGAAAAATTCTGAAACTCAAGGCTGGATTTTTCTAGATTCAGTTGACGAAGCAAAGTTGATTAGCAGAACCAATTTCGATATCGCTTTGAGAAAATTTTATCAAATATTAGGTTCAAAAATAAACCAGTCAAATATTTATATTACTAGTCGAGTAAGTGAATGGAGAACCAAAGAGGATTTTAGGAAAGTTTATTCCAGTCATATCAATGCACTAAGCCAATTTAAGACCGGACTAGATGAAAGTATTCCATTAGAATTGTTGATTGTGAATCTAATGGATCTGGACGATCGAATGATTCGAGAATTTTTACAATTTATTGGTGTGAATAAAATTGATCAATTTTTACACGAAGTAGATCTAAAAGGAGCAAATTTATTTTTAAAGAGACCAATTGACCTTGAAGAGCTTGCTCAATATTGGATGAAAAATCATAAGATCGGAGGGTATGTTGCTTTACTAGAAAATAATATTGAACTTCGCTTAGGAGAATCAAATGAAACCTATCATGATAATTTATCATTAAATGAGCTTAAGGAAGGTGTTCAAAAATTGGCGGGTGGGGTTACCTTGACAGGAATTCCGAAAATTAAATTGCCAGAGTGT
Source organism: Leptospira licerasiae serovar Varillal str. VAR 010 (assembly GCF_000244755.1). Classification (NCBI taxonomy): domain Bacteria; kingdom Pseudomonadati; phylum Spirochaetota; class Leptospiria; order Leptospirales; family Leptospiraceae; genus Leptospira; species Leptospira licerasiae. Next base: position 38,679 of record NZ_AHOO02000008.1, on the reverse strand, counting down.
GAAAGTTCAATTTCAGGCTTAAATATACAAAAGCTTTTTCCAGATTGGGAAAAAGATAAATTAAACCGATTATTAGCTCGTCCGATATTTAGTCCTGCCATCTACGGGACAGTTGCCTTTTATCACAGAATACCTCGAGAATATTTGGCAGCCAAATGGTTCCTTAGATTATATGAAGCAAGAAGTTCAAAATATAAAATTGAAGAAATACTTTTTAAGAAAAAATACTCTGAAGAATTTATTGCACCGGGATTAAAAGCGATCTGTGCTTGGATTGCACAAGAAAAACCGGAGATTTTCGACAAAGTTTTGCAAATTGCCCCAGAAGTGCTCTTAACTGAAGGGAGTCCTTCCGAATATAATCCAAATACTAAAATATTAATTTTAAGAGAATTCTGTCGGAAGTATAGTAATAAACCTTTTGGTCGGTTTGGATTTGATATTTTTTCAATTCGTCGCTTCGCGACAAATTCTAATATAGGCAACGAAGTAAAAGAGCTTCTGGTTGATTATTTAGAAAATAAAGAAATTCGGGAATTCTTACTTCGTTTGATATGGCAAGGTGAATATACGGAATGTGCCGAAATAGCTTTAGAAATAGTTAATAATGATAATTTTGATGAATATTCAAGAATTGTTTGTATACGATACATTTCTACATTACCAGATATTGCTTTCCAAGAAAATGTATTGGGAAGTCTTTTAAAAAAGGATAAATATAAAATATCTTTAATTTTAGAGTGTATTGATTGTTTTTCGTCCGCCTCTCTAAAAGTTGAATTAATGCTTGAATTTCTTTCGAATGTTAGATCATTAACGTTTAAAGAAAATGCTCGTTTTCGAGATGTATTTGTTAAATATTTTACTAAGTTAAATCAAATAGGCTTAATTAATTTGGTCAGTGGTATTAATTCCATTGTATATAAAGAATCTGTAAATATCGCCATTGAAGTCCAAAATTCTTCAGAATTTAGCTGGTTTCGAGAGCCGACAAGATTACTATGCGCTTATATTATTAAGAAAAGAAATTTAAACGATAATAACAAGGAATTAATCAAATTAATTTTATTTTGTTCTTTATGGACGGATGATCACTCGGGTTTTGAAAACAGAGGGGAGCTTAAAGAACTCATTCTCTTAAATGAACGATTGGCATTGGATTTAATTTGGCAAGATTGTGATCTATTTTTTGTGAAGAATGAACGGGAAGGGAAAAAAGATTTTCCTGAACCTACCATATCCAACATTTATTTCATTCACCATTCGTTATGGGAAATTGGGAAAATATCGTTTGATTTAGCTATTAGATCATTTCAAGAGCAGGTGGATATTAAGAAAAGGAAGCTAGCTTTAAGAATCTCTTATCTCTTGTACCTAAAGTATAAAAATAAAAAGAACAATCAAATTTTAAAAGATAATGTTAAGGACAATATAGAATTAAAGGAAGAATTAATTAAGATAGTAAAAGAGCAACGTAATTATAGAAGGTCAGAACGCGCTTGGGGAAAAAGATCGCAAATAAATATAAATTCAGAAAAAAGAAATCTTCAAAGACAGGCGGAAGTCAAAAAGAGTATCGAAATGATTTTTCAAAATTCGAAAGTTGGAGACCTCGATCTGCAAGCAATAGAAATTGCATTAGGTAAGCTCCAATATGAGGTCGACCCCAAATTTGATTTTCAATCGGAGAATGTTGAAATTCTTAAGGAAAATTTTGGAGATGAATTTGTAGAAAATTATGCAAGAATTTCAATGCAGCTCTGGAGATTATTAAAGCCTTCCTTCAGATCTGAAAGAATAAAATCGGATAATCATTATTTAAGGAAATATGCTTTAATTGGAATAGGATTTGAAGTTTTTCATTCTAACGTTTTTTTCAAAAACTTGAATGTTGCGGAAGTTGAACTACTCTGTCGATATGCGTTTTTAGAATACCATTTCCCGAACTGGTTTGAGAGCCTTTATTTAAATTATTCAAAGGAGGTTGAAGTATTACTTCTTAGGGAAATCGAGTATGAAATGAAGCTTCCTGCGGAAGAGCAAGATTCAATTTTTGATTTCTTGCTGCATGCTATTTCCAGTTCCTTTGATGAATTGAAACAATCCATAAAGAACAAAATTCTTAAATTATTATACGAAATCCCGATTGAGAATATTAGACTTTTGACTGATGCTACGCGATGTCTAATTAAGCTGAGCGACTATGATCGAACAATATTAATTAACATAGCGGAAAGGAGATTGGTTACTGATCGTCTTGACTTAAGAATATTTTGGTTTTGTTTACTAGTAACAGTTGATCCGGAAAGCGGAATTAATAGGTTCGAGAATTATGTGAGGTCCCAAGTTGTTGTAAATCAGAAGGAAATAGTAGGGAATTTTATCCGTTCTCTTTGTAATCGAACCCGAGCTACTTTCGATATTGGAAGGTTGAGTTCTGAAAATGTTTATTCATTATACAAGCTTTCGTATGAGTTTATTAAATATGAGGAGGATAATATTCGACTAGAAGGAGTTCCGCACCAAGTTGATATTCGCGATGAAGAGCAAATGAGTAGAGGGTTTATTTTATCTTATCTATGTGACATTCCAGGTGAAGAAACATATAACAAGCTAATAGAGTTATCCGAAATTCATCCTGTGATTGAATTGAGACCAAATTTCCTTAGAATGGCGCGAGAGAGAGCGGAAAATGATTCTGAGAGATACTTTCAGAAGCTTGATGACATTCTGGAATTTGAAAAAGGAAATGTTCGGAAGCCTGAAAGTTTAGGTGATTTGCATGAGCTATCAATGGATCATGTTTTTGAGATAAAGAGTGCTTTGGAACTTGGAGAAAGTAGTGAAGCAAAATTACTTATCTCTGTACTTGAAGCAGATATTCGAAATCATTTGAAAAATAGGCTTGAAGACCTATCTCGCGGTAACTATAGAGTCGAACAAGAAATACAATTTTCAGACGGTAATAGGACGGATTTAAGATTAATTAATAATCGAATATCAGGGTCGATTACCTTGGAGTTGAAAGTTGTTGAAAATTTATCCTTTTTAGACTTAATCAAGGGCTTAAGGGATCAACTTATTGGGAAGTATCTTCTCGATAAAAATTCAAAGTATGGTATTTATATTTTGTTTAATAGATCCACAAGGAATTGGGATAGTCCATCTACTGGTGAAAAAATTGGATTTGTGCAAGTTGTTGATGAGCTAAACACCTTAGCTAAAGGATTTATTGAGGAAAGCAAAAAAAGCATCGAAGCTGTTCTTGTGATTGGCATAGATTTGACCTTAAAAGGGGGGCATAAAACTAAGAATTCAAATAAGAAAAAAGAAAAAATTTAATATGAATATTGTGCAATAAAGAAGATGAGATTGGCTGTGTCTCGGATGGTAGCCATTTAATTATAATATATTAATATTATTACTTCTGAAAACTTCCTCTTCTCGGAAGTTGAAAGTTAATATGCTGAAGCGCAACGAAAGTAATTCCAACGTCATGCGAAGTTTAAATAATAGCATTATTAACTAAAGAATCCTTTAAAGATTCCGATGTTTTGAATTCGAAAGGCCATTGCTGCGTAACTCACGTCGAATTCGTCAGCGAGGTACTCTATTAAATCTTGATCATTATCAATTAGGTCTCCACCATGTAGAGAGGCAAAGTGATTAATTTCTTTAATCACCCATTCCTTCGGCATTAATAGCGAAGCTGCAAATCGATTCGCCTCTATTTCTTCATAATTCAGCGCTTCTGAAGAAGATGGACTTCTGAAGAAAGATTTACGATCGATGTGAGTTGCTTTCGGTTGATGAATTAAGAAATGCCCTAATTCATGCGCCATTGTAAAACGCTGTCTATGTTCATGATGTTTTTCATGAACAAAAACTGTATATTCTTTCCCATTCACTTCAAGAATGCCTGAAACATCTCCAGGTAATTCCATTTCAACTAATTGGAGTCCAGCTTTCTTAATTAATTTTTTTATATTAACTGGATACTTGGTTATATTATTCTCTTCTAAAAATAATTCCGCGATTCGCTCAGGATTTTTTCTTCCGCGCACTAGTTTTTCCTTTTGAAATTGTTTTGAGAATTCTCTTCAATTCATCGTCTTTTATTCTTTTCAAAGACTGAGAATCTACATTGCTATTTTTAGAACGCTTAAAATCCTCCATAGAGGGTAGTAAATCAAATATACTACAATTTAATGCCTCTGCAATCAAATATAGCTTATGAACCGGCGTAGCTTGTTGCCCTCTTTCAATCTGGACGATTGAGGATTTAGATAGGGATACCATTTTTGCTATATTTTCTACAGAAATCTTCCGGTCCTTTCTATAATTTCGGACATTTCGACCAATAGATTGATTTAAACTTACAATCCATGAAGGTTCCATCGAGTTAAGAATGAGACATAATTCGGAATTTCAAGTAATTTTTTAGAATATCTATGAAAAAAAACTAGTGAAATATATCAGTTAGACTGATATATTTTGTCTAAAGTTCAGTAATTAAATGGAGCTAGAATTGGAGCATGAAGAATGTAGCAGTTGAAGTAATTAAGCCAGAAAAGTCGGATACGTTTCGAATTATCTTTTTAAACGTGGGGCAAGGGGAGAGCACTTTGCTCGCAATTCCTAATAAAGATGGGGCACATAAGTATGCACTCATAGATTCAAACATAGATACATCAGTCGACGGAGTCGATCTGATTGAAATGTTAGAGGATTTATTAGGTGGTGAATCCTTAGATTATTATATCAACACTCATCCTCATAAAGACCACAACGCTAAGGTCAAAGAAATTCAAGAAAGATTTGGTATCAGTGAATTATGGCATTCAGGCCACACACCTAAGGGAGATCATAAGTCTTCTTTTGAGGAAATGAAAGATGTAATCAATCAATTGGGTACTGACAAGGTTTTTCTTCTAAAAGGTACAAATTCAAAAAACAAAGTAAGAAATTCGAAAGATGAAAAAGATGTCATTAGGGAACTTGGAAGTATCTCATATCAAGTTTTAGCTCCCGCAGAATATGTAAAAGATGACATTGAAGATGAAAATGCAGAAACGCATTATGCTCGTATCCATGAATATTGCGGAGTAATAAAATTTACGTACGGAAATCCGGAAAAATCCATCCTTATTACCGGTGATTCGAACTGTATTGCTTGGAAAAACCATATTGTGGAATATCATAATGGCATTTTGAAAAGCGAAATTCTTAGCGCTTCGCATCATGGATCGAAAGACTTTTTTTGGGAAAACGGTGACGTAGACCTTGATGTTTATCTTGAACATATGGATTCAATAAGGCCAGAATATTTAGTCATAAGTGCTCCTAAGGAAAGCAAGCATGGGCATCCACATGAAGAAGCATTGGAGCAGTATAAGAAGTACGTAGTAGAAGAAAATATTTTCAATTTAGGAGAAGAAGAATTTTGCCTTGTTGTAGATATATCGCCAGATGGAAAAATGAGCTTTAGTAAAGACAAAAGCTTGATAGAGGAGTATTGCTCTAATAAAGAGAAGAAAAGGAAGGAACAGAAATTTTTTCATTCCAAAAGACCATCAGAGCCTGAGCCAGAGAGGTTTGCTTAGGAAACCAAGATGTTACTTCGGCTTAAAAAAGATATTGAATTGCTTGATATTTTTGATTGGGTTAAAGTTCACTCAATCGATGAATTAGAAAAGCAGAAAGTCAGAATAGAATTAAGCATAAGAGTCGATCTTCCTGATATACCTGTTCAATATAAAAAATATTCTTTGAGTAATTGGATTTTTGTAATCGATAATCCTTATCCTCGAGGAGTAATTGAAGTATATCCTGCTATTGATAATGGATTGAATCTCACGTTCCCACACCAATTAGATAATTCATCTGTTAATAAAGAGTATAATAGCCGATCTGGAAAAGTTTGCTTAGCAGATTATTTTAATAAGGCAAAAAATAGAACTGATTTGTTCTCCTCGAATTTTGAAGGCGTTGTTTTGCATCGTCATATTGTTCGTCTTAGGGCCTATCTTGAATGTGCGTTTCAGAAAAAACTACAAAACCCTGGAGAATACTTTGAACTGCCAAGTATCCCTGGGCTCTCAGGGCGTGCAAGGAACGAACTCTATATTTTATTTCAGGAAACTACAGAGTCATTTCTAAAATGGAACAAAGAAGCAAGACATTTCGGTTATTTTGAATATGTAAAAACAAAGCCTCACGCAGGAAGAGATTTCATATTTCCATGTAGGTTTTTAGATACTAATAGTGATGAAGTGATGTTATATCACTGGTCTAAGGAGATTCTGAACCAGAACTCTGAAGAAAAAATCGGTATATGGGTTAAATGCGAGAAGTATCCTTTTCAAAAGGACTGGGCATTTCCTAAAACTTACGGGGATTTGTTGAATGTATATCCGGAAATATTAAATAGACTTCAAAATTCTTTGCTTAAGGCCGCTTCAGTGAAGGGTAGCTTATCTAAAGAAAAAAAAGTATTAGTACTCTTGGGCTTTCCTGTCCCGCTAAAATATGGAGACGCTTGTTCTGAAATATTTTGGATTGCTTTTAGTGTAGATCTTAAGGAAGTCCAGAAATTTCCCGGCTCCAGAAAGAATATTAAATTATCAAAATATTTGCAAGTAGTATTTGAGTCAGCTTCGAGTTTGAATATAGCATGGCAGAAAACCGAGAATTGGGCAAAAGGGAATTTAATTCAGCGCGGAAAATCCTTGGCGTTAGAAAATCTATCTGCGGTCATCGTTGGCGGTGGTGCTTTAGGGTCAGTCCTGATTGAAAATCTAGTACGTCTTGGAATGGATAAAATCCAAATACATGATGGGGATACGATTGAAGCGGGAAATTTAAGTAGATTTTCAGCTTCATTAACTGAAGTCGGAATTCCAAAGTCTATCTTTTTGAAAAAGAAATTAGAGTTAGTACGACCCGGAGTTGAGGTAACTGCTCATGCGCATATATTTCATAGAGGGCCGGATATTGAATCTTGGGGAGCTTATGATATCCTGATAGATATTTCGGCCGATGCTACAGTGCTTTCAATATTTGAAAATTATAACCCCAAAAAAGAAAAAATATGGATAACTGTTTTCCTTGGTATGAATGCTCAAAGACTGTATTTTTTCGCATCAAAATCTTCCAAGTTTATGGTTCAACGTTTTCGAGATGAATATGCAAAATGGGCTCAAGTTGAATATAGCGAGCAAAACCTTCATAGATCTGATTTTAGGCCAGAAGGTACAGGATGTTGGGACCCATTATTTCCAGCTCGTTTAGATGATATTATTTCATTTACGAGTGCAATAATTACGAATATTGAAAAAGCAACGAAACTGGCTTCTGGTGAATTTCATTTCTCCGTCTATGAAAAAGTAATCAATGAAGATATGGATTACCTTGGAATTAGGAAAGTATCTTAACGTGTAATAAATGTAATAAATAACCCTTTCTGTATGTTAATAAAGATATCGACGGATACTAAAGATTCTATTTTTAAAGAAGTGATAAAGAATAAAAAAATAGAAACGGGTGGAATTATTTTGGGAAATTATTCAATAAGAGGACGAATTGCATATGTAGAAAAATCTCTTGGTCCAACCCGAGATTCTGTGCATCGACCGAGTAGTTTTGTTCGCGGAGTAGCTGGTATTGCCGAAGCTTTGGAAGAGGGCTTTCAAAAGAATTTATTTTATATCGGTGAATGGCATTTTCATCCTTCTCATATTAATAAGCCAAGTATTTCTGATATTAATTCAATGAAGCGGATCGCATTAAGTGAAAAATACTCATGTCCAATGCCAATATTAATTATAGCATCCCTAATAAATGATTCCGATTCCATTGGTTTGGCATATTATGTTTTTGATAAAAACGGTATAATTGAAGGCAACGGATATGAATGATATATTTATTAGATCACTACTGGATAAAGAATACTCTTTACGAGCTCGATTTATTCCCGCATTTATAATTACATTTCCGGCTACACTTTCCCTCGTACTTGCTTTAAATTCTAATATTTCGTATAAAGAATATCCTATATTACATTATTTCTTTCTCTTCGGGATCCCTTTTTTGTTAGTATACCGCGTAAGAAAAAGGGGACAAGAAATACAAAGTGTGCTTTGGAAAGAATGGGGAGGGAATCCATCGTCATTGTTACTGATTGGCAAAAATGCTGCATTTTCAAACGGACAAAGAAAAGAGCTACTTAGAATACTTGCAAAGAAGTTTGGCCGGAAGGATATAAAGAATCCTGAAAGAATAAATATAGATAATATGGAGTCGATTATATTTAGATTAATAGAATTAAATCGGGCGAACGGCTTATTGTTAGAAGAAAATATAACTTACGGTTTTTGGAGGAACTTATATGCTGTTCGATTAGAATTTGCCATTTATTCTCTTACTGGAATAATCGTCGCAATTGGTAGCTATTATTTTATAAACGGAAATTTATCCTTCTTACTATTATATTTATCATTTTCGTTACTTTATTGGATTGGAGTTTCAATTTTGTCGACTAAGGCAAAAATTAAAGATACGGCCTTCAATTACTCAAAGGCCTTGCTTAAAAGTATTTATAAATTAGAGGAAGAAATTAAATGAAAGAAATTTTTGATAGTAATTACCATTCGCTGGGACGTTTTGTCAGTTGGGAGATTTCGCGCTCTAAAGAATACGGAACAAAGCATACTGGAGTCATATTAGGTGAAAATGAATTTGGCCAGATTATGGTCATTCATAATCACCCGGAATCAAATATTTCTATAGTCTCAATCGATGAGTTTATGGATGGACGGAAATATTACAGCCTTCGCCGACCTCGATTGCTACTCTCTCAAATTAAGACCAACATAAAGAATGCTATAGTTCGAAATAGGCGGTATGATTTGCTTAATTATAATTGTCAGCATTTCTCTTCTTCGATTGTCGATGGTTACGAAGTATCTAACGACGTGCGAAATTGGGGGGCCGCATTGCTTTTTCTTGGGCTTGGCTATTTGGCGACAAGGGAATAATGATTTTATTTCATACAACTTATTAACTACGTAGACATGCCTATCATTGTTTAGAATGCTGAAATTTATTGGTCAGTCTATAAACTTAAAGAAATGTCCAACGTGTAAGAACTGGTTTGGAGTTAGGTTCAGAAAGAGAAAAGCAGAAGCCGGGGAATGGCACTATTGGATCCAATGCAATTCCTGCGGCTTACGAACTTCGGAGTCTATCTTCATGGATCAGCCTAAGTTAGATTGGAATACTGGGAATTTTTTCGTTAATATAAAAACGCATTAAAGGATTTAGAAATGTCGGAGCTCGAATTAGATCAAATAGATAGTATTGAAATAATTTGGGAGCTATGTGAGAAATATGAGGATGCAAAAGATCATACTCAGGGGATCTATCTGCATGAATGGGATAAGAAGCCATTCTACTGGGGAAAGGTGGATAAGAGTGTATTCGGCGGGAATCCAAGAAAAATCAATGGTGAATCAGTTAATCCGAGATACGGTTCAAGTTATAGGCATTGGATAGAAGGTTGTTTGCGGCATGGGGCGAAATTATATTTAGGAAAGCTTGGAAAGGTTGTTGAAGGAGCCATTGAAAGAGTTGAACAGACTTTAATGGAAGAATTTCCTTCTGAAATGAATCGTAAAGAAGACCAAAATTTACAGCCAATATTGTTATTACACAAAGGTAAAATACCAGAATGTATTATTAATAGTGGGAAGTTTAAATAGAAAGAAATTATGAGCGAACTTTTGAAGACAATTTCTAAGCCTTTTACGGACCGCTTTAGCCATCCAATATTTGGTTCAATAGCATTTTCATTTTTCTTAATTAACTCTGATAAGTTGTTTCAGATTCTCATCGGCCTGTTTTGGCCTGATAAGTATAATCCAGTGAACGGCTGGACTGAGTTCTTGAATATTCTGAAAGTCGAAAAATGTTTCAGAGTCGGATTGCCATTTCTATCCGGATTAACCTTTTCGTTTTTAATTCTGCCCACAACTGATATGCTTTTGGGGAAAGTATCTGCGATTTTTCAGCGGATAAAATCGAATTTAGTTTTGGTCGAGGAGAAAAAAGCAGATTCGGAAAAAGTTAAGAATAGTGAAAGCGCATTGATTGCTTTAAATCATGCATACGAAAACGACTCACAATCAATTTTAGATTATGTAGAGGGGCGAGTTCGACTTTTTCGAATGGAAGGAAAATTAAATATTGGGCAGCTATGTAAATACAATCAATACTCGAGGAAATTAGTCTCTCAGTCAAGCCCAGTAGGCTGGAATGCTGGATACATTTTACAAGTTATTGATAGTACGTTCGCGCTCGTTCTAATTTCAGGGAAATTAAAAGATTCAGAACATATACAGAAGCTTTTCGGGACTGACCCAGGGTTTTTTAGAGCGAATAGCGAAGGTGTTTTGAGTAAAGTTGATAGTGGTCGCTATGATTTAGAAACAAAGATGGAGAAATCTCGTATAATATTGGAGTTAAAATTTGCTATTTCAGATAATATTGTAAATTTGCCCATAGTGAACCGCTTATTATAAAAATACTTAACTCGACTTGCTTCAGTAAAAACCTGCTCAAAATGGCAGTGGAGAATCAATTAAAAATCTACTCCAAATATCATGGCGAAAGATAAGAGAGTAAACTATTTTCTGTTATTCCAGACTTTTTGGGTGGCTCGCCTAAGTTCTTCGATTCGTTGCCTTTCGATAAAGGGATTTTTTGTTTCGGAATTCATTTCTCTTCTCCAAACCGGAGTCGTGTGAGTAATTCCTTTTTTTCGACGTATTTTGACCTTTTCTACCGGATTTCTAATAGGGGCAGCAGATCGAACGATTTGGGCCTGGAGAAGGTTAATTTATTCTTTGAGTTTGAAGATGTTTAAAGTCTGGTAGAAAGAGATCAATTCTTTCTTAGAGATTTTAGGTATTTCTTTACGATTCAATACTCGGGCGTATGGGGATTTGGGTTCGTCATATTTTCGAATTCCTTTAGATCCTATGCGGTGTTTTTCTGTTAGGACCATAATTGGTAGGAAGAAGTTATTATACAGATTGAGATAAGAATACATTGTTTTCAGACACTCAGCGTGTTCGGGCTGATCAAGCCTTAAGTAGCCGGTGTTTCTCCGAACGACTGAATAGTTTTTCTGTTCAATATGGGGGTTATCATTTTTCTTGTAAGGCCGACTTCGGGTGAAAGTGAGTTTGTATTTTTCAGAGAACCTTAAGATTGTATCGTTTATGAATTCAGAACCGTTGTCAGAGTGAATTCCTCGTAATGGGAAAGGGAAAGCCTTCCGGAGCCTGGAAAATGCCTTTAGCATTTGAAATTCGGTCTTATTCTTTACTAGGATACAAATTGTCCATCCGGTGCAAACATCTGTCGCAAAAAGAGTCGAGAAGAAACCACCGTAAACATTTCCTCCATTATGAGCGATCAGATCGACTTGAGTAAAGCCGGGAGGAGTATCTTTCCATTCTCCAAAGGTTTTAATCGGTATTTTATCTATTAGAAAACGAGGTTGTCTCGTGACAGAAGTGCCTCGACCTCTGAATTTAAACCGGATCGGTTTAAGTAGCCGATCGATGGTCGCGGAGCTAATTGTTAGTAATTTTGCTTTCACATGCTTTTCTAAAGGATAGCTTTGAAATTCTTCGATTTGTTTTAAAATTTCGGGAATGGCCGCTTTTAATCTTTTGGAACAAATCCGATCTAGAACTTCCCAAAGGAATTCAATTGCTTTTTTAACTTCATCATCATAGATAGGATTCTTTTTTCGAGGGTGCTTGGAGTTCTTTGATTTGGTAATTCGGAGAACGGTTCTCGCGTACGATCGATTGTAACCTGTGACTTTTATGAACTCATCTAGGATCAGACTTTTTTCTTTCTTGAAAGCCCAACGGTATCTCTCCTTGAAGATCTTGGAAACCATTCGTTTCTCCTGTAGATTCAGTCTCATATTGCAACCTCAACCATAGAAAGAGGAGATTGTAATACGTTTGATTCTTAAGATTTGGAGTAGATTTTTATCTGATTTTCCAGATTCATTTGGAGTAGATTATTACGTGATGCAATAGGTAACTTCCCATAATGGGGAATCTGTCTCATCGGAAATTGTGCTAATTTAGAAAGATTAAATATTATAATATACTACACGTTTTCAAAAAGCCGGATGTTTTAGACCCGGCCACATTACATTGCAAGAAATAAAATTTTTATTTACTATATATCAATTCAGATCAAACCGAAGGAAGGTATTGAAAAGAGTTTGCATGGCCAATTGAGGCCCATTCAAATGCTGATGGAAAGGTTTTCCAGTTTCGAATCCGAATCGAATCCGTTCGACTACAAGAAAATTCATACCGAGAAGTAAGTCCGTTCTGTTTCCTCCCTGCCGATTCGGATCATTCTGTGGATCCATTTTCGGATCCAGGGAGCCGTCTCTTCCTTTTATATTCTCCCAATAGCTAGCTTGAACTCGAATTGAAATACTCGTCCAAGAAAAGATAGAGTAGGCGATCCAAGAATTAATATCATAGATATTTCCAAAACGATATTGGTTCTCGTTTTTTGAACTGCGTAGATTTGCATTAGCTCCAAGACCCCAGGAAAATCGATCAGACTTCCCTGAATACGCGATTCCGGGTAAGTAATTGATTGTTCCTGTCCCAAGCTGCATATTGTAGGGAACTTTTTGATCTCCCATCATCGGCATCCAATCTCTTTGATCGATTGATCCTGTAGGTAGGGAGATTCCAAAGTTTAAGAAAAACTCATTGTTGTTTCGTTGGAAAACACGATGTGCTGCTGAAAAGGAAATATCTCCGACACCTGCCGATTTCATTTGGGAGGAGTCAAAATTACTTGTCTCCATCATCATTTGGTTTCGTAAGACCGGCACCATAAACATTACCATCGTATCATCTGACAGCCCGTACATTGCACTTGTCATGTAACTTTCCATGAGCATAGTCTTGGGAACGGACATATATCGATAACCGTTGACGGAGGTTTGGGGAATGCTCGGTCCTCCGGTTAACAAACTTCCCGTTGGCATGGATACGCTAGGGTCGAATTGTGGAAACCAAAGAGCCTCATAAGTTCCCATCGATTTACTTCCATTCAATAAACCTGACATGTTCATTCCCATATAACGGAAATCTAATAACCAGGAATCTTTCTTGTGAACATGCGGAAACATTAATCCTGCAGGTGCGATTTCGTCCGCTCTGGTTCCGTGGCTGTGGGACTGTTCTTGTGAGGTTGCCTTACGATGTTGCGCATGAGGATCTTCTTCGATGACCGTTTTGGAATTTTCCGGTTCTACAGGTAAGAGGCTTTGGAAAGAAATATGCAGAAGAAGAAGGAAAAGAATAATATAATGTTTCATTTTTAACTCCGAATCAAGAATGAGGGCCGCTATGAAGCGACCCTCATTTAGGATGATCAATCGACTTGTGATATAATCGATCCGATCGCAAAAGAGGTAAGTTTGGCTCCGTTGAGTACGAAACCGATGCGACTTCCCGAATAGGATGGGACATCCATCATTTGCATTACCGGGAACATCATCATCGAGTTACGTTCGGATTGCGAAATCTGAGAACATTTCTTTGGCCAAGCATTGATCCACTGTTCGGAGTTGGCATATTGGAAGTCTATACAGTATATATGATTCGTATTCGAAGTTAAGGCGGATGTGCTTTGGCTAATCGTTTCGAAATCGTTGGTCATACTTGAATAGAATTGTTCCCGACTCGAATCACTTAAACGAATTGCTGGTCCGGAGATTGGATTTCCAGATCCATAAACATAGGTAGTAAGACTGCCTCCGGATTTTAGAGAGAAGGAAACCTCAAGATTTGTTCCGCCGTTAGAGCTTGGTAAAGCGATATTACCCGAGCTATAAAAGTTCGCGTTCGAAGAATTTCCGCTAATGCCTTCCGCCAATTCGGATAGATTCCCAATCAATCCCAAACTTTTCAGATCGGCAGGCGAACAATTATACAAATCATAGCCAATTCTTTGCGGGATTAAATAGGAGAGGGTATTCGAAATGGGCGAAAGATTTTTGATCGAACATCCTTCTTCGGTGGAGATTCCAAAGAGAGTTTGCATTAGTATTTGATTTGAAGATTCTTCTTTAGGAACGAATCCAAGTTGAGAACAATTAAAGATGAATAGAGATAGAGTGACCGCAGTCATCTGTATATAACGAAATAACATATTTATATTCCTGAATATTATAAGTTGTTTAAAAATTACTCCGGACGTTACTTGCGAACTTCCGAAAGCGAAATTGGAATTAAGATATGTAAATTGATTTAGGTGGTCGTTTGAGTCTTTTTCCGTGAGCTAAAGTTAGTTTTGCAAAGTCTATGCCTTTCATCGGAAAGGAATATTCTATGACAGGACTCAGGGAAATTTTGGAAGCGATAACATAATGAGAGATAAGACGTATTTGTGAGAAGAAAGGATCTGATTTTTCCTTTTTACAAGCGCATTCGTGAACAGGGCTTTCCGGATGTGAATGGCAATTGGGTCGGTTCGTTTTTTCGGTGAAACTTGTATTCACCAGACGAATGTTACGAAAGAAATCGTCTTCTGCGCTTGCATGGATATCTCGTTTTGAATTATGATTACAGTTGCAGATTCGGCTTTTCGAAAACAATTTTTCCCAGATAAATCCTTCGTTAGGCACAAGTAGTCCGGGAGTCAATGCAAGGAATAGAATTGATTTTATTAAATTGAGTAGAAACAAATTTAAATGCAATTCCGAATGATTGAAGAAATCCTTGGCCGAGTTTAATTCGTCAAACAAAAAATACAAACGAGCTTTGAATGAGTTTAAGAGTAATTTATAGTTTTGATAGAGTAGGAATTATTAATACGGCTATAATCGTATAATGAAATCGTTTTTAGCAAACTTGTAGATAAATCGATACAGATCTATTTAGAACGCATTGTTAGTTATTATTTCAAAGAGAAGAATCGAATTTTATTGATTTAGGTTAACCTTCTATCCGAATTTGAATAAATTAGAAATAGATAATCCTTTCATTTCTATTCATATAATTGTTTCAGATACGCTGGAATTCAGGATTCGGGCCGTTTTTATTGATTTTCGCTATATATATTATAACTCATACAAATTTGATTCTGAATTATCATTATCGCCTTTGGGGCTAATTAGTTTTAAATAATTTGTTATTTACAAACTTTTAGTCCGTCTAAAGTTTTGATTATGATTCCGAGCTTGCATAAAATTCTGTTAAGCTTATCGTTCCTTTCTGCATGTATTTTATCTATTAATTGTAATAGGTTATGCAGATTTGATTCGGTGAGTCCTATTGAATTAAGTGAAATGCATGGTTCGGATTTGTCTCATGAGCCTTCAGCGCCGCAAGAGGAGTCTGATTGCGAATGGGATACTGGTAGTATAAACATATCGTACAAAGAGAAGTTTTTTAGCTCTTTTGCTCATCTTTCATTTCTAAGCAGTTATATATTTTTTGTAGATTCGTTGTTAAATATCGAAATTGCTATTTCAGAGTTGCGAGATTCGATCTTTCCAATTGATGTCCATTCTGATCCGATCTTTAGCCTTAATACCATCCGAATTCTAATTTAAATATCCACGTTTTTAGACAGTTAAGTTTAAAACGTGGAGGTTAGCTGTGTACTGCTATTTATTTAAGAGGAATATTTACCTCTATAGAATTATTAATTTAAACAAATTCGTTTTATCGATCATATTTTTCTCTTTAAGTGTTGTTCCTAATTTTGGAGCTGAACCTGCAGAGAAAAAATCGGCAAAGATTACAATGGAGAATGTTGTCGAAATTGCAGAACGCAATTCACCATTACTTCTCTCTTTAAGCTCAGACTTAGAAAGCCTTTATTTTAGAAAGAGGCAAGAGGGGATGACTCAGAACCCCATTCTATCCATGGATTATGGTCAGAGAAAGGCTGCAAATGAGTCCGGCTTTGAATATTCTTTTCAAGTAGAGCAGCCTATTTATTTCCCCGGAAGAAAAGAGTTAAAACAACTCTTAGTGGATAATGATTCCAAGATTAAAGAAATACAAGTTATTGAAGCTACAAACTCAGTGCGACTGAATGCAGTAAAATTTGCTTATCGATATCTTATGGCTGATATAAATAGAGGCCATGTGAAAGAGAGGCTACGTAGACTTGCTATAATCGAAAATTATATCAGATCAAGACCTTTTATAACTCCTCAAGCCAAAACTGATTTATTCATTTTGGAAAGAAGGATACTGACTTTAAAGAAACATTTTAATGATTTAGAGTTACTCTCCTCAAAGAATTACGAATCAATGAATTTGTATCTTAGATTTGATTCGGTTCCTTTGTTGTCTTTGCCCTTTTTTAAAGACGGGATTCGTTTTGATCAAAGCGATTTGGAAAAAAAAGCCATTGATAACAACCCGATGCTATTGACTGCAAGAGGAGAAGTAGAGAAAGCAAGAACTGAATATCGCTTAGCTAGTTTGGAAAAATATCCCGACTATGCAGTGATTGGCCAGGTTGGAGAAGATAAATCTGGGGTTGCAAACAGATATTTCGATGTGGGTTTAAAGTTCAGGGTTCCAGTATGGGATCAATATCAAAATAAAGTTGCCTCCGCTGCAAAAAATTTGGACGCAAAATCGAATAACGTACTGCAGCAAGAGAATCTAATTAGAATGAATCTTCGGCAAACAATTTTGGAATATGAGAAATCGAAAGTTAATATTAAATTATTCGATTTGTCTAAGCTGGAAGAAATTGAGAATGACCTTACCTTCGCGGATACTGAATTTTCCAGATCTCGGATTCAAATTTTAAGTTATCTGGAGTTGGAGAATCAACTTCACGAAACATACCATGCCATATTGGATGCGCAACAAACGCATATAGAAGCATTTCTCAATCTTCTATATATCACCAATGAAAAAGACATTATAGGAGTATTGAAAAATGCTGAGCAAACTTTTAAATACGGTTCTAAATAATTCGATTCTATCTATAGGGATCGTATTATTTCTTTTTATTTATTCTTTCTTTAATCTTAAGCAGGTGCCAATAGACGCTGTGCCGGATATTACAAATGTACAGGTTATTGTAACTACAAATACCGGGCCGTTAGACCCGGAGAGAGTAGAGAAGCTTGTTACCTTTCCTCTAGAGACGGAATTGATGGGGTTGCCTAATTTAATTGATATTCGTTCTGTTTCTAAATTCGGACTTTCTAATTTAACTTTAATCTTTAAAGAAGGTACGGATATATATTTGGCAAGGTCTCTTGTATTAGAGAGGTTATCGAGTGCCAAAAATAAACTCCCGGATGATGTTTCACCGGAAGTTGCACCTAACTCTACTGGTTTAGGTGAAATATTTTTCTATTCAGTTCAAGCTAAACCCGGTTCAGAATTGGAAAAGATGACAGATGAGAAGAGGCTATTATATCTGAGAACTATTCAAGATTATGTAGTCCGTCCCCAATTAAAATCCATGGTTCCTGGTATTGTGGAAGTGGATTCGAACGGCGGATATGAAAAGGAAATACATATCGATTTAGTTCCTTCCAAGATGGCAAGATGGGGTCTTACTATTGACAAGCTGATCGAGACTCTCTCTACATTAGGAGAGAATTTTAGTGGTGGGATCATTTCGAGAGGTAAGGAGATTGCGATCGTTAGGATTAATGGAATAAAAAACCATTTGCAAGAAATTGAAAAGATTCCTGTACAAAGAATGGCAAGCGGTGGTGCTATACGTGTATCGGACATTGCAGAAGTAAAAGAACATGGAAAATTCAGACTCGGAGGAGCAACTGCCGGAGGAAAAGAAATAATTCTCGGAACTGCCTTAATGCTAAGAGGCGAGAATAGTGAAAGAGTGAATGATGAACTTAATCAAGCTGTCCAAAAGCTGACTCTTCCTCAGGATGTAGAAGTTAGTGTTCTTTTGGAGAGATCTTTTCTAATAAATGCAACAATTAATACTGTATTAAGAAATCTAGGAGAAGGTGCAATTCTTGTAATCATTACGTTGTTCTTCATTCTTAGAAATTGGAGAGCAGCAGTAATCGTCGCTTCTATAATTCCCGGTTCTATGCTACTCGCATCTCTCGGTATGAAATACTTTGGGATTTCTGCAAACCTAATGAGTCTCGGGGCAATTGATTTCGGTCTTTTAGTAGATGCCTCAATTGTAATTGCAGAAAGCGTATTGTCTAGATTCGAAAAGCAATCCTATTCTAATAACGCAGAGAAGAGGCAGATAATTTTTCAATCCTCGATTGAGGTTTTGAAACCTGTGACTTTTGGGATTATTGTTATTATGTTGGTGTATCTTCCTATTTTGAGTTTGGACGGTATTCCAGGCAAGATGTTTCGACCAATGGCAGAGACAGTCCTGTTAGCTTTAGGGTTTAGCTTGATTCTTGCTATATTCTTTCTTCCTCCGTTGCTGTATTTCTTTATGACGCCAAACAGTAAGAATGTTCATGCAGAGAAAGAAAGTAAGTTCGTGACGTGGTATAGAAATTTTTTACCAAAGATGCTCGAAAGACCTAAGATGATTGCTCTCTCATCACTGTTTTTCTTTCTTCTTTCAGGATTTTTATACACTCGTTTAGGGACTGTATTTTTGCCAAAACTTACTGAAGGGGACTTGATGCTTGTTATTGTTCGAGAAGGCAATGTGAGCATCGAGGAAAGTATTAGGGAACAAAAAGAGGTTGAGAAACTGCTCTTAACTCTTCCCGAAGTTCAAGGTGTTTTTTCAAGGGTAGGAACGAGTTCTGTAGCTAACGACCCAATGGGGCCGTTTAACGCAGATACCTTTATCATTCTGAAAAAAGAATCACTGTCCGATCTCTTGGTGACTGAGAAATGGGAAGCCTTTTTAGATAAAATACACACAACTGTATCTGAAAAATTTCCAGAGTCGGAGTTAACATTGAGCCAACCATTAGAGGCGCGATTTAACGAATTAATGGAGGGGAGTCGGGCAGATATCAGCGTTAGGATTTTAGGAAAGGACCTGAATGTATTATTTGAATTGCAAGAGACTTTGAAGAATACATTGGAAAGTATAAGGGGAGCTGAAGAGGTAGAATTAGATCCGATTATGGCTTTGAGAAAGGCCAAGGTAATTGATATTGTTCCGGATTTAGTTAAATTAAATTATTATGATGTTGATTTGCCTGCCTTGAACGCTTCTGTTGAGGCAACGATGAGCGGTTTCGAGGTAGGAGGTTACTACGAAGAAGAGCTGCGATTCCCAATCAAAATGTGGTTATCTGAAGATTTTAGAAATCGTGAGGCGGAAATTGCCAATATAAACATTGGTACACAAGATGGTGGGATGCTTCCAATCCGTTTAATGTCTTCGATAGAAAAGACCGAAAAGGTGATGACAATTTCTCGAAATCAAGCAAGGCGTTTCGTTGCGGTGTCTGTAAATTTAAGAGGAAGAGATTTGGAGAGCTTCTATCAAGAAGCTAAGGACAAGGTAAATTCTCTGCAAATACCTCCTGGATACTCTGTATTTTGGGGAGGGCAAATAAAGAATCTTGAAAGTGCAAAAACCAAGCTATTGGTGATCATTCCTTCAACACTCTTTATGATATTCGTAGTTCTATACATGGGTCTTGGATCATTCCGCCAAGCAATACTTGTATTCTTCTGTGTTCCATTTGCTTTAACAGGAGGGATATGGTTTCTATTCTTTAGAGGAATGGTTTTAAGCGTATCTGCATATGTAGGCTTTATCGCATTATCCGGAATTGCAGTATTGAATGGATTGGTAAAATTAGATACGATTCATCGGTTAAGAGACAATCCTAAAGTGACAGTTGAACAGGCTGTAACTGAAGGAGCAACTAGTCGGATTCGGCCGGTTATCATGACCGCTCTAGTAGCCTCTTTCGGATTTTTGCCGATGGCGTTCGGATCAGGACTCGGTTCAGAAGTTCAAAAACCTTTAGCGACAGTTGTGATTGGAGGAATTGTTTCATCAACGATTTTGACTCTAATTATCTTACCAGTCTTCTATTACTGGTTAGAGAAAGAATAAATTATAATTCCTTAACTACTTTGTTAATGATGTAAGAATAATTATTAAGGAATTATAATATGAATAAAGAAATAGAGAATGAAGAAAAGCTGAAAAACCTTAAGGTTTTCCTTCCGGTAACACTTTCATTTCTTCTTTTGATCTTGGGAATTATACTGGAAAACTATTTTTCCAATACCTTCTTTCATGGTTGGGTTCGGTTTAGTTTTTACTTTTTGGCGTATATACCTGTTGGGTTTCCTGTAATCAAAGAGGCCCTGGAAAGTTTGAAAGATGGAGAGATATTTACCGAGTTCTTACTGATGAGTATTGCTACAATGGGGGCATTCTATTTGGAGGAATATCCAGAAGGAGTCGCCGTGATGTTGTTTTACTCTATCGGTGAGGTTTTTCAAAACCTATCTGTAGAGAGAGCGAAACTAAATATAAAAAACTTACTAGATCAAAGACCGGATACAGTGCTTATCATGAACGGAAATGAGTATTTTGAAAAGAAGGCCTTTGAGGTATTGATTGGAGAGATAATTCAACTGAAGCCAGGTGAAAAACTGGCTTTAGATGGAGAACTTTTATCAGAATCAGCGAGTTTTAATACGGCTGCATTAACCGGAGAAAGTAAACCGGATACAAAGCGACAAGGTGATACAGTTCTTGCTGGTATGATAAATTTAAATTCCGTAATTGAAATTAAAATAACAACAGCCTATCAGGATAGTAAACTATCAAAAATTTTAACCCTTATGGAAGCGGCTGCTACCCAGAAAGCTCCGACTGAGAAGTTTATCCGAAAATTTGCTAAGATCTATACTCCTATCGTCGTTCTCCTCGCGGTAGGAATTTGTTTTATCCCATATTTTTATTTAGACACTTATGTATTCAACGATTGGTTCTATCGAGCTCTAATCTTTTTGGTAATCTCTTGCCCTTGTGCTTTGGTTATTTCGATTCCGTTGGGTTATTTTGGCGGGATCGGAGCCGCATCTAAGAGTGGTATTCTTGTTAAAGGATCCAATTACTTAGATGCGATGGCTTCAATTCGAAATGTAGTAATGGATAAGACTGGGACCTTAACGGAAGGTATATTTGAAATTCAGGAAGTCAGTATACGTCCTGGTTTTGACAAAAAGAAGGTTTTAGATTATATAAATTTAATTGAGAGTAAGTCTACTCACCCGGTCGCAACTGCAGTTCACAATTATGTGGGTGAAATCAATAGAGATCTGAGCGTTGGGAATATAGAAGAAGTGCCGGGTTTAGGGATGAAAGCGCTAATTAATGGAAGGGAGATTTTAGTTGGCAACTTTAAGCTGTTGGATAAGTTCCAAATAAGTTATAATGTAGATCCTGCTAGCTTCATCAACACGACTATTGCTTTTTCTATTGATAATAAATTTGCAGGTTATCTTATTATAGCTGATAAAATTAAAGAAGATGCTCGAATAACTATAGAAGAATTACATCGTTTGAATATACGAACAATGATACTGAGTGGAGACAAGTCTTCAGTAGTTCGCTTTGTCGCAGAGAACATTGGGGTGAGGGATTATTTTGGTGATCTTTTACCGGAAAATAAAGTAGAAAAGGTAAAAGAATTAAAATCTAAATTTGAATCTGTCGCATTTGTGGGAGATGGAGTTAACGATGCTCCGGTAGCTGCAGTGAGTGATGTGGGAATTGCTATGGGTGGCATCGGAAGCGATGCAACAATTGAAATTTCGAATATAGTAATTCAGGATGATAAGCCTACAAAAATACCAACTGTAGTAAGAATTGGGAAAGAAACGCAGAAAGTGGTTTGGCAAAACATAATTCTTACATTTGCTATCAAAGTTATAGTCTTAGTTTTAGGGGCAGGGGGACTTGCAACAATGTGGGAGGCAGTTTTTGCAGATGTGGGGGTGTCTTTCTTAGCAATTTTGAATGCTATGCGAATCCAGAGGATGAAATTTATTAATTTAGAATGATGGCCGGATATATAATAGAGCTTACTTCCCATAATGGACAATCTGTCGCTTTGCGTTCTTGTTATATTTGAACGATCAACCACATAGGTAACACCTTAAACCAGTCACATGGGTTACACTTTTAGTAAGAAAGATTATAAGTAAACTATCTCGCTTTAAGCTAAAATGTTGCACTCAAATTTTTCTATCGAAGGTAACAACTTCACATGAGTATAAATTTACTCTAAATTCAGTTTTAATATCGTGAGCTCTTATATTGTAAAATGGCTCCATTCTCCAAGAATCTGAATTCTCAATCCTATAATATTCTAAATACAAAAATGTCGCCATTAGGCTGTAATCTTTATACTTTTGTTTAGCATGGTTCTCCCAGAGCGTTAGAGCTTGTTCTTCAGTGCAGAATGTTTTTTTCGGAATCTCAAGTTCTCTAATTTTCCGATAGCATAAATATGCACTTGAAACGCCGTATTTCCCAATAATTAAATGAACAGCTAATGTTAAACTTTTAACCCCGCGTAAATATTGACTGTATTTAAGTCCGATTCCTTTATTATAAAGACCTATACTAGTTAATTTGATATCAAAATTATTATCAGGGTATTGATTTGCTACCCACTCCCTTCCATTTTTAATAGCCTCATCTACTGAGAAATCTATCCCTTGATTCCTTTTCTCTAAATTTTTATCCCAAAATGAATAGCATTGATCCGAGTTAACTTCCATACCTTCGACCATTGCCGGCTGAACTTTTTCTAAGATTAAGGGAGGTAAATTGTAGTGTTCCTCGGGATAAATACCAATATTAAATAATATAAATATACTTAAGATGACACTTTTTTTAAATTTACCCATTTACAAAATCCTTGTTTAGCATTTATATAGGTTTCTATATACAACTTTGTTCCGGGCTGACTTCCAAATGAGCTACATTTAATTTTCACTTAATCGGCCAGTGTTCGAAAGAGAATAAATAGCGATTATCGGAACTTGGATATTATATAATTAATATTAGAAATACATTATTTATTTTTCGACTTTACTTTTATTTTCGAGGACTTTCTTGACAAGCGTTTTCTTTTTTCTTTTATCCTCAATTGAAGTTTCATCTGGAAATAAGTTCGCCCAATGAATATTGCAAACCCCCTTTTGGGCAAAAAGAATTGATATTAAATCATTAAGGTTACTAAGTGGTCGTTATTAAATTCTTTAAGAGATTTTTTCGATGAATCGTATTTGCTTCGTTCTACTTTTACTAACCATCACAGCATGTAAAAACAAAGAAGTACATTTGGGAGTTGAGCCATCTGAGGTTGTAGTAAGCAGCTTTCTGAGTGAAGGTGAAACAACCTATTCTGGTAACAAGCTTTTTGATGATTTTTTGGACCCTTGGTGTGAAGGAACTAATACCGAAGGAATTGGCGAAACTATTACGCTAAATTTTCCTGATAAAAAAGTGATCGATAGCTTCCTAATTAAGAATGGATATGCCTACGGAAAACTTTTTTCTAATAACAATAGAGTAAAGGATATCGAAGTTGAAGAAGCTAATGGGAAAAAGTATAATTTTACCATCATTGATCAACCGGAAAGTTCTGTGATTCGGTTTCCGGAAAAGCTTGAAACAGATAGATTGAAATTCATTATTCTTTCTGTATATAAAGGGAAAGCCAATGATACTTGCATTAGCGAGATTAGCATAAATAGCAATGAAATACTATCGGATTCTTTCGATGAAAACGCAATCACGAAGAAAGAGGCTGACCTTAGGAAAGCAAAAGAGGAGTTAGAATATAAAAAAGAAACCGCTGGTAATGATATTGAGCTTACTTATACGAATGCGGATAGTCAGACGAAAACTGATTTTAGTTTAACTTTAGAAGGGATATCGGATGCAAGCAAAGTGTCTGGAAATGCCTCGATTAGCTTAGTGGAAGACAAAATATTTGTAGAGTATGCACATACTTGGCATTTATCCTGTGATAGCTGGACTCGATCGGATAAAACGATAAAAGTAAGATGCTCAGTCCGGGAAGATTTAGATCCCGGCTATGTTGAGCCAGGAAAGAAGGATGGAATATATAGAGATAAAAAAATTGGCTACAGATTTATAAATATTGATATGGCGAGTAAGACATGGGTGTTTGAAAGGGAAAATGGACAGGTTGAAAAATTGGGACAAGATCTAAAAATTATAAGTACAAATATCTTCGAATTCAATAATTAAAATCTCAAAGTATCACCGGACGTAATTAGTTTTTAGACAAAGAGTTCTCAAGTGTCTTGGTTGATTTTGAACCAATTTTCTATTGAAAGTCGACGTCCTTCCTTTATTGTTAGGCGTGTTATCTTAATTCTTTGATCGTTATTGATTTTCCTATGCATATTATTACTGGTTTTCTTCCTGTATCCTGACATTAATCTCTTAAAATGATACTTCGCTTTATTGCATTGCGAGCAGAGTGTTTGGCCGTTTTTGTAAGAGGTTTCACCTCCATCTTCCCACTCGACTATATGATCCGCCTCCATATGGAGACCTTTCTTCATTGCTTCTTCTTTTGTTATCCCACAAATTTGACAAGTGTAGAGGTCTCTTTCGAAAATAAGGCGACTTAGCGTGGGTGGAAAGCCGCGGGTATTGTATTTTCTATTATATTTTACATCATACAGAAGTTGATTTGAGTTCCATTCGGCGATATGTGCGTTTTGTTTGTTCGTGTTAACCTTTTCTAACCATTTGGTCTGCCTAAATTTGATTTTTACTCTTCGGTTCTCTTCTATTCGTGTCCAAGTTCCGTTTGATTTACGTCTTTGGAATTTAATAAAGAAATAAGATGTAGTTTCTTCGAAATCTAGCCTCTCGCGATATTTGAGTCTAAAGAATCCGTAATGATCTTTCAATACTTGATTAATGCAATAGCTTGGGTCGCGTAGGCTCAAGTAGTATTTCTCTGGATCTACTTTTCTCCCTTCAGTTTCAAACTCATGATAGATTGGCTTGTGCTTTACATATATTGGCCAATGCATGCGAGGATGAGGATTATATATAATTGTACTATTTAGATTGAAATTTATGAATTTCATAAGTGTATTTCTGCTTAGAGAGTCGGCATTAATCTCATTTAAGATTTCTCGTTTCATGTTTTGTAAATATCTGGGAAGCCCCATTGGTAGATCCTCCAGGGGAAAACTTAGTCCTGATTTTATAATTGATAAAGGAAGAAATGTAAATTCATTATAGTAATAATGTTACTTTACGCCAGTCGAGAGAATCTATGAGCATTCCTTTTTTAAAGCATCGAAATTCCTAAGTCATATTGCGAATCTGTTTCGAATATTCCCATTTTTGCAATCGGTACTTTTTCGATTGGACTTGGTATTTCTGCTAAATGATGCGGACTTACATGTAGATAAATCAAGGTGCTGTGTATTGAAAGATGGCCGAGTAACTTTTGAATATAGAAGATGCTATAGCCATCTTCTAAAAGATGCGTTGCGAATGAATGTCTTAACGTATGCACGGTTGCGTTTTTGGTGATACCTGCTTCGCTTGCTATTATTTTAAATCTAGCCTGAATCCTTCTTAAACTCATAGAAAAGTTCTTGCCTTTTGACGAATAGAAGAGATGGGAAATCGGACGATAACTTACGATATATTGTTGGAGTAAGAATGCGACCTGGTCAGAAAGAATCGCATAGCGTTCGCAATTGTTCTTTCCTGCTTGTATAAAGATTGATTTTCTTTCAAAGTCTATACAGTTGACTTTAAGCTTCTCTAACTCTCCTGATCTGATTCCAGAAGAATATATTAATGTATAGATTGCTTTTTCTCTAAGTGTAATGCAATGTTCCAAAAAACTGGCGATCTCAGTTCTGTTTAACACAGTTGCAATTTTTCTTCCTTTCGTCGGTATCGGAATTAGGTTCATCATATATTTTCTATTGGCAAAAGTATAAAATAGCAAAATTGCGCTATAGTACACGACTATAGATGATTCGGCTAACTTTGTTTTCCTTAAGTGAAGGAAGAAATTATATACGTGTGTCGGATTCATATCAAGGGGAGAGATCTTGAAATGCTGAGTGAAAATTGTCATGCAATCTGTGTAGGTTTTTATGGATTTATCTGAATAGCCGTGAAGGATCATATCCGAGATCATTTTATCTTTTAATATTCCCATTTTGACATTGGGTGTCACATGCGGTCACCAAACATTTATTTGTTGTATGGATTGGGTTGATATATATCAAATACTCGCAGTTTTTATTTTTCTTTAGATAATTAAGGAATTTTAATAAATAATTGTTCTAAGATCTAAGTACGGAATTGATTTGGTTAACTCTTCGAAATGAAAAATAGTAAAAGCGCGGAAATAACGAAGAAGCAAAAGTATTTACTTTCTCTCCAAAAAGAATTGAGGTCGATACAACAAGAAATTCGATCATTGCCTCTTGTGCCATACCCTAAACCCATTTTTTATTCTTACGCTATTAAATGGACTATAAGAGACTTGAGACTTAAAAGATATTCCGAAGTATATGAGTATATTTTAGAAAAACATGGCGAATTTACTCGAACTAAATCAATCAAAAAGGCGCGAGAGCTTAATCCTCCAAAGATCATGATTTCGAATAAAGACTATATTAAACTTTTGGACAAATATCCGATGGCTTCACGTTGGTTTATTAAAGCGAAGGACAAATATAATAACAAAGTGCATATATTCAATAAGCAGGATCTTCTTGTCAAAGGGATATTTAAGCTTTTTGTAACTCATTCGCGTTCCATTAGTCCGAAGCTTGAAAAGCGTAAGGCGGAAATTAAAGACATTATTTACGGTAATTATAAAAATGCAGGATTACTGAATAAGTATTTGGGAATAAGCCGAACTTGGCGCGATGATCTTAGATATAAATTCGAGGCAAAGTATTTAGACAATATTGCGAAGGAAGGTTTATAACTCTTTATATTAGTCCAGGTTGGATAAAATTAGTTTAAGATCATTTTTACCCTCAGAAGGTGGGGACCACAGTCTTCCGGAAAAGTTCCCTGAGTAATAAATTTTTAATTTCGTTTTCAAACTTGTAGCAATCGTTTCAATTGGAAAATATTTGTTAATTCTTCAATTCCTTTTGACATATTTGCCTTATGAATTCGCATTAGATACATTGATGAATCAGGTAACGTGCTTTTATTAAACGCTACTTAATTTTGGTTCATGTCCCTGTGGGGATGTTTTGGATATGCGACTAAATAAAAAAAATTCAGTTACCTTATTCGTTCTAATAGCCTCTTTCTTCTTTATTGCCTGGAATCCGTTACGCCCCATTCTGAACTATTTCGCGTCTGTGTTTTCCGGTGGAGAAACTAGCATTCCGCTTCCTCTCCCGAATATCCAAATTGGGATAACAGGAAAACCCAGTTTTTCTCTGAATATCCAAGTTCCTCCAGGAGCGGGAGATTTAGTTCCTTCGATTACGATCGATTATACGGCAAGTGGAACTCAGTCTATCTTGGGAAGCGGCTGGAATTTAGGAGGATTTCCGAGAATTTTAAAAAATCCTAATTTAGGGGTCCACTTTGGAGCAACCGATGGTTATAGCTCCAGTCTTTTAGGAGAATTGATCGAGACAAGCACGAGCGGTGTGTACCGATCCAAGATGGAATCTTTCTATAAGATTAAATTAGATGGAAACGTTTGGGTTTTCCAAGATAAATCCGGAATTACTTACGAATATGGGAGAAATGATACTAACGGTTCCGGATCAATCATCTTAATTAATGGGGCTGCTATTACTTCCTATTTAGATAAGGTTAGAGATTCTTTTGGAAATGGCTATGATATCATTTACAGTTCGGACACTACTATTTCTGATGAACCTCTTCCTCAAGAAATCAAATATGCTAGAGGGAATGGGAGAATAGTTTTTTCATATAAAGACCGCTCTAGTGGTTTTCGTGAACAGATCTTCTATCTTACGAAAGCTGCCTTTAGAAAGAAGCTTCTAGACAAAATAGAAGTGTATGCTAAAGATTCGAGCGGTTCAGAACAGCTAATTGAAACTTACGATTTTAGCTATGACACTACCGATCGAGGGCCTATCTTATCTTCCTTCGAAAGGGAAAATTATAAACCAATCAATTTCTCTTATACAGAAAGAACGACTCAGGCTAATCTATTTAATTCGAACGGAAAGAATTATGATGTTTCCTTCCAAGCTATGAATCCAAATGTTCAATCCAGCTGTGCAGCTACGCAGACAGCTTGTTTATGTACGGCTAGCGCAGCCTGTATGGCGGCGACTTTGGGATATGCTAGGATTTTATGTGCACAAGGAATTGCTTCCTATCAAAATGTTTGCACTTACGGGGTAACTTCTACATTCGTTACTCCGGCAGATACGGATGGGGACGGTTCTCCGGAATTGGTAAAAATTACAGGAAACATGACGAATCAAAAGTTCTCGGTTTCCAAGTTATCTGACTGGAACGCTTCTACTAGTAATCCAATTTCTACAAGCAATGCCACTGTTGGGGAACATATTGGAATTACAAGTATCGGAAAAATACTCCCAGGTGATTTTAATGGGGATGGAAAGAGTGATTTTCTCATTTTAAAGAATAACGGCGAAGCCCTGAAAGTTTACTATGGGCCTGATTTCAGTTCAGAATCCTATTCAAATGTCACTGCACAAAGTCTGGGAGCTTCTTCTGCGAAACATTTTGTCCTTGATGTAAATGGGGATGGTAAGACCGATTTCATCCAGGCTGACAGTAATAATAATTTACTTGTATATACTTCTACTGGTTCTGGGTTTCAAAAAATCCAAACATTAACTATTACTCCTTACGGAACGTCATTCCAACAATTTGTAGATTTGGACCGAAACGGAGTTCCGGATTTTGTAAGGATCAATGATTCCACTTCTCAAGAGCTTATTGTAACATTTTTAGATTTGCAGAATGGGTTACTTAAAATAATAGAAACAAATAAAATTTCAAGAACCGATTTCGGTAACAAGGGTGACCAGTTCTTTTCAGACCTAAACGGAGACGGATATTTGGACTTTGCATTTTTCTCTATGCCAGGTAACCAAGGAAGTATCTCTTATTATCCATTTACGGGGAGAACTTTTTTAACAAATGGAGCGAGTCCTCTTCAAACTATCAACGTTAATGGAGCGTTTGCCAATAAAGAGTCTGGTTCAAGTTCCAATACGGTTTAT
The DNA here is from genome assembly GCF_000244755.1 of Leptospira licerasiae serovar Varillal str. VAR 010. Lineage (NCBI taxonomy): Bacteria > Pseudomonadati > Spirochaetota > Leptospiria > Leptospirales > Leptospiraceae > Leptospira > Leptospira licerasiae. Next base: position 9,364 of record NZ_AHOO02000008.1, on the reverse strand, counting down.
GTAGAGGCTGATCTTTCTGGAGATGGAGTGAAAGACAGAATATCTTATGATAATACCGACCTTTCCAACTCATTTTTTAATGTAGAAATTTATGACTCGATGAATTCCAAATACCTAACTCCTTTCAAGGTAAATTGGAACCAAGATGTTTCTAAAGATTTGAATGGAGATGGTGCTTTAGATACTCTTAGAGCTGATGTAACGAGCATAGATCAGACTGATTCGAATGGCGTAGTAACAACTGTTACTACCTATAAGTTTATAGTTACGATTGGTAACGCAAGTTCTTATGAAGTAGCTATTGATTTAGATTCCTATATACCTTCCACTTCCAGTAGTGGGGATTCGAGTTCTATTTCTTATTTTAATTGGAGGAATCGAAAAGATTTCATAGATCTAAACGGAGATAACAAAGCTGATTTCTTAAGATATGATGCTGCGAACGGTGTTTTGGCGGTTTCATATGCGAAATCGGATTCGAATGGGTATGTTACTTACTCTGAAAATGGAGACGATAGCTGGACTACGGGCGGATACTTCCTTTCGATCGATACAAACTCTGATGGTAAGCCGGAGATTTTAGGATTAAAGGGTAATAAAGTAAATCTTCAAACTTCTGTTGCGAGTAGCGCTCCTGGAATATCGAGCATCGCTTACAGAAGTTTTCCTTATGAATCCAGTTTAGAATTGCATTATATTCGATTCAATCAAGCGCTTCCGAGTGGACTTCTTTCGAAGGTTGAAAATGGATCTTATTCCTCCCAGGGTAATGTAGAATTAAATTTAGAATATCAACTTTCGAAAAATCATCCGGGAGCAATTCAACCGAGCTTGTATAATTCTTCTTCTCCCCAATTTGTTCCATTTGGGGGAGCTGATTATCTAATCACCAGGTTAACTCAAAAAACCGGGGATACTATTTTAAGTTCGGGAAGTTATTCATATTCGTTTGCCAGATTTTATCTAGGAGGTTTTCGAAATTCTACTTATATCGGTTTTCAGAAAATGACTCAGACCGATTCGATTCTGAATCAAACGATAGAGATAGAATACGATCCAAGTTTTATCGAGATGTCCGGGAGACCTACATATCAAAAGATTAAAAAGAATGGTATTTTACTTTCTGAATCGACCTGGAGTTATAATAAATCGACTTCTGTTTTTGGCGGGACCTTGGTATTACCTGGAGATACCTCTGAGATAAAATACCAAGCAGGGAACGTTTTTTCTTCTTCATTAATTTCGAAAACCTATGATTCTTACGGAAATATTTTAAACAAAGTAACATCCATAAATGGAACTATATTGTCAGAAAAGACAACATATCTAAATGACTGGAGCCAAAGTATTTTAGGAAAGCCGACTGAAATTCAGCTTTTTAAGGATGGAGAATTACTGTCTGATAAGAAGTTTAATTATTCCGGTCGATTAGTATCTGCAGTTCGAGAATTGGTTTCCGATGGAGTTTGGAAAAATCAATATATCCAGGCTTACGATGAATATGGAAATCCAACGTCGACTCTTGATTCTAACGGAAATACAAATTCAATAGAATATGATTCCATAGTACATAAGTATCCAATCAAGATTTCCAATTCCCTCGGCCATATTACTTTAAAAGAATATAATTTAACCAATGGATTGGAAGTTTCTAACACAAATTCTAATGGTGTTGTATCTAAAACCGAATATGATACTTTTGGAAGAGCAGTTTTAAGCTATCTTCCTGGGGAGTCGGAATGGTCCGAGAAGATAGAATATGAAAATACAGGAGACTTAGAGAATAAGTTAGTACGAAAAACTTTCCGCAGAAGTAACGGCCAAAGTTGGCAGGAAGAATCTAACAATATAATTACAGGAATCACTAAAAAACGAAGCAGTTTAGTGAATGGCTATGTACTTGTAGAAGAAACATACGGTAATCCTCAAGGGCAAACTGTAAAGAAAATAGATTCTTATTTAGAAGGGTCTAACCCATTTTCTTGGACGAGTTTTACTTACGATGCCGAAGGAAACATGGTCCTTTCTGAACGGAATGACGGATCTTCTACTTCAGTTTCGGTATCAGGGTTGATTACCACAGTAAAAGAGTCGAATAACGGTAATGTTATACAAGAAAAAATTGAAGTAAAAAATTCTTTAGGGCAAACTGTGTCTTCTACACTACAAGGAAAGACCACTCAATATAAGTACGCATCGAATGGTCAAATTTCTCAGATCATAGATCCTGAAAATGGGATTACTTACATCCAGAGTGATTTTTCTGGGAGAAAAACAAAAGTCATAAGCCCGGATTCGGGGACAACTCAATACATATACGATTCCAATTCAGGAAATCTTCAGGAACAACGGTTGGCGAGTGGTTCTAAAATCGAATACTCCTATGATGTATTGGGTAGAGTTACACAGATTGCGGGAATAGGCTCCCAGGGAGAAACAGTATATCAAGTTTACGAATACGATAACCAATCCGTAGCAAATGGAATAGGCCGCTTAACCAAAGTAACTGATTCTTTAGGAATCACTGATTTTGAATATGATGCCAGAGGTAACCAAACACTTCTTAAGAAACATCTTTCGGAAGAAGAGTTAACCTTTATCATTCAAAAGAAATATAATCTTCAAGGGCAAGTCGAAGAATTTACTTATCCGGAAGGAAGTATTGTTAAAAATCTCTATTCTGAAGCCGGTTACCTTTCTGCTGTAACTTTGACTCCGGGAGATGGTAGTGGTTCTGATTTTCCAGTAGTTCAATACGCCGGACCTAAGATAGAGGATGGGCTTTTGAAGATTCAGAGGATTTTGGGAAATGGAGTTAATACAAATATTTATTATAATCCTGTGAAGAAAAATCTGGTTCGTATCCAAACAAGTAAAGACTCAGATTCTTACCAAGTTTTGAATTACAGTTATAACGATTATGGAAATTATTCTTCGATAACAGATAATAAAAATCCAGTTCGTTCTCAAAGTTTTTCTTATGATTCCATTGGTCGTCTTATTTCTGCTACAGGAGTTTATGGAGCAGAAGAATACCAATATTCGGATTCAGGTAGACTTCTTAAAAAAGGGAATTTGACTTATTCCTATTCAAATAGTTTACATAAAAATGCAGCTACCGATGTTTCAGGAGATAACCTTTCTTATCATTACGTTTACGATAATGCAGGAAACGTAATTAACAAAAATGACGAATCGTTTTCTTACAATCCGTTTCAAAAATTGAAACAAGTTGATACTGCAAGCGGGGAGACGATCAAATTTGATTACGATTTTTCTGGAACTCGTATTCGAAAAACAAGAAGTAGTGATGGAACTAAGACGATTACATTGGGTGGAATTTATGAAGTTGTTTTAACTCCTGGAAAGTCTCCGCAGCATACGCTATATTTCAAAGGAAATTCTGGAGATTTAGTCGGTCAGTGGTCAAGACAGAACCCAGATCTAATTTCTTACGTAAATCAAGAGCTCGTAGCTTCTTCGGGACTCGGATCTACTTGGAATACTTATCTCTGGCAATCTAAGGATATTGCTATTAGAGGAATTAAATATCTGCTTTTTGTTCCTGGAACGAATATCGCATTTTTATATGTTACAGTATTTTTAGGTGTCGCGTTCGCGTTACTTTCGTTTGGGGACGGACTTTGGAAATTAACGATCAAGTTTATTACACCTATTTTGATAATTTCCTTTTCAAATTGTTCCATCGCTTTACCAGGAAGTAACGGTAATGCCCCTTGGACAATGGTACCTTACATTGATTCGGGGGCAACCGGAATCGGTAGTCCTTACGAACCTGGCTCAGGGGCAGGAATGCCAATAACTGGATTTCTATTTCTTCATCCGGATCATTTGGGATCTATTGTTATGGCAACTGATGGGTCAGGAAATCGAGTCACAGGAGGAGCGCAGTCTGGAGCCTCTCATGTATCATATAAACCTTATGGAGAAATTCAAAGGGAAGATTCTTTTGGTCCAGATGTATTTAGATATAAATATACATCACAAGAGGAAGACAGAGAAACCGGATTATATTATTATAAAGCAAGATATTACGATCCAATTCTTGGTAGATTTCTACAAGCAGACTCTGTAATTGATGGGAGTCGTCCAACGGGAATGGATCTTTACGCGTATGCTGAAGGTAATCCGATAAGTTACACAGATCCAAGCGGCCATAGTATTCTCAGTTCTTGGTTGAGTAGTAACGGCCTAGGTTTCTTAAATTTTAGTTTAACACTTAGCAGTGCAATGTTGATATTGAACCCCGTAGGAGCCATAGGTACTGCTCTTGGCGGAGTAATAGCTGGAGGCGCTGCAGGATCGGCTGCTGCTATGATAGCTGGTGCTACGCTCTTGGGTGCAGGAGCAATAGGAGCTGGAGGCGCAGCAATTGGTTCTGTAGTTGGAGGAAGCACAGCTCTTGGATTAGGTCTAGCCTCTGGAATAATTGGCGGATCAGCGGCTCTGTTCGGATCTTCCGCACTTGTAGTAGCAGGTGTGGGCGCCGCAGCGATAGTCGGTTCAACAGCTCTTCTTGCGAGTTCAGCAGCGGCCATTGTCGGAGCTGCTGGATTAGTTATAGGTGGGGTTGCTTTGATTCAAGCCACTGTTCTTGCAGCAGCGGCTGCCGTTATAGGAGTCAGTGCAGTACTTATGGCAGCTGCATTGGCTATGACCGTTGCAGGCGCGGCAATCATCGCGGGACTTTTTGCTTTAGGTGTTGCATCGATGTTGGTTTTCTCTGCACTAGCAATGGCAGTAGGTGTAGCATTACTTGCTTCAGCAGCAGTTCCAATACTTCTCTATACTGGATTAGGAGTTGGAATCCTTGCAGCAGGATCTGTATTGTCTCCATTTACTTTTCAAGCTTATATTGTGGGAGGTTATTCTAAATCTAGTTTGAATCATTTACGCTGGAATGAGAAGAATGCGAGAATTGCCGGTTGTTACGCAGCTGCAGTCTCATTCGCCGTCACTGCCGGATCGATTGCCTTTTTTGGGATGCCGGGATTGGGTGTGATGCCCGGAAACGTTCCTGTATTTGGTAGTTTTAACTATATAAGTGGTGTCCCATTGTTTGAAACGAGTATTACATTAAGTAAAATACTACAAATCTACTCTGGAGGTTCCGCAGGTTATAATTTATCGCAAGGTAATTATTTAGAATCATTTATAAATACAATTGATATTTTTAGTCCAATTCCTGTTGGATTGATTGTAAAAGGTGCAGAAGCAACTGGAAATACATGCGGAGGGAGTCTGTGAATCGGTTGTTGATATTTATTTTTTCTATTTCGTTTATTATGAACTGTAGAGGTAATATTTTGTATTGGCAACATATGCCAAATCCAGTTTTCGATTCGAAAAATAACTTTATTAAAATCTATTTGCCAAACGAATTTTCTGATGGAACTCAAAGGCTTTCCTATAAGGAATATATGATAGCTGTATTGAGAGAAGAAAAGGGGACCGTCTTTGAGAGAAGCGTTTTAATAAATCCAGATAGAGGACTGAATTTTTTCAAGCTTTGGAACAATTACGAACAATTCAGATTCCCTGCGGGATGTGAATTGGTTTTTCCTATATATGGCGGGGAAAATAAATACGAGGTTCGTCTCGGGAAATATTTGTATGGGTATACCACCAAAATATTTGAAGATGTCAACCTTTCGGAAAACAAATCTCTTAGAATTACTCTTCATTATAAAGGATTTCCATATCCTGAACCAAAAAATTCGGATGAGCGACAGGCCAATGCAGGACATACCTTGGTTACTTTAACAGCTAGTATAGAAAGTAGCTTTTTAGAAAGTAACTATGAAAAATGTAAATTTTAATTAGTGAATAGAGTTGATTAATTTAATGGTAATCTTTCGTTACTGATGTAACTTAGTAGAAAATTGTTTCTGTATATTCTTTATAAAATCCCCAGGACGGACAAATGAAAAAGATTAACATATTTATAATTACGCTATTATACAGTTTTTTAGTAAATTGCCTGGTCGTCGACACTTTAGGTCTTACTGATACCTATAAGGGAGATGAGGCTAAAAAAAGGCTCATAAATGCTGCAATGGTAGGGGATTACCTAACTGCAAATGCAGCTTTTACAGCGCAGGGCAAAACTGGATCTGAATTGGAATCCTATGTAATCGCAGATGTACTATATGCATCATTTATAGATGAATTAGTTTTCAAAGTTGATGAATCTAAATATTATAAAAAGAGAGATGTAGAAGATTGTGCAACAGTAATTCGGTCTTTCGGAGTCCTTACTGACTTTGACTCATTTACAACTTATTTGAGCAGTGATTATTGTAATATAAGCCCTAACGATTTGTATATCGATAAAAACATGGGTAAAAGTTCTAATACCCCTTCGAAGAATAAGTGAATGCATTGGACCTTAAGTGCAATTAATTGCATTTTAAAGTTTCCTGGAGTTTATTGGGAAATTCTTTAATACCTAAGAATGAAAATAAATCATCTATTTTTCCTAATATCGTTATTCCTATGCCAATGCTTACTTCCCGATCGAGATAAGCAATCCATTGATTTTCATCCAGATACAATTAGGGATGAAGAACTAAACGTTATAAAAGTCTTTAGGATATCGGATCATGATATCAAAGGGAGAATAATCTTACTAAAGTCAGATTCTCCTTTCGTTGATCATCTGCTTTCTAATTTTGTTGTAGATAATACTGATTCAGCATTAATTCACCTTTCCCAGGATTATCTAGTAGGGCTAATTTTAATTCAAAACGACTCGGACGAGACTGAATCATTCTCTCTCAGGAACTTAAATCTTCAGTTGGATGATAATAGCTTAATTCCGTTAAAATCAACGGAATACCCAAAACAAGTTAGTTGCTTCAATTGGAAGGGAACCGTCAAAAATTTCTATAATTTCATAGCAATATCGGCCATAACGATCTACACAATAAATGCCATGTTCGCATGTCTTGAAGGTAAATGCGAAGAAATGGATTATTTAAAGCAAGAGATAGATAAAAACCATCCATCAAAAGTTGGAGGAAGTTATTTTTCAGATCTGAATTTTGTTACGACGCTTGATTTCAACAATAAGATCGATTCGGGAAGTATTTTAATACCTCCACGGGCCGTTTCGAAAGGAGTTATTCTGTATAGTAATCCGTTCCCATTGGAAAATATCAAAGATTATATAACTAAAGGGAATTGCACAATTCGGTAGCAGCTACGATGAATTGAGAGAGCATGGAAGCTGTAGAAATCGATACGCTTACTTAGAATCAGGTCCCTTAAAACTTGCCTTGCAGAAATTTACTTATAAGATTGTGCTGGAACAGGGATAACAAATGTCTTTGTTTTTCCGAGATTTCCTTCTTGTGCTCATTGTTTAATACAACTTCAAATGAGGGAGACAATATCATCTAGACCCGATAGGCATTGGGGACTTAGTAAATGAAGGTTTTAGAAAAGTCGATCCAAGAGAAAATAGGCCGATGAAATTTACCGAAGAATTTTTAAGAAAAGCTCATAAGCATTCTATATTTCATCATTCTGAAATTATGGAAAGTGACCTGTGTTGTTGTTTCTATTGCCGATCGAATTTTGATCCAGAAAAGATATTGGAATGGTGCGACGAAGAAGATCCAAGGGGTAAAACGGCTCTTTGTCCAAATTGTGGGATCGATTCAGTAATTGGCTCTAAATCAGGATATCCAATAACTGATGAATATTTTATAGAAGAAATTCATCGATTCTGGTTTAATTGAATTCTGTTGAAATTCTCCTTTAATTAGCCAGATGGAGTAGATAACCCTTATATTATTATAACTCTTTACATTTGTCTACTCCACCTTAAAGCGTATCTAACAATATCCTATTAAACTTATTTTGATTCTTTTCAAAAGCTTTAATCCATTCACTTTCTTGGAAATGACTTAGGTTTGCTTTGGCTTGTTTAAAACAAATATCCCAATCCGACTTACTCCTTGTTAAATCCGGAAATTCAGTCCGCATCATTCGCAAGCCATTTCTATGTGCTGAAATTGGCCATCTTTTTGCCTTGATGTCTCGATCTGCATTTCGAAAGCCAGACACGAAGCCGTTGAGCTTATTTGTTTCTAAGTGAGAGGTGCGAAGAAATAGCTTATCAGATGAATCGAATTTTGGAGGGTTAGAGGCAAAATCATTTAGATTCTTTATGACATGTGATAATCGCCTTTCGCTTTGATTATTTACTACTACCTTTTCAATCAAAAAGATTGCTTGAATTGCTTTATACTTCCAATTGGGATTTTTATGAATGTTTTCAGGAGGCTTTCTTTTTAGATATACAATGAAATTCTTTTGAGCATTTAGAATACACTGACCCCAGGTAACCCACTTAGTCTCATTTGATTTTTCTCTTAAAAAGAATGAATGTTTCTTGTTTAGATTATCAGAAATACTCTGTGCTAACCATCCTGGGAATTTTTCATTTCTTCTTTTTGAAATTGATTTGGATTTCTTTATAGCCATAATCTTCTCCTTTCCATTTAATAATGTCCGCAGCTAAATGAACGATTTCTTCTTCAGTATAATATCTCTTTAGTTTAGAAAGGGGAGCTACTACATGGCAGATATTATTGAATTCATGATTGCCGCCTTTACGAAGAGGGACTATATGCTCAGAGTTTGTATTTTCAGGAAGAAGTTCTCTTCCTGTTAGGAGACATCTGTAATCTTGGTGATCTAAGATCTTATAGAAATCCTCAGCTTTGAACTTATAGATTTTCTTTCTTTTCTTCCTCGGGTTACTTTTCATTTCTTGTAACCCGTTTGGAAGCCTTTGTCCTGAGCTTACTGTATAGAATTAAAGGTAGTTCTTGTTTTAGCGGTTTTATGTAGAAATTTATTCTTCTATCATACCGAGCAAATCCGATCCGCCTCCTTGTAATTAGTCTGAGCTTTATCCATTTCCTAAGAATGGTCATAGCAGTTATTTTATGAATTTCTAACTCGTCACAAACTTCAATAACTGAGTATTGTTTACCTTTCTTTCTGCCCGCTTGGATCCAGTTCCAAATCTTACTTGCTATCTTTTGATATTCGAGTTCTCGGTTTCTTTGAAACTTCTTTGTATTCGAATTGAACCAGAATGAATTGTATTTTTCAAGTTCGGGTCGTTCATACTTTCTGGCTTTTGAAATTGTAGAAGAGGAGTTTAGTATTCCGAAACCGTTATGATTCTGAATTTTCGGAATTTCTTCAAAAGTCTTGGATTCAAATTGGATTTTTTGTAAAGAATCTTGAAGCCAATTTTCAGTTCTTTTCTTTTGGATTTTCCGGACAAATCCTTTCCTCTCAATCCGAACCGCCTCCCTCTGTCGCG
>NZ_AHOO02000007.1 GCF_000244755.1 Leptospira licerasiae serovar Varillal str. VAR 010 | reverse complement strand
ATTCTCAAACCGGATTAGACTCTACTTCTTCTACAACGGCAAATTCGACAACTACAAGTCCTACAAGTATCTTAACGGATCTCGAAGCCGCAAATAAGGTTTTAGAAGATAAAAGGAAAGCCTTAGAGCTCGCTCGTTCGGAATTAATGAATTCCCAAAATGCTTACGATAGCACGATCAAAATGCAGGTTTTAATTCAAAACCCTGAATTGCTTGGATCGATTGGAGAATTAAAGACGGACGGTACGAATAAAACCGATTCTGGCTTACGTTACGAAATAGAGCAGGCAAACGAAGAGATAGAGCGTCAAAGAGAAGTTTTACGTCAGCAAGAAGCTGAAATGTACAAACTAACGTATGAAAGAGAAAATGCTCTAAGAACACAAAGTTTTTATAATCAAAGTCTGAGCCAAATTTTAGCTTTCGAAGACGTTAAAGAGAAAAAGGCCGCACTAGAGAAAGTCCTTAACGGTGACGGTACATTAAGTGAGAAAATCGATTCCCTCTTAAGTGGAAACACTCTTGTGTCTCTTTATGGAAATACTGTTGCAGTTCAAATCCAAAAGGAATTAACAGACATGAAATCGCAATTGGCTAATTTGGATACTCCAGTTGTCGATTCGAGCAGTTCTTTTGATAGCCAAGTTCAGCTATTGAATACAGCGAGTACAAGTTTCCCGGTCGATGACTTAACCGCAAAGAAATCAGAATTAACAAACTACTTAAACCAGTTAAAGAATATTAGAAGCGGTTTCGGTTCCGTTTCTTCTTACGATACAACCTATCTTGGACTAGATCGTGTGGACCAGGGAATTGCATATTTGGAGAACTTACTTGGACAATGGAATTCCAATTCTTCTTCTATGGAAGATGGGTTTTCCAAAATTCAGGATAAAACTTCCGAATACAATGCTTATGTAAGTGCGAATTCAAATTTGAAAGGAACAACCGAGTATTCTAATCGGATTTTAACTCTTGTAAATGATATCCAAGGCTCTGCTGTTCAAATAGGGCAGTTCCAATCTTTTGTCTCAGATTTAAATCAAACAACAACCTATTTGAATACCGTTCTATTGGACGTATTTCAAAGAGGCGGAACTGTTATCGATTCAAGTCTAACCGGAACTGATAGAACAAATGCTAAGAATGATTTAGCAGGATTTAGATCTATTTTGGATTCTAGTACTCAAGCTTGGTCGCCAGTGATTTCCGGTATGGGAACCTCGTTTGGTGATATCTCTAGTCTTTTCGGAAATTTTGGGAATTCTATTCAGGCGTTTAAGAACAGTATAGAGACCCGAAATAGTGTGGCATCTTCTGTGTCCGGGAAACTCCTATCTTATTACGAAAGTTTCCAAACCGAATATTTAGTTAGAAAAGACGAACTGAATTTCCTTTTAGATCCGGATGGTAATTCGGAAAGTCTTCAGGCATTAAAACAAAACGCAGAAAATCGCAAAAATATTGAAGGTGCAAAAATTAACGAAAAGGCATTAGAGATCTTGCATGGTTATTTAGCCGATTTGCCTTCGGATAAAAGAAATTTTAGTACGATTTACTTGCAAGTATTGAAGGACTCTGATTCTAACTCGTTGAATTTGGATTTAGATCCTGATGCTTTAGTTCAGAGAAAAGCTTTAGAAGTAGTTTTAAGTTTCTTTCGAAACAATGGAAATTCTATCTCGAATCAATTGGCTTCGGCTGACTATGAAGATTGGATTTCGAGCTTAGAAAAGGAAATTGATGCCGCCGGAAATGCAGTTTCTTTCTATGAGGATGGTGGAAAATTTAGCGCCGAACAAAGAGCAGCTATTCGAGAAAGTGGAACGGCCGATGAGAAAAGGCTCCTTAATGAATCCTATGGTTTCGGAAGCACTTTCTTCTTTGGTTCTGCTGTAGTTTCGAAAGTGTCTTCACTAGACCAAGCATCCAAATCCATAAGTGCTTTCGCAAATCAAGTATCCACAAACGGTGTATTGTCCGCATTAACAGACGACTATTTCGAATCTCAAGAGAATAAAACAACAGGTTTACTTTCTGAAATCAGATCGAAGGTAAGTGGGTTATCCGATTTAACGGCGTCCGATCTATTGCAGGATTCCTTTAACCTAGGAACAAACCAGGATCACAATACAGAAGAAGAAGATTTTAGAAAAAATCTTTTGGCTGAATACTTAACTGGCAAATCCACTACGGAAGATTTCTTCTTAGCGATGAGCGATCTATCGCAAATTTCGAATATCTTCGGAACAGGTATCGCATCCTCAGTATATTCGGATGCTTCCAAATTAAATTCCAAATACAATACAAACTTATCAGATTATAATTTAGCTTCTTCCAATCTTGTTTCTTCTCTAAATAGTGCTGATTCTCCTGTAAACGCCGCATTATCTTTATTATCAGATGATAGGTTTAATTATTTCTCAGGTCAAATAAACTCCCTACAAGGAATCTATAACTTAAAAGATTACCAAGACCCAGCAAATCCGGGTGTAAATGTTTTTACTGCCGAAGATTTTACAAGCCTTGGAAACTATATCTCTACTGTTTCGACGAATCTTTCTAGTTGGAACTCTACGAGAACGAATTTAGAATCTGCATTTAGCGCGTATAACGATGCAAAAACCGCACTTTCTTCTCTTACTCCAGGAAGTGATGCTTTCCTAAATCAATCCGATGTAGTTCTTTCCAAATTCAATGATTTAAAATCTGCATACTTAAATTCTCAAGGGTTACTCCAAGTTATCACTGGAAATTCTCAAAGTGCATATACAGAAGGAAGAAACTTAGTATCTCAAATGAAGCTAGAGGAAAATCTTCCTTCCACATTCCTCTTAAATGCGACGACACTTGCACTAGCTCCATCCGGAATTCTGGACCAATATAATACTACACCGTCCAATTTTACCTATTTTGATACATTACAGAGTAGTCCAATCGAACTCCTTATCTCCCAAGAAATGGGTGTAACACTTGGAATGCTTGGTCTTGCGACAGATCAAAGCAATCTAAGTAGTGTTTTTGCTCTGTCCGGCGGCTTAGATGCAATCTCTAATAGCCTGCAATCGGTATCTAAAACTTACGCTGCATTACAAACTACAAAAGGACAAGTAGAAGATTTTAAAGACGGTTTATCCGATAAGATTATCGTATATTTAGGCGAAGGTTCTAAGAATCAAATTAGCCAAGATGATCTCATTTCATACGTTAAGCAGCTAAGGGACTTCTTTATAACAAAACAACAAAACGGAGAAGAAGTAAATAGCGCTATCCTTACTGCCCTTGAAAATGCAGGAACTTATACCGACCAAATAGAAAATCTAAAATATTTCAGTTCTATTCCGGTCGCCGATAGAACAGAAAGTAATCTAAATACTACCTATTCGAATGCGAAGGATTATACATCCACTGTAACAGAAGCAAAAGCAATATTCGCTGATTTACAATCCACACTAAAAGCGTTACAAGCATCCGGTCAGCCAGTATATAACGCGATGGGTCAAATTGAATCTAGCTTAACAAAATTTGCGACCTTACAAGCAAAACTATCTGGTACAGATTATGAATTAGATTCCGAACTTGTTTCCGGAATGCAATCTTTGAAAGAATATGCTTGGGAAATTAGAAAAGAAGAATTAGGCGAAGCCTTCCTTTCAGAGCTTGCAAGTAATACTTCCCTAGACCAGTTTATGGCGGAGGTTCGTTCAGGAAAGAAATGGAATGTTGATTCTAATGCAAGTTCTACGAATATATATGCTCTATCAAAGAACACAGAGGCGAAGTTTTTAGGACAGTCATTAACCGAATCCCAAATAACTGAAATATTTGAGTATTTAAAAGTATATAGAGACCAAGCAAAAGTTCAAAACGCGGATCTTAGCCAAGGAATTTCTAGCATTATACTGTCTTCCGATCCGGAAGTAAAAGCGGCACTAAATGAACAAGCCTTGGCATTAGGTTACGAGAGAATAAATAACAGTTTAAGCCAAGGTGTATTCGCAAATTCGAGCACCTATCCTCCGGAACTAGCAAATTACGCTTTAGTCAGTAATTTCTCTGCATACTTGGGAGCGATGACTTACGCGGCTAGTACGAAAAACGAGACAGTCGATAAGAACCAGGTATTGAGAGATTTCCTTTTGAATTACGGCATTTCTTCAGACGGTCAATCACTGCTTGAGAACTTTGTCTCAAATTATGACTCTAGAAATTCCTCATACTATTTACCAGATTCGCTGAAAGAAAGGGATTTGGCTTATGCTTATTATAATCGTTCGGCAACAGAAAACTTAAGTCCGGATGATTTGGAATCCCTAACTGCTTGGTTAAAGGATAAAAAATACGAACCAGGGCTTGTCACTTCCTTAAATAAAAGTGTCAGAATGGATTTCGTGCTAAGTAATTATTCAGGTGAGAGCGACGATGAATATTTGAGTTTTGCAAATAGTAAACTACAAGGAGGAGTATCTGATTCTGAAAAACAAGGGTTCCTCCTCTATAAAGCGGGGATTTATACTCCGTTCGGATATTTAGATCCTCTCTCTAATATTCAGACTGATTTCTATTTAAAGAATTACCAACATGAATCAGGGTTTTCTGATCTTGTCTCTTCATTAGGCAAAGAGAACTTAAATTTAACTTTAGAAATTACAAACGCACAAGCTAGTGAGAGAAAAGCAAAATACGCATACGACGTTGTTAAAGGTAACGTTGTAATTGAGAGTTATTTGAGTTACATAAATATTGGTTCTCAAGGCCAAACGGCTCCGACACTTGAAACTCAAATAACCAACAAAGAAAGAGAACTTGAATACCAGGCAGAACAACGCTTAGGAAATTTACTTTCTTTAATCGAAAGTTATAAGTCTTATTCTTTCGATCCGGATAAAACTGAAGCAAATCCTTCTATTCGTCAGGCATTGAAAGAAATCCAAGACTCCGGATATGAGATTTCCGATGACGTATATGAGAAAGACCAAACGACCGGGACCTATAATTTTATTCCTGGAATTAATAACCTAAAAGGCATCATAGACAATTACGTAGACAATAACTTGCCGGGTAGAGTAGCGATCAATGATCCATACGCAGAAACCAGTAAAGCAACGGGGGCAATGTATAGTTATGCTGACAATATTATGGATTCCGGTAAAAAGATTGGAATCCTAACTGATATTGCAAATAAATATAATGGTCTTTCCGGAGATGCACTTAAATCAGCCTTAGGTAGTGAACTTGGAATTGTTAAAACGCAATACGATCTAAATCAACAAGCGTTCGAAGATGCGGAAGCTGCTTTCACTGCACAACAAACTGTTGTAAAAGGTATTCAAACTCAATATGCCGCAAAGCAAGCCGAAGTAACCGCAGCGTATAACACGATGGAAACTGCTTCCGCTGCACTCTCCGAGAAAAGCGCCGTTTATGATTTCGCAACTCTTCAGGAATATAGTGCTGGTGTAAGTAATCTTAATGCGACTGAACTTTCAAAAACAAGGCTTGCCGATGCAAACGCCGCGGTCACAGCGAAACTAAAAGAAATTACTGACTTACAAAGCCTAATTTCCAAGCAAACGACTCTAGCTAGTATTAATTCGGATCCACAAGTTCAGGAGAACCAAAAACAAACCGAAGAATGGGCAGAAAGAGCTCTAAGATTTAGTCAGGCAGAGAAAACGATAAAAGATAGAATGACCGATCTCAAAAATCAGATCGATTCTGAACGGGCAAATCTACAAGGCTATTTGAATAATGTCTTAGTTCCTGCAAGTTACCAATCTAAATTGAATGCTAATGGTCTAGATGGAAAGATCGATTATCAAAAATCTGATTATATCTCCCTAGAATCAGATCTACGCCAAGAATATCAAATTATGGAAGGAGTTCTTGGTGGCAATATTGGTCTTTGGGATTTTATTAATGGCGGAAGAGGCTCTACAAGTGGAGCCTTAACTTATGGCGGAGGATTAAATTCTCAGTATCCGCAGTATAGTATTTTAGATTTTGTTAAATCTCACGGTGGAAGCTCAGATCTTGCTCCTCAAATGAAAGCAACGATGAACGCTTTTGATGGTGTATGGTGGTTAGATCCTTATGCGGGGGCAACTGCGGCGGCGAATAATCGATTAAGTTCTACAACGTATTCTCAATATGCCTCCAAGATGGAAACAAGCCTTTCGAACCAAATGGGTGCTGAGGCTTTATTAATTGCAATTATGGGATGGGGAAATCCAACCGTAGGCTTGGAAGCGATCAATAGAACAAATACCTGGGTAACTCAGAAAGCTGCATTGCAATCAAATCTGGATTCCGCGCAAGCATCCGCTCAAAAATTAAAAGACTTACAGGCAGAACTCAATTATTACACGGATATTTCGAGCAACGACCAATTGAAATCGGTTCTGTTAGGTTCCGGAAATGAACAAGGGAAATACACCCTTAATACAGGTTTGCTTGCAAGTGACTTAAACTATTTAACTGGGACTGGAACTTTCGATAACGGTACGCTTTCATGGAATGGAGGTAAAGAACCTCTAAACATGGATAAGATTGCCGGTAAGAACGGAAATTCTGTGGTTCAGAAAAGATATGTCCACGATGCTTATGGACTTCTTGTACGAGATGACGGGGATAACGCCGGAGGTGTATCTGCTACTATAACTGGATCAACTGATGGATTAAAAACAGCTACAATGACAAGTGCGGATGAATTCGTTTCCGCATTGGCAGTACTTTCTCAATCTCAATACGAGATTGAAAGAGATGAATACTTTGCAGCTCAAGATAAATATATTGGAGCTGGCGGTCAAAAGGCAGACCAAAAAACAATCTTGGATTCAAGAGAGCAATTCTACTCGGATCTCTTAAAGAACCTTTCTAATAACAACGGCGAAAACATTGAATACGATATGTATAAGAAAGTCGCCGAAGATTACATGGGGAAAGGAAAAATTATCGATCAACTCTTTATAGCAAACCAGCAACAACAATACGCTTTGCAAACGGCCGTATGGGATCAAAAGGAACAAGACTTCTATCAAAAGAAACAAGAGTGGATAGAGAATATCCAATTCCTTCAAAATGCTGGCTTATCGAAATTTAATGAAATGACAAATACTATTCTCCAAAGCTGGGATAGTTGGAGAACGGATTTCAAAAAGAAAGCCGCTGAAGGTGAAAAAGCTCACATCGATCAAATTGCGACTATGATTTCCGAAAAAGCCGCTTGGGAAAAGGACTTTATATCCACATATAAGGACCAAAGCGATTCGGACAAACTTGCACAAGCTTATAAGCAAATCCAAAGCTTGATAGAAAGCTATAAAAAAGACCTTCCAACCGAAGTCGGAGTGGAACTGAACGCTAATGCGATCTTGAATAAAGTCTTAGCTGGTGCTCCAAGCAAGTTTGATGATAACTTAATTAATCAAGGTTCTTATCAAGATGTTCAGTTCTTCATTGACCAGGTAAAAACTCAAAAACTGAACGATTCAAATCTGAAACAATTCCAAGAAATGAGTAAGGAAATGGAAGAAAGGTCACAGAAGCTTGTAGTATTACAATCATTAGACGGCTTATACAATATTCCAAAAACTTACGAAGAAACAATCGGTGCAGCGAATAAGGATCTTGGTAAACAACTTGTCCAGAAAGTAATCCAAGACGGATTTATGCCAGTGGGTGATCTACTCATAAGACAAACAGTTGGACCAGACGGGCAGCCTCAGCAGCAGATCCTTCCAAATTACGCTATCTATGGTTATGAAGGACCAAAGCAACTTCCGAAGGTAAAAGATAGCCAAGGAAAAGAATGGGATTTAAGTAATTATAACGCGTTAGCGGCTGATGGTGGACCATCTACCACTGAACTCCAACAAATGGTTAAGCTCGCAATTAGCGTGTTGGATAAGGACTTCAAGAAAACTTACGATCCAGTAAACCAAGAGAACCGAGAAGAGAAAATTGCGGCTTTAGATCCAATGGCAATGGCAAAAGTCATGCAAGCTTCTCAAGGAGCACTAAGAAACCTGCTTAGCGACCCTAAGTATATGACTGCTAACGCATCGGACAAAAGGCTCATGGAACAAAGTGCCATGTCCTCCGGTTATTTGGTCGGAGCGACGGAGGGTGGTGTATTTGGAGACCACCATTTCACGCAATTCTATACTGCTCTTAAACTAAAAGAAAAGTACGATCAAATGAAAGCGGAAGGCGAATCCTTGAAGAGCGACGGATTTGCAAGTGCTGTTGGTGATACTGTAGCCTTTGCAGTCCAAATTACTCCGTTAGGATATGTAGTAGATACTAAAGCGATTTCGAACTCTGTTTCCAAAGCTTACCATGAAAATAGAGAAGTCGTAGATGCAGTGACCGCTGTCGCGGCGATTGTAGGAGCACCTTTCTCAGGAGGAGCGTCTCTTATTGCCTTTGCGGCTTACAAATCAGTCCAAGGAGCCTATGAAGGCGGAGTCTTAGGTGCAGTTGCCGGAGCGGCTAACGTAGGAAATGCTTACTTACAAGGGTTAACAGCAGGAGCCGTATCTTACGAGATGTCCTATAGCTATAAAGAAGGCTTTGGAGTGAGTGTTGGGGGAGGTTACGGTAAAGCTGGATTGGGAGTCGGGGGAAGTATCTCTTGGAATGCGAAGACAGGGGATATAACTGGAAGTTTAGGCTTGCAAACTACTTTAGGAACAAGCGGTAGATTGACAGGTAACTTGGGAATGTCCTTTAATCAAAATGGATTTACCGGAGTTGATGCCGGATTAGGAATCGGTTTAGGAACAAAAGCAAGTGGCAACTATGCGGCATCCTTAAACTTAGGTGTAAACTATGACGTGAATAACGGTTTCGGACAATCCGCTGGCTTCTCTGAGAATACTAATAAATATCTTCCTCAATCAAGTTTGGATTATAGCCACACTGCCTTTGGTGGAAATACGTATAGCGTAACAACTCCGTCTGTTATTGGTATGACTGGAACCTACTCCTATAACGATATAACTCAAGGTTATACTGCCTCACTTAATGCGAATAGTGCGACTGCCCTCACATACGACTCGATCAGCGGAGATGCAGTTTATAATAAAAACTTCTTTGGAGACGTAGGTAAGGCGCAAGCTCTATCGCTCGGGGGCATGACCGAAGAGGAATATAACGAACATGTTAAAAACCAAGCTGCGTTGAGAGCGGATTCTCAGGGACTGTGGGATAAAACCACATCTATCTTTGAAGATATATTTTCCTTCGAATCTCAACCAATTAATTCTGACATATTCGGAAAATCTGATTTAGGTTCGGCGAATAGGAATCTCTTCAAAGATCTATTGTTGGGGATCGGTCAAATTGGTGACGGTGGATTACTCAATATTTTTGGAGACGGATCTTTACAAGCGGAAGCTCCAAGTGGAGCACCTTTCAAAGGAACGAGTTTATTTGAAAGTCTTAAATCCTTTTTTAATGGAAACTCTTCTGCGAATCAGGAGAGCAATTCAAATGATACTCAAAAAAGATCCGGATCAGACTCGGGAATTAATTCGGAAATATCTAATAGTGAGAAAGTAAAAAATATATATGTTTTAGGAAATGAGAAGGCAGCATTAGAATATATAAATAAAGGTAACTTCAGTCCGGAAGAAAAAGCTGAACTTATAAAAGGCTTAAAGGATGAAGTTAGCATCTATAAAAAGCTAAGTGTCGAAGGTCAGCAAGCTGCATTTGAACAAGCTTTAATAAGTAAATATGGAATGAATGTCGTAGAAACTATTGCTTCCCATAAAGGAAATTATGCAGGTGATGTTCCAACGGACATAGGAGACTTCTTTAAAAATGATAAAAAAGTTTCCGATGTATTTGGTACAAACATAAAAATAGTAGAAGCGAATATCGCTCCAGATACTTCGCAAGCAATTAGCATGGGTGATTTTAGAGATAATTATCATTATAAACCTGATAGTGATGATACAAGTAAATTTGATTTAAGAGGACCAGACAATTCTAATAAGGACATGTTATGGTTTGGCCCGAATGCTAACTTTAAAGTCTTAGACGTAAAATTAGGCCAAGAAAATGGAGCTGATCGAATCCATGGAACGAACATCCAAATAGGGCTCTTAGATTCCAATGGAAATATTCAAGCTCGTGCAGACTTAGTTCACATGACTATAGTTAATAAAACTCTCATTGATGCCTTTAATTCCGGGTCCGCGCTTCCTGCCGGAACCTGGTTGGGAGCAACTCCAAAAAAAGTAGGTGGTTCTACGGGTCCGCATTTGCATATACAATCTTTCCAAGGCGATTTAACTAAAAAAGGTAACCCTGTGACCATGAAACGCTGGGATTTTTATCCCTATTGGAATGGACAATAGCGATAGAAATTTAAAAGAATATAAATACGGAAGTTAAATTATGAAATATTCATTAGCATTAGCCTCAATTATATTAGTTATATTTTGCAAAGAAGCATCTCCGAAAGCGGATGATCGATTAAAGAATGAGAACGAATTTAATTATGATAATATAAAAGTAGTCGTAGATACGGAATTTGGTTCTAAAGATGAATTTAACTCCTTTTTAAAAATATTAAGAGAAAAGGATTGTGAAAAATTAAAGTCTGATTTAGGAAATGAATTCTCTGTAGAGTTCAATGGTTATGAAGTATTTACATTTTTAGCAAAGAATGAATTTAAAATTCAGAAATCAGATTTTTCTGTATGCCAAGTTTTTTTCGACACTCTTGCTTTGAGGACTATACTCGTTCAGAAAGGAATGTATCCTTCGCTGGAAGTAGTTGATGATAATTTGCTATCTGTTCGTGACTATTTATCGATATCTCGAACTATAAATGCAACTACGGATGAAGGGAATGATGGATCGAAAATAAAAGTGATTTATTTTTCTAGAGAACGAGGAAAAGGAGGAATTGATTTATTGTTAAGTTTGTACTTAGATTGTCCAGCAGGACTCAATCAAAAGTGTTTTATTCGTAAATTTTCGCGGGGGTAATATTAAGGAGCTACCTTTGGCCGATACAAGAAGAAAGTTATTAACTGTCGTTCGTATGTTATTCGCATGCAAAAAAAAGTAGGAATACAAAAAGAAAAGCAACGAATTTGAACAGGGTTATTATTATTCTCAGTGCGCTTTTGATATTTCTCTGTAAAGAAGGTTCATCAAAATCGGGAAAAGAAATTCAAAAAAGCTTCGACGGGGCTCAAGTTGATTTTGATCCAAATTTTGGTACTTTCGATGAAATCTCGGATTTTCTAAATGCTATTAGAGAAAAAAATTGTAACAGTCTTAAAACAATGATGAATGAAGAGTTCTTGGTGGAATTCAACGGTTACGAAGCATTAAGCTTTCGCAAGAAAGATAATTATATAGATAGTACCTCAAATTCTTCAGTGTGCGCGGTCTTTTTTGATACACAAACTTTTCGAACCGCTTTAGTTAAGAAAGGAGTTTTTAAATCAGACGATTTTATTGATAATTTAACATTGTCAGTAGTCGACTATCCTAGGATATCTGATTGGATCTATTTAACTGAATATGGAAAAGGCAAGGCAATCTATTTTTCAAGAAAAATACCAAACAATCGTTATGAGGAATCTCAAAATTTGCTATACCTACATTTGAGATGTCCGCAAGGTATTAAATTAAAATGTTATATTTGGAAGTACAGTCGTGGATAGCTCTATTTCTTCATTTATATTAATTCGTAAAATCTCAGAATTCTGTTTTCTTATTTTATTACATGTAAATTATTTATGAAGCTTTAAGTTAATTTACAATTTGTGCCAGTTGACACTACACTGAATCGGTTGAAAATTATGCGAAATATTAAAAAAAGCTAAGATAAAAATCAAAAACGAGGCAAAAATGATAAGAACATTAACATTGGGTACGGCCATGGTTCTACTGACCGGCTGTTTTACAATAGGACGTGTGGGTTATATAGTTCCTGCACAATCAGACACCGCACAACTTTCCGATGAAGTAATTGGAGAGAATTGCAGCATGGTTGTAACTAACATCCTTAACGATATGAACAAGGATTTGGAAAATAAGAGTAAGACTGACCTTTCAAAAGTTGGACTTAAATTTACTTCTGGAAATTGTGCGCAGACAAGGAGCTTGAAATAATATGAAAAATAGAATTATAAGTTCTGCTTTTTTTCTGATTTTCGCTCTAACCACAAATTGTTCATATAACTGGGGTCAGTTTAATAGATACGCCGTTATTGCTCCTTCTAACTTAGAAGTAATTGGAAGTGGAGAAAGAGTAATAGGTCGTGATTGTGGATTCTTGCCTTCAAACTGGTATGCGAATAGTATTGCCGAAGCTGTAAGAGACGCATTAAACGCTTCGCCGGGAGCAACTGGATTAAAAGACGTGGATGTTAAGGCTAAGTCTTATCACTACTTTTTCTTGAGTTGTGTCGAAGTCGAAGGAACTCCGGTAAAAGAAATCGCAGAGAAGAAACCAAATAAGAAAAAGTAAACCATATTGGAATAAAAATACTAGTCCTTTGGTATGGAGGGTCCTATTCCGCAAATAGAATTAAGACTCTCTTTTTCCTCGTTGGTATTATTATCAATTCTAAAATATTGTATTTAGTATAGCAATTATACACCAGGAAAAGGGTAGTTAAATAGGAAATTAATTATGAACGATTTATCCAACCAAAGCTGTTTCGAAGATAAGTATTTAATTTCCTATTTAACAAAGGAAAAGCGAATTCCTCTATTGCTTTATAAGCATTTGAATCATTGCCAAAAATGTCAGACAGTCGTAAGCGAATTTTCGGACACAAATAGAATCTCGATAGAAGTCTTTGGAAAAGAGATAACTAAAGTTAAATCACTATGGTTTGGTCCAGAAATACATAACGAAGGTTGGATCGAAATTCCTGAGGACAAAAAATCTAATATTTATAGATTCTTTCAGTGGCCTCTAACATACAAGAAGCGATTTCTTTTAATTGGCTACTTCGCAATAGTGTATAATTTGATTCTTTTGTTCTACAAGTCCTTTTACTAAATCAAGATCAGCAACTGAGGATATGTATGCGAATTATAGCTGTGATTATATTGTTAAATTCCTTTTACTATTGTTCGGAGATAGGTCAGCCAAATTCATTTCGAGGAAACGAAGCTAAGGCTAAATTAATACTGGCTGCTGAAATTGGAGACTATGCTGCGTACAAAGAAGTTTTCACAGAGCAAGGTTTAACAGGGGCAACGCTGGAATCGAGAACGAACGAAGAAGTTTTAGCTGCTACTGCAATAAACCTTACGTTATTTGATTTAGATAACTCTAAATTCTATCCTAAGAGTAAAATTAGCGAATGTGAATTCTCACTGGAAACCTATGGGGTCCTTTTGAGAATTAGTTCTTACATAACTTATTCGGCCTTTGAGGAATGCGACTTCTCATCGAGCGGAGTAATATCAACAAAGAAAAAGTAAAATAAGGTAGATTTATTTATGATAATGAAAAGTAGAAAATTAAAATATACTACATTAATATTATTAACGATATTGAGTATATCAAATTGTTCAATACCACAAAGACGGATCGATGTAAACAGATTTGCCGGAGAAAAAAACACTTCGGGAATTGTCGGCTTTTCTCTATTCTTATATATGAATGAGAAAGTTTATTATTATCCTACGGTAGCTCTCGAATTAAAAAATATAAAGAGCATCGATTACACTGCCAAAAAAATTGAGTACTATGGCAAAATAGATTTTGGTGATATAAAATCGCACGATGAAGGAATGTATGAAATAATACAGAGCCGGGTATCGGACTTCCCGATTGACTCCGCATTTATGGCAATTTCAGGCGAGGAAAGAAAAGACCAATTTACAATATCGAGTCTTCCTATTCAAACAAGAGAACTTGGCGCTTTTGTTGGAAACGTAAACTTAGATCCTTTCGAATTTTCAAAAGCCATTGATCTTAAACCGGAAAGAAATAGAATTAAGTACGCGGGTGTGATTTTAGTAAAAGTAGATTTAATAAATCCGAAGAAAGAAGGAAGGACAACTACTTATGAAACGAAAGTCACCGTTTCTCGTGGAGAGGAATTCTTAGCGGATTTTATTAAAAATCATTCACTATCTGCTGTAGGATTAGAGAGCAAATATTTCGGTTCTGAAGGTATGACTGCTAAAGGTGCAGAGATTCACTTTCTAAATGAATTTGTCAAAAGACAAAAAGAAGGATACTGGGCTGAAAAAGCTTTGGAACTAATTAAACAGAAAAAGAATCAATGACTAAATGAACTTATAAATGGAGTTCAAATTCTCAGGATTCCATTTACTAAATTGATAGGGTTATATTTCTTCAACAATTGGAAGGTCTTCGAAAGAACAATACTTCCAATTGTTCACCATAAGAGGATTTTATTAATAAAAAATTAAAATAGAATGAAAATCATCCATGCGATCAACGGAGAAGAACTCTTCGTAGACAATGAAGACTACATTTACCTTAGCCAATTTACTTGGTCTGTAAAATACAACCCCTACTACACTACAGCATATAGGACGGAACGAACGAAAGAAGGCCGCCAACTAATGATTTTAATGCAAAGAGAAATCATGGGTGTAAAAAGCAAAAAGCAAGTAGTAGTTCGTAAGGGTGGTGAGTGGTTCGACCATCAAAAGAAAAACCTGCTCGTTATAAAGAAGGGAGAACAGAACGCTCGGAGAAAGAAAAATTATACTTCAAAGCTATATAAAGGTGTTTATTATAACAAAAGGACAAGGAAGTATATCGCAGCTATTTCAAAGAATGGAAGAAAATACTATTTAGGGTCCTTTAATACGGCAAAGGAAGCGGCGATCAAGTATGACTTAGCTGCAAAAAAACTTTCTGGTAAGATTGCAAGAACGAATAAGGATCTTGGAATCATTCAATACAAATCAAACAAGAAAGATAAGGTCAAGTTAGAATATAAGGTAAAGGGCCACCAAATGGATAGCCCGGAAGACAAGAAGAGGGTAAGGGTATTAAGAAGTAAAATACTCAAACTTAGAACTAAATACACGTATTCAATATTAGGTAAAATGACAGGCATTAGTCAGCATGAAATATATAGGTTTGCTACCGGGAATCGTGGTCTTAGATCTATTGCTTTCGAAAAACTTGAATCTGCAATAAACAAAATAACGTGAGTTAGGCGGAACTAGCTTTTCAATTTATAGCAATGTCTGGATAAAGGAAAAGTATATGAAACCTCCTTCCTTGGAAATATTGAATCGCTTACAAGTTCGTGCAGGTGAAAAACCTGTTTCTGGTAAAGTTCACAAACTTATTCTTCAATTCTTCACTGCAAAGGAAGGAAAGTTCCAGCCTACTGTTTTTGCTTCATACAGACCGGCACTTAGAAAAGAGGGGATTCGGCTCTTCTCTATGAAGTTTGAATGTCCTTTGTGCGAGGATAAAAAAGACTTCACCCATTTTAGATATTCGGAAAGTATCAATGGGTTTTACGAGGTTTGTAAAGAATGCGGGATTACGGACTATCAAGGTTTTATTAAATTCAACAAAAGACGAGTTCAAGCTGGATTACCGGAACTCACCCTGGCTGCATATAAGAAGTTAAAGAAAACGTACCATACTAGATTTGGATATCTCAATCCTCATATCCAAAGAGCAATCCAGAAAATGATCCAAGTTTTCGGTAAGAAGGTTCTAAGGGAAGAAAGGGACTGCAAGTATTGTGCAGATAGAAAAATACTAGCGCTTTTCACACCGGAATATAAGAAAAAGAAGATATATTTCAAGTGCAGGGTTTGTACTGCGATCGACCAAGCCACTAGACGCGCCGAGGCAAGGAAAAAGAAAAAGAGAGCGGAAGAGGCGAGGATCAAGAAGAGGATGCAGACCAAAGATCGCTCCAAGGTCGGCAGGGGACGGACTACAAAGGCACCCCAGAGGAGAAAGAGGACGGCAAAGATCGGATTGGTATCCTCTGGTCGCTAAGGGACACATGTTCGAAATGCGGATCCCTTTTTAGTGTTTAGGGGGACTTTTAAAATAAGGACCTGGGATAGGAATTCGGAGGTCTAAAAAGTGGTTGAGGGAGCAATCTTTTGCCTTGTTTAGGCTTTTACTCCGAATCCAGGGAGGGGGTAGGGGGATCTACCGATAACGTATCAATATGTCTCTTAAATAACAGTACAGTCGTTCTTAGGATTGGAAAATTTTAAGGCAATTCTATATAAATAAGACATAATCGCTTGACTTAGCGACTTGGATTACTATATACAAGTTAACCTTTTTGTCCGGGTTAGAAGATAAAATATAGCCTGGCTAGTCGGAAAATGATCCTATGATTGCAATGGCTAAAAAAATAGATTCAAAAGGCCAACGGCTTCTATTCGATTTTCAGGTCCCTGATGGTGAAACGTTAAATCTTAATATCGATCCAGCCTTAAAAGAATACTTAATTAAGAATTCTGCAAATACTTACCCTTACCATTTAAACGAAATATCTTCAAAAGATTGGAAGGATGGTATAATTCCCATTTTCTGGAAAGGGAATATTGATTTTATAAATCAACCTGCAGTGGCAGTTGTAGGTACTAGAAACCCGACAGAAAGAGGAATCGCTGCGGCAAAAATTATAACTGAAACTTTAGTAAAAGAAGGATTTGTAGTAGTTTCTGGATTAGCGAAAGGAATTGATAGCGTTGCTCACTCTTGTACGCTTTCGTTAGGTGGAAAAACAATCGGAGTTTTAGGTACTCCAATCCACCAAATTTACCCAGCACAAAACAAAAAGTTAGGTGAAGAAATAACAGATAAAGGATTATTGCTTTCCATTTCTCGACCCGAAGAAGGAGGCAATCCATACGTTTTTCCTCGTCGAAATCGACTGATGGCCTTACTTACTAAGGCTACGATAATCGTAGAAGCTGGCGAAACGTCCGGAGTGGTCCATCAAGCTGCCGAGTGCGCTAGATTAAATAGAAAGTTAATATTTTCAAAGGTATTAGCAGAGCAAAATCATGAATGGGTAAATCGCTTTATGCGATCTGCGAGTGCTACTGTTATTAATGGTTCAGCTGATCTTAGAAGCATATTACAATCATTGAATATATATTAATGAATGGTATTATATCTTACCCGAATCCCAAATTACGAGTTGATACACCAACTTTTAATTTTGATTTAGAGTTAGGATACCTCGCAAGATATGTTCCATTCAAAAACGCACCTTATAACGATTATTTTACAAAGAAATATCATAAATCAAAAACATATTCGCCTGAAATCTTGGATTTTAAACTGGGCTCACAGCGATCTATCGATTATTTCGTAGAAACATTCCGCGAATTTGCTGAAGCCGTTTTGGATGATTTGAGAATTCGATCCGCAGTCTTAATTCCTGTACCTTCATCTGTTCCAGTAAGTGACTCTGATTACACAACAGAACCACAACCTTTTGGAAGCGAAAAAAACAGGGACAATCGGGGAGAAATATTTTTAGAAAAGGTATGCCTTGAGAGTACAAAATTAATTTATTGTAATGGTATCGAAAGAATTATTCGAAAACCGAAAAAAACAAGAATGGGTGTAGAAGAACAGGCGAAAACTTTGAGACTTAAAAGAGGAAATGATTTTGAGAAGAAAGTTATTATACTTTTCGACGATGTTGTTTCTTCTCGTCAAACGTTTGACGCTTGTAAACTTGTAATAGAAAAAAAATTTAATCCAAAAAGAATTCTGTGCTTTGCCTTGGGAAAAACTACTTATATCGAAAATTTCAATATTAACTAATATTATGAATAGAATGGATACAATTTCAACTGCCCCTTATAACTTTATCTCTCATCAATTTAAGAATAATAATACTTCGTTTTTTATTCCTAATACCTTTACCGGTTTAAACTTCGAATTTGTTCGCTCAATAACAGTAATAAAGCCTGATGGTAGAGAGATTATTTTACATACGAATGAAGCAAAATTAGTTCGTGTTTCAGCCTATATTCAAATTACTTATAATCAATTATGGCCTGGCGATTATTTAAAAATTGAAGTTCTAGAAAACCATCGTGATTTATTCACAATCTTAAGTAAAGGTCATACTGATTACGCATTTCCAATTAAATGGAGGCATCGCATTTGATTGGGAGCAGGATGGAATTTATTTCGCCATCTTATCTGAAAATACCATGTTAGAAGAAATATCAAAGGAAATTAAAGCTGCTCTGTATGAAAGAATTCGAGATCCTTTATTAGGATCCTTTTTGAGTGCCTCGCTATTTTGGAACTGGCAACCCATTTCAATATTGCTATTTGGTGAAGAAAATATCGTTTTACGGATTAATTATATTCTCACAGCATATTATTCTAATGCTTTGGATAGGCTATGGAGCATAGTCCCTCCTTTTTCCATCTCTTTATTTTATACCTTTATTTATCCTTTCTTTAAAATATATATTGTTAAATTCACAAGTTGGACTACGAAGAAAATAAAAGAAAGCAAAGAACAATATGAAAATTATTATAGGTTAACTAGTGAACAATCAAATTTATTAAAAAGTAGTTATCAATCTAGAATATCGCAGATTTCGGATTCCGTTGATTTAGAAAGAAGAACTAATGAAGTGTTTGCTAAAGAAATAGAGAACTATTTTGCAATCGCTAGTAATATTAATCTAAATAACGTAAAAGTACGCCGTTATCCTCCTGAAATAAAAGAAGGAAGTTGGGTCTTTGAATCACATGGATCTGTAATTTTAACAGCACAAAATCGATCGGGTAGTATCGGGTTGGTTGTTAAAGTCATCAATGAGAATTATTGTTTAATAATTTCCGAAGGCCGCATTGCAGACATTTTTCGAAGAACATTAGTACCTGGTAAAACTTATTATTTAGATATGTTTAACCCGGGAGAAATGATCGCAATCGAACCAAAAATAGTGTCGTATAAAGTAGGAGTTGCCATTTCTACTACGGTTTTTCAAATAGAATTCTCCCCATTTACTCCAGGTGAATAGAGTTCAAAATAATAGCATTTGATTATCTTTAGCTTTTCTATTTGATCCAGATGCAGTTCCTTCTTTTTTTCCATCTGCAACTTTTTTGAAATGATAATCTTCCCCTTGCACTTGATGAATCAATTTATGCGGTTCTTTCGTTTTTAAATCTAGCCAGGCATCATAATGGTTTGGTAAAATAAAGCCTGGTTGTCTTTTATGAATAACCGACACGTGAGGATTTGAGGGCAACATTACTATTACGACGCCTTGGTAATATTCATATTCCTTGTTTTTGAAGGTGGAGATTATCCCTGCAACTCCAAGTATTTCATTGTTTTTGTAAAAAAATTCGTAACGATCACCCTTATTTGGTCCATCTTCAATCCATTCCCAGTAGGATGTCATTGGTATAATGCAACGATTTGATTTTATTCCAGGGAGCCAAGGTGGATATTTGTATAAGCTTTCATACTTTGCACAAGGATTTGCTGCTTTATAGACCTTTGTTTTTCCGGTACTTTTATCATATACCTCAAGGTTTTTTGCGCCCCATTCGACAAATTCTAATGTACGTTTATCCTCTACTCCTTTAACGACGGGAATAATTCTTGTCGGATTGATTTCTTTCTCTGGTCGGTATTCTCTCTCAATGTGTTCGAGATCTTGATTTAAACCGAATTGTTCAATGATTTGGCTAAGTTCCACATTTAGAGAGTAACGGCCGCACATAGGATTTACTGTGCGATAAGAAGATCAAATATCAATTGATTTTCACGTAACGATTGGAAATATTCTGGAGGAAATATATGTTCTAAGAGTTCCTCAAGTGCCTGTACGAGTAATTCTCGATAAAATTCAAAATGGATCTTTGGTAAAGTCGGCGAGGTTAAGGCAGCTTCTTCCGGTAAATAATCCCTTTTGTTTTTTGCCTTTCGCACAACTAGGTATTTCACTTTTTCGCCAGGTTCGACTTGGATCCCAATTGAATAAAGAATATTCAAAGCTGCCGAAGAAGCGTTATTTGCAGAGTATTCTTCACGGCTTTTAGTAATACTTCGTCTTAGAAAAAGATCAGGAAGAGGCACTTTGCCTGAATACAATTGATAGACAAAATAATCATAAATACTTTCGATTTCATTCTTCTTGGTGATTAACTCACCCTTTGTAGAAGCCGTTGCCATGACTTCCAAAACATGAGTTTGGAATGCCTTAACGAATAGGGGAGTGTCTTTGCGACGGATAAAGATTCCGCGGATTTTGGTTTTTCCAGAAGTGAATTTCCCGAAATATCTATTCACAACGCCGATCTTTGAATCTTGTTTGGAGGCGGGAAAGATTAACCATTCATAGACACCTTCGACTTTCATTTCGATTTTGGTTTTCTCAGTAATTTTAGAGCAGAGCTCCTTTAATTCCTCGTCACTAAACTTTCCGGAGTCTTTCTTTGTTATAAAGAGAGAATCAGTGATGGCGTGAAGAAAGATATACCCACTTTCTTCGGCGACCTCTTTTGCTAAGAGTAGAACCTCACGGCCGATCGCGGTTACGGATTCGTGAGATTCTAAACGGCCAAATTTCGCGTTTCGATATCCTAAGTAACCGAACGAGGTTACGAGCATCCATTTAAGTGCGTTTTGCCTTGCGTCGTATATGGGAGACTCATCCGCAGATTCTTCAATCTGAGTCTTATAAAATTTTCTGCGAACGAGAATGTCCTCTAAAGCGTCGGAAACGACACCACGGCGTTTCTTACAAATATGATAAGAAGTCTCCGGAACCAAAAGTTTGTCGGTATCGTTCTCACAGCAGGGACAATTGATACACTCCGGAGAAATGTTATACTTAGCCATAATGGAAGGGTACATCTGCGAAAAATCTAACTGAGCAACATTCTCTCGAACTGAAACAGATGTGTCGGGGAGGTAAACCAGACCTCCTTTATCCACTTGGAGTAATTCAAACGCAGTTTTCGGTCGTTCAATAGCTGCTTTCTGCCAAGGTACTAAGTAATTCTTACGGATAGCGACATCGGTTTCGATGCAAGTCAACGCGGTCCCTGTACTTGATCTAGCCATTCGCTGGATTGGAAGTCTGGATAGTCTCGCAAGTTCGAGTATTCCGAGTAAAAATGATTCTTTAAAAACGAAACTATTAGAACTATCTATATGAAGCCGTCCAAAAAGAGGGTAGGAAGGGGCTTTATAGATCACTTGGCCGTAGGTTTCAAATGTGGTTCCTTTAGTTATGATTTTTCTCTGAATTGCATTCGGATCCCGATCGAATAAGAGTCGAACTTTTGTTCTTTCGGAAAGTGAGAATAAAAAAGGAAAAATTGCCTGATCCCCATAAGCGCTCAGAATAATATCCGGATCCAGATCTTTTAAAATTTCATTGATCCGACCGAGTAACTTTTTGGCTGTATCTTCAAATACTTCCGCATAAAAATCTTCCTCGTTTGAAAATACGATCGGATTCGATCTCGAATACCCGATCCGATGATTGTTCTTAAACGAAATCTGTAATTTAGAGAAATCGGGGATTTTGTAGTCGCAGGACTTAAGATCCGAAAGACATTGAATACTTTGGATTCTTCCTTTCTCATGTATAACTTTTACGTTTGCGATTGGGAAAATATCCATTTCCAGCATGTACGCGTTTGTGATTTCTAGATCAGAATGGAAGATTTCGAGTTTTTCGTAGAAAGCGAAAAGGTTTTTGTAAATTCTGCGAAGTACAGATGGTTTCGTAAGAACAATCTTTAGGACATTCCGAGGTTTGTTTTCATAGAATGAAATTTTTGTCACTCGTTCCGGCTTTCCATATATGGCTTTCAGATCAAATAGTCTTTTAAGAAACGAATTTTCGTAACGTGGTTCTCCGGAAATGTAAATCGAAGGATAAAATGTGTCCGTGAAAAGTTTTATTTCGTAATTTCCTTTTATCCAGATGTAAATTGTCTCTTCTAATGAATAAACATCGAAGATAAATCCTTCAAAGAGTTCCATTAATTTGTTTCTGTAGTCGAGCTACTACCTTCTTCAGTTCATCTATTTCTCGATGTAATTCAATATTGTGTGAAAGAAGTATAATATGAAATGGTTCCGTGTTTGAAGCCATTACGCCGGAAGCGAGGTTGCTCTTTGCAATACGAAAAATCTCGTCTATGATTTCTTGCTTTGCAGCGGGAAGAGATCGACGATAATTTTTTAGACTTTCTTCTTCAAACTTGAGTATTTGAGAATAGGGTATAACAGTTCTGCCCATCTTCTAACTCCTTATTTGGTTCCGGTTGTTCGATCGTACCGAACGAGTGTTTTAGTTTTTCAATATATGAGGTGTAGAGTGGAGACTCCTTTCTTATCGATTCCGCAATCAGAAATCGAAAACCTTTCGAATGTAGTTTTTGGAATTTCGAGATAAGTATCGAAAGTATATGTTCTTTTTCTTTTGGTTTTACATCCTGATCGAAAAACTGCTTTGCAGGTGAAAGAAATAGCAACAACGGATGACATTTTGGATCGATTGTCCGATCTAACAGTTGTGTAATTGAGTCAAGTAACTGGTAGGGAGTAAAGGCACGCTGAATTTTAATATTGTGTAAAGCAACGAAACGATTCTCCTTCGTCGCTTGGGTTATGCTGAATACATTGAAACGAATCGCGCAGTCGAATACGTGTATGTCTTCACCCGCCATCGATATTTGGGATAAAAGATCGTGTGCTATTTTCCGGGAATTGCTTCCGGATAAAACTGCACTATTACTTAAAGGATGAGATATGATTTCTTCCATTTTCCGCATTTAAACATATACCCGAAAAAAGGTAAACATATAACTGCATAAAATAAGTATAGTATTATGTCAATTATCCGGAAATTCTCCGCCTTTCTATAATTTTAAGACTAAAGGCAGTCTTTTCGGCATTCTTTGAAAAATGAAAAAGCCGGATTTGCAAAGCCAGATCTGGATTAGGATCTGCATTAATTGTTTATTTCTGATCCTTCACATTCTGTATTCATTCGAATTTTAACGCTAAATCCGATTAAATTTTACTAAGGCCCGCCTAATCGGCGTTATATTATCAAAATTTTCGCATTTTTTTGGGTTAATTTTTAAAAAAGTGTATTAATAATTAAAACACTATGGTATATTAGCATAATCAAATTAAACCGAGAAGAAAAAAATGAGAAATCTTGTTAAGGAAATTGAAAGATTAGGAGGCATAAAAGCACTGAAATCCAAGAATAGTCTTCGCCTTCGATCAGAAGGGTATATGGACTTAGTATTGGAGTATGTAGGAAAAGGCCCAAGAAACTTAGATACAATTTCGGTGGCTCATTACTATGAGCAGAATGGTGATCTCATGCGTGATCCGGAAATTGTTTTTGAAATTGAGCAAAAAACAGATGAAACAGGAAAGAACGAACAGATCTTTCATCCCGTAGAATACTGGCAGGATGGATTACCTTTTCTAAATGGGCCTGTAGTCTGGATAGAAGACGGAAAAATTTTATGTAAACCCAATTCAATTACTTCAATTAAATCATTTGCAAAAACCTGGGATCAAAACTTAAAATCTCAAGGATTCTTTGGTAAATAGAATGAATTCAGAAAGGCAAAGGCGAAAATTAAAAACTCTTTCCATTGCGGATCGTATTAAGATCCGCTATGCTTCTTTTTATCCTATATCTTTAAACTACTAAAATCATAGTAGACGAGTATATTTCTTTAGCAATAATTAGAATCGAAGAACGTAAATTCTCATTTTCGTATTATGAGAATGTCTTTACTATTAAATAATATTAACGAGATAATACCGATTAACCTAGTAGGAGCGATCGGACAATGGACCGATCAAAAAAGAATAACAAATTAAGGAGTACATCTTTGAAAATATCAATTACTTCCCATGAGCAATCTGACAAATATCGGGAAGTTGATTGTGCTTTTCATCGGGCTTATATCGAAAAAAAAATAGAAGAATATGGATTACGTGGTCTAGCAAGAATCCTTAAAGAAAAACTAGGTGAGAAAGAAGCACCGAATGCCGGTACAATTCGCAATGCCTTGACTAGAGATAAATATCCACCTATCTATAGAATTAGTAAGCTAATTAAGAATGCGCTAACTTAGCGAAATAGTAAGAAATTAAGTGTTTTTACCCCTATCCCTCATTTCTAAAATTTTCGCAAAACCTAAAGCCCAATTAACCCCATCGGTAATGGATTGCCTTTCTTGAAATTCTTCGAAAGTGCTTACATTGTCAGAAATAGGATCTTTTTTCTCGAAAAGTGTAAATTTTCCGGGATTATATCCTCCGTCACTAAGGTTATCAATTTTGATTATAGCTTCTTGGAGAGTATAGAATTCATCTTCATTCTCCGGAAACTCCTCTGGATCTTTCCCTTCATTTTGATAACGCATTCTATATCGAAAACTTTCTGTCATAAATGAAATCCTTTTAGATTGGCCTTTCGACCGTCCCGATAATTTCTTTTTCAATTTACGATGATCCCGGATAATGCTGAAACGCCGGAATATTTTCAATACAGTACACAGGAATAGAATTATTGAAAGGATAATCCTCTGAATGAGCTGGCATTATTCAGCGGTGCTGGTGGCGGAATTCTCGGAAGTAAGCTCCTCGGGATTCGAACAGTGTGTGCAGTCGAAATCGAACCTTATTGTATCGGAGTCCTTATCCAAAGGCAGAATGATCGCATTCTCCCGCCTTTTCCAATTTGGGATGATATTCGAACCTTCGACGGAAGACCTTGGCGGGGCATTATTGACTTGGTTTCGGGAGGTTTTCCTTGCGAAGGCATTTCTGTTTCCGGAAAAGGAGCCGGTATATCCGGAAAACGATCTGGATTGTGGAAGGAAATGTTTAGAGTCATTTGCGAAGTACGACCTAAATACGTTCTCCTGGAAAATTCCCCAATGCTTACTAGGCGAGGAATGGAAGTCGTTCTCGGGGACTTGGCCTCCGTGGGGTTCAATGCGGAATGGGGAGTGCTCGGAGCGAACGACACCGGTGCTCACCATATCCGAAAAAGAATCTGGATATTGGGCTACTCCTACAAAAATGATGAGAGGATTGGCATCGAAAGGGGATATAGAAAAGTTTCTGAGAAAAAGCGGAGAAAGAACGGACACAATATTCAAGTGAGTCTACAAGACCAAGTCAGGGATCCGCGTCTATGGCCGAAAAACAGATTTTCGCCGAACTATCTAAAGGAGTGGGAAGGAGAGAGACTTCTTTTCCAAAGTTCTCAACCTCTTACGAAATCGAAAATGGCCCACTGAACCCAGATTGGGTCGAATGGCTCATGGGGTGGCCCGTCGGTTGGACCGGATTAAAGCCCTTGGAAACGGCCAAGTACCACGCGTGGTTCAACTCGCATGGTTTATTTTGAATGGGAATTTGAATAATTAGAAAGCGAACAAAATCATTCTAAGATAAATTCAATGTTGTGAGATTTAATAGCTCGCTCAAAAATCTTAGAGCCGTTTTCGATTTTTAAAAGTGGAGATATTTTTTATTTTTAAGTGTTGGCAAATTACCAACAATGATTAATAATGACACCACCAAAAGGGTGGCACCCTAAACCGCCGGAGAAAAATTATGGTAAATGACGACCTTGGGAAAGAGGTAAAAATCATTAAATCGGATGTGGACAAGATCGCTTTTCAGTTAATTGTTCATACAATTAATCAATTTAGAGAAAGAATAGGTATATACTTAGAGCCTAAAACGATCGAATTCCGCAAGATAGTTGTCCTTGCAAACCCGGAAGACTTAAATGTAAAATTAAAAAAATTTGGAGATTTTGAATACGTCGTAGAGGCCAAAGTGTTTTCAGGCACAGATAGTTGGATTCACGTCGATGGCATTGCAGCCGAACGGGCAATGTGCAGGGAAAAAGGTGATCTAAATCACGAGTGTTTCAAAATTGTCTGCTTAACGGACATTTTTGATAGAATTTAAAAATTATAATCGCCCTTTCATTCATTGGAAGGGCGATTCTATAAAAAGTAGAATGAAATGAAAGAAATTAAAAATCATCTCGAAGCTAATGAAGCGATAGATAGAGGATATGAATTTCACAAAAAATATATTTTAAAACAGATTGAAATATTTGGTGTTCGTGGCCTTGCGAGAGAAGTTAATATTAAAGCTAAGAACAATGACGATAAAATTAATTATTCTACAATGGCACATGCTATTGCGAAAGACTTACGAGAAACGATTATGGAATTATCAAACAAAATAAAAAAAGTTTTAGGGTAAAAATCCCCGGTGCGATTTTAAAAAGTGAAAGTAACGCAGATAAATCTGTTTTCACTTAATATATTTTACTTATTCTACGGCAAATTTCCAATAGTAAATCTACTTTTGACCTTTCCAATTCCTTTGCAGCGTAAAATCTATGAAGATTTCTAGACAAATAAGTTTTCCTTTCTAATTCAAGTTCGCGTGAGTCGGTAATATGAAGCGATAGGTTCTCTTCGGTTCCAAAATCTTTAATTGCTTGATCTATATATGCAAGTGAAAGGTCTTCCAATTCCGTTTTAAGGGACTTTATCGTTTCAAAATATATACGGTCTTTCACAAATAATATTCCTTATATTGCATTGTGAATAAATATTAATTAGCAGGTAGGAGATCAAGAAAATTCGGTTTGAATCAAAATCCTATACCTAAAATAAAAACTTTTCACCGTCGATGTGAGTTGATTCGTAAATTGACAATTAATGAGATTGTCCTATATTGAGTTAAAATGGATCAAAAAGAAATTCTATTAAAAATCCAGAGCATAGAAATGGAGTTAATGACTCTATCCGAGTCTATTTCTATGAATCCGAAAAGAGAGATTATTACAGCTATTTCTTATATGGGGAAAGCTAAGACAATTATGGCTGAAGAAGAAAACCAGCGTAAGTGGTTGGCCGGAGAAAATTAAAAGCTTCAATTAATTGACCAGAGTTAGTCCAATTCCCCTACGCTAATTCATCCGAACCAAACACTTTCTCAACAGGTCCAGAAATTTTCCCCATTAAACACCTAATTGGCAAAGGGTTCCAAAGAGGAAATAGGCTTTCACAAAAGACCTAATAAAGAGGGGTTACAAGTACCGTGCTATATTAAGTTGTTCTTATTAACTATGAGGAGTATGATAAAGGGCTATAGGTGGAGAAATATCAGAACTGGACAATTAATCTAGCAAATATTCTTTTGTTCGAATCTCCTTAGAATTATCGAACAGTCCATAGTAGAACATTCCATCTGTGCGAGGGTCCATAAAGATTAAAGTAAATTTTTCACCGCGGTAAATCCATTTATCATAAAAGTGTTGCTTAAATAAATAACAGGCATAGTAAACAAGCTCTTCCTCTTCATACTCTAAGACATTTATTCCTGCAATGTACTTACGAATTGTGATATCGCTTAGAGAGAAAATGATTTGATCTTCTTCTCGATCCAAATCCACATTCCAATAAAAATCTGTTTGGTCACTTAGTGGACATGAAACCCAATCTTCTTCAAATCCTACATGGTCATAGATTGCTTGTTTTGCTTTGAAATAATTTTCTACTAAATTAATCATATCTTTGGGCAAGAAATTCGACTCAAATTATCGAAAATACTTCTTTGAAGTCAAGTACACTGTATTTAATGAATGGATCGGCCCGAAAAGCCACGGACTTGTAATTCAAACCTAGGTAACTTCCGGAGAAGGGATATTTTGTGTGGGATCGTAATTAGTAATTTTGAAAAGGGTCTCGTTTATTCCGTCTAGTGGGACTTCTTCAACCAATTTTGTAGAATACCATTTCTCTGATTTCTCGTTCCGTTCTTCTCTTGTAATTCGGATTAAGTATTCTTGGTGGGCGTAGCTGAATTCAATATATGCAGAGTAAATATTAGTGGAATTTTCTAGGAAAATGATTTCGAGGAAGTTTGGGAGTTCTTCGGTGTATTTTAGCTTTTTGATACAACGTTGCTGAAAGGAATAATCGATTCCGGCGAGAATTTCCAATTGAACAGGAGTGATTGCGTGGCCTTGCACTGTTCCAGGTTGCTAAGGCAGTGGATTCTGTATAGGAAATTCGGGGATTGTGGGTAACGCGGGGTAGGAGTAGTAAGCGTATGATTGCTACAAAGAATAGAATGGATCTGTTACTTCAGTGACACATTTAACAAATTTCGCGGATCGTTATTTTTGTTTATATTACGTTTTCAAGCTATACGAGACATAATATTTACTGAATGAGACATAATAGCGATTATCGGAAGTGAATGGTATTTCTTGAGGAAACTAAGAATTCTCTATCTAGGTTTCGCCGTCACCATTTGCTGAATTTACTAAAACAAATCTTTTAATTCATTAAACACAATTATGTTTTTTGCTAATATTTATTTAGAAACTCTATTTTCTCTGCAATTGAATTTAACGGTTTAATTTAAATTGAAACTGCTGTTTCTGAAGAGTTTATCAATTGCTACTTTATCCATAGATCTTTTTTGCTCGAAAAAACACTTTATCAATTCTAAAGACATTATATTTGAGCACTGGAATAATTCTTAATAGCATAAGTTATGCGAAATAACAACGTGTGTGTATCGAAACGAATAAGATATCGCTAAAAATTTAGCCAAATACAGAGCGTCCGTTAATTTTGTAATTGACTGAGGCCAAAAAATTCAATTTAAATTGGCATCATGAAAAAATTGATGTATGTGCTGTTAATCCTTGGTTGCATACTCGAGTGCAATAGAAACAAAGATGACAAAGAAGTATCATTTAAAATGAGCAAAAACGAAGAGACTGTTTTGCAGAAAGACCTTCAAGAAATGCTTCAACCATTGGGATGCGGTTTTACATGCTGGGACTGCAAGGATCCACAAGGAAATAATACTAGGTGTTGTGGGATACAGTGTACAGGCAAGCCAATCCAAATAAAAAAATTCGAAGCGTCATCACTGAAACCTTCTCTCAAAGGAAATGAAATGTCCCTGGCACGGGCCAGTGCGATGAGTTGTCAATATCACTTGGTGTGTTTAAAAGGATTGAACACATACGATGGATGTACGGATTCCTGGGTCGCCTGTCAATACGCAAAGTCGGAATTGGAAAGGAACGGTTACACATGCTCTTGTAATTGGTGGTAGGACCAGTTATTTCGCATAACTAAACCTATTTTTACTATTGGGCACTAAAGTTAACCAATAATAGATCGTTCAGAGCCTTATTTTGTTACTAAGGCTCTGGATTTACTTTTCTTTGCCAACTCACGAGCTTTCATCAAAGTTGCATTATAAGGCTTCATTTCACCACTGACGAGAACATACGGTAATTTCCCTGTTTTCATTAGTAAATGGATATTCTGCCTCGAAGTCTTTAATAAACCCGTGAGGTCCTCTACTCTGATCACTTCTGAGACTGTGACTTCTCTGGAAGCAATTATAGCTTTTACTCGAGCGACCTCTTCGTTTATTTTTGCCTGGGATTGCCGTGTATAAATTACATCACTGCAGGCCGAACAAAAATAACCGTCAAGATCCTTCACATACACTGTTTCACCGGATTTATGGACTTTTGCAGCAAATTTAAGATTCTTCCTATACTGCATTGAATCCAAAGCCCCGCAAGAAGGACAGTCTTTCCATACCTTCTCTTTCATCTTACCGCTCTCTTAATAACCCTAATATCTATATTCTAAAATGACTTTCTCTAACTTCTCCAGCTAGAAAAACAGATTCTCAATCTAATCAAATGCTAAACTACTTTCTACCAAATAGATGAAATGAAACTATAACTCCAAAATTCTCTCGAATCTGAAGTTTAATGTACGCTTCCTCCTTGCTTTCTACTATAATCTGCTTATAAACGTCCAAAAATTCGTCCGGGAAATTTTTCGATGGATTTGACTCCACGAAATTTGCCGAAGACAATTTTAAAACCTCCGCTAAAACTTCGTCTTCGCTTAGACCGAATTCTTCTAGAGCGTCCTTTTGAGCCTGAGAAGTCACAACCGCTTTTCCGCTTCGAATTAGATCCTTTATCTGTTCGAGCGAAAACCTAGGTTTCCGACTTTTCATATTTATTAAATTTAGACTTATTATATTGACAGTGTCAACAGTTTAAAAGGAGGTTTTTTATAAAATTTTATAAGTAAAACCTTACTTTGGGTTGATTCCTAACCGAGAGAAATCTAAAGAAAATAACCGTTTTTCTCGTATGGGATCTTCGCCAGGAGATATTTCGTTTCCGCTGTCTATTATAACAATTCGGCTAGTATCTACTTGTTCCTTTGATAGTTCCCGAATCCTATCAACAACCTCAGCCATAGTTAAGAGCTCACTCTCGTCCGGTTTTTCAGAATCTTCGAAAATAGTATCGTAGCGAATAAAAAATAAAGGCTGAATTTCTTTACTATCCATATCTGAATTCATATCCTAAACAAAAGAAAGTGGGATCCCATTTAGAATTAAATTACTGTGGCAAAGGACATGTAATGTAAAGCCAGGTATCTATAAATCCGTCTCGAATCGAATACCGGTAACCTGTACCAGAGCGCTCTATTAACCCCTCTTCACTCAATTTGCCAATAAAATAATTTCCGTAAGTGTCTTTTACAGCCAATTCACGACCAATTTCCGGAAGGTTTGGAAAACGGAAAATTCCGTCGTTTAGTGTATCTAAATATACAAAATTTATAATTTTACCATCCGTTTTAGAATACACATACCCTGATTCTGAGACGTTAATGAGTCCTTCGGAATCGATTTGTCCTATAAAATAAGAATTCGATATTTCACGAAATAATATAGGCTTCCCTTTCCTTGGGATATTCCCGGCATAAAATTTCTGCCACGGGAGTTTCCAGTTTGGAACAAATTCTTTTAGATTAGGATTCGAAGTTACGCTAGACTGCATTCTTGCTCCTTTATCCAATTTTCAATATGTGCAGGTTCCAAGTAATTAAAAAAATGCAAGTTAAGCGCACATATTCAAAAATAAAAGGAACGGTATAACACGTTAGTTTATCAGATAATAGTAATGTTATGTGTTCCCAAGTATACTAAACTATATTATGAATGTAATACGTTGCTCTTTGTCAAAAATGCCTTTTTCCTTTTCCCTCTGGACAAAAACTATATTCCGTCGAATATGGCGACTAACACAGATTAGGCGCAATTATTAAAGGAGGGTTGCCGATGAGGCAAAATAGAAATAATTTAAGCGATGCAGAGAGGAAAAAACTAGAATCAATTAATAAGAGACGAATACGCAAAGGAGATCCGCGAATCAGTTCGTATGACTTTAAATATATATTAAAAACCTTTACTAATAAAAATGGAAAGTTCTCTGGATCTTCCTTTCGCGCTTATACACAGGCGTATTCTATGTTCGGAATACAACTATTCAAAAAGAAAATCAAATGTAGAGTCTGCAATCAAAGAAAATCCTTTAGACAATTTCGATATTTAAACGAGAAAGAGGGGTTTTTTGATACTTGTAAATCTTGCAACCCGGCACAATATTCAACTTTCTACCATGTTAAACGAAGAAGGAAAAAGAAACTTATAAAGAATTCTAAGAATATTTCGTATAGAAGATATTTAATGGAGAAAGCGAAATATAAGGATTCCGCAAACCGATACCATCCGAGATTTAAGCAAGCTATACAAAAAATGGTTAAAGTCTTTGGACGAAAAGTATTAAAGGATGAAAAGAAGTGCAAAGATTGCTACAATTACAAGACTCTATATAAATTTCCGGCCAATTTTAAAGCGAGATACATTGGAATTCGATGTCGCCGGTGTGATTCGGTGCGAATATCACAATACATTAAAGGTCGCATAATCAAAAAGAAAAATAACTTACGAAAGAAATAAAAACAAATCTAAACGAATAGGAAAATTGCTAAACAAAGGGAAAATAAAATGCCATAGGAAAAGATAGTAAAGTCTTCCATAAAGCTATTCGGTTTGTTTTTAATTGCATATTCCGTGTTATTAATTGCAACCCTTTGGATATAATCCAAGCAGTCCCTATTATTTGATTCGATAATTCGAACACCCTTCACCGAAACTGCTTTTGCGTTGGGAATATCCTTTGGAAGGTAGAGCGGTCCTTTACAGTGTTTTGATGGTTCGTAAGGCATTAGAGATGCACTGGCTGAGGCACAGCTATAATGCAGAGAGAGCAAAAGTAGAATTAGAAATATTCGCATTTTTCTAGTCTCTAGAAAAATGAATTGGATCTTGAATAATCCCGGAGGATTTGCATTCCTGGGACTGTAAAAGGGCTGCATTTATGCAACCGCTTAGGTAACTAAGTGCAACTACGAGGAAGATTAAAAGAACTTTCCAATTTCCTTGAATCCAAGTTAAAACTTTCTGTGAAAACGATTTAATATCCATATTTACTCCTTATAATTTCTAATTTTTGAGAAAGGACTTATTGCCCTACCCCTCTAAGCTTTGAAATAAAATCCCCAAGTACCTTTATGATCTCAGATAGCTTAAACCAGGACATTAAGGTGAGGCCGAAAATGGTTAGGATAGCGTGTAACTTGATTTCTCCAAAACCTTCAGAAACAGAAACGTCTGGGAACGTGCGGAGTAGATAGAAACCGTACATAGTGAATGCAAGACCGAGAAAGAAGGTTTTATTCGAATGCCTCCAAGGGTTTTTTGTTACAACGATAGAGTTTTGAAGCGAGGATCTTAATTCTTGGGCTTTCTCTGACTCGGGATTTATTTCTAAAAGTTCTACTGCTTTTATAGGAGTATTCACTTTGTTATACTCCTAAAATGTTCTTCGCAATATCTTGGTTGAGAACTATATAGATAAATCCAGAGAACAAAGGATTCTCTTTACGAGCCATCTTCTCACAAAATTGCATGTGAGAAATAAAATCTAACCACCCAGGTTCGGTCCAAGTGGCTTTAGTTACTGTGCATCCTAAAGAAGACTGACTTACAAAATCTTTTCCCACTCCTTGGGCATGGATATTGATCGCAAACCTTCCTTTCTCTACTGGATCTTTTTCGTCCCAAATGTAATCTCCGTTAGCATCTCTACGAACAATTATATCCGAATCTTGGTTAAAAGCTATGTGACCCCGGTGAGTGCCAATTTTAACTCTGTAGATTCCGGGTTCTACCCTTGCTTCTCCTTTGGTAATACCATACGATTGCAGTACTGATTTGGATACCCTACCGGGGTCCATAGTCACAACTCGGCAATCGAAGGAGTCTCCGCCCTTATCGATGTTAAATAGAATGTCGTTAAATTGATCGAACTTATCATCGTTTAGAGATACAATTCCGTCTTTAATTGAAATACCACGCTGCCCGATTAAAACCGCTTCTTTATCGAAGCTAACTCCGTAGAGTTCTGTGCTTACTTTTTTCAAAGCCTTTAGAAAAACTTTGTCTTCCATGCTTTTTAAATATTTGCATGGACTTTAGAATATCGGTGAGACTCTTACCCGAGAGCTCCTAAGTGAATTTGAGAATAGCGATGTTTACTCCTTTTCCACCATTCCTTTAGTTCGTTTGTCATCTGCATAATTCTTGCGCCAAACAGAGAAGATGTTGCACTCATCGATGTTCCAAGACTTTCAGAAATAACTCCAACTGAAATAGAATAGTTCGCTACTCCTCCAATGACTCCTTCCCCGAAGCTTGACATTACGCTTATACAAAAGAGTTTAAGAATTTGTTCTTTTAATTCTGCTGGAACACGGGATGCGTGATCGTATCCAGTTGTATAATCGATTCTGTAAGCACCTGGTGTGGAATTTGTTCCTTGTTGAATTCCTCTCCAAGCTTGGATTCCAGTAATTGGCGGAGCTAAATTCGACCAAGGGACCCGTGTAAAAACTGCGCGCAAAATCCCAGTCTTATAATTTGGAACCGCTCGATCTTTGAGATCGATTAAAGTTGAACCAGTCCAAGGAAATGTAAGATCCCATTTATG
Organism: Leptospira licerasiae serovar Varillal str. VAR 010; assembly: GCF_000244755.1. Lineage (NCBI taxonomy): Bacteria > Pseudomonadati > Spirochaetota > Leptospiria > Leptospirales > Leptospiraceae > Leptospira > Leptospira licerasiae. The sequence goes on along the minus strand of NZ_AHOO02000007.1, from coordinate 69,193 downwards.
AAGACGACAAAGGGGCTTTCTTCTAAGTTTTACTTGGAAGTAATTTGCCTTGGTAGAATCGTAATCGTATAAATCTTCCCATTCTGCATAGGATTCGATTTCTCCGTTAGAAGAAAGATCATATCTACCCCTTTCATTAGGGAGAGGTCTGTGTCGCCAAAGCCTAGGATAAATATCCCATTCTATTTCTTGCGAAAATGCTCGAACGGTTAAATCGATCCAGTTCTTGAGTTGAAAATCTTCAATTTGGGATCCCCTTGTCGAAATAAGGGGCTCATTCCCAAAGAACATGATACGCCGGAATTCATCCGGATGGATTAAACAACCCCACTCCGGAGGTGGTGAATTTGGATATAAGGCTCTTTCCGGATAAACACGAAGCCCTAAGTCATGGTAATTATAGTCTTCGGATTGGTTGTTTAAATCACCGGAAAAGCCAAATGCCATCCAAAGAATTTAAGATTTATTGAATAATCGGAAGGGCAATTTGGGATTTAGCGAATTCTAAATGTTCTAAAGGCAGTGAATAAGATTTTCCAGAAGTAAACTCACAAACTATCGTTTTCCCGTCGGATGCAATTTCTTTTACTTTTGCAAGCATTCCTCCTACATTCACTTTTCCTTTTGCATATACTCTCATAATCATTCCAGGCTTTGGAATTTTCGGACCTGAGCCATAGGATTTTCTTTGTTCTTTAGCTTCTTTTTCGAATTGAAGGTGGCGTTCAGTCATTTCCTTTATTTGAGCTTCTACTTTCGGATCTTTCTTTACATTATGCTGAATTCTATTCCGATCCTGCTTTGCTTGCTGGATCTTTCTTTCTCTAGGTGTATGAATATCTTGTCCCGGTTTAACCCAATGTGTAATATTTCTTCCCAAAGAATCCGGAATTTTCTTTGCGATTAATCCACTATGAGACGCGGAACCTTTTTGAGGATTTGCGTTCATGTCATCGGAGTTGAGGGAATGAAGAATCCAGTTACCTCAATAGCCCCTGAAAATGTCGCTTCTTCCAAGCATAACGGAAAAAGAAATTGGATAGGCCCGCTTCCATTTTTCACAAACGGACGGAACTTTGGATCTTGATTTAAAGTCTTCCCCTGAATTGTCCAAGGGCCGCTTGCGTGAATTGCAGTAATAAAATATAGTTTTTTCGGATCTTTTAATTCTTCTGTTCCTAAAATATTAAATTGATTTTGAAGTTGAAGACGGGCTAGATCCTGAAACGTAAGTGACTTCATTTAAAAGAAGTCTACAAAGCAATGGAATATCGGAAGAAAAGGTAACTTTACCTTTCTCCGATATTCTCCTTTATTCAAATTGGTTTTTCCCTGCGGAAAAATCCGGAAAAAACCTCAGATATACTAGATCTTTGAAAGAATGTCGGGATGGGAAATCCAGGACGGCCACGTGGAAAAGATTATCAAAAGAATTTAGAAAAACGACTTAGGCTCTCAAACCCTAAACAAACTTCTTCTGCAAACAATATTCAACCAAGTATAATCAACGAAAGGTTACTTCATCTAGCAAAATCCTTTTTTAATTCGGTAAATACCGAATCAGTCGCAGGTAGACTTTCAAAAAATCCCACGTACACTTACCAACAGTACCAAAATATTCAAGAAGGAGTATTACTCCGACCTATCTGGAGAATTCCCTACGAAATTTTGCGTAACGCTTCTTACGGAACTTCGATCATATCTGCGATCCATACTGTTCGAGTAGATGGGCTTTCTAGATTCGCTCGAATCTCAAAGAAAGAAGGTCTCTGGTTTCGCATGGAAGATGAGGACGAAGAGGTCACAGACGAAGTTTTAGAGCGAATGAAAGCCTGTGGCAAATGGTTCGAACGAATGGGCGACTTGGTTGATGGGTGGAATAACCGAGATCATTTTTTCCCAGTTTTCGAAATGATGATAAGGGATACTCTCACCCTTGACTCAACCGCATTTTGGTTAATTCGAAACGCATTAGGTAAACTTGTTGAAATCCGCTACTTAGATCCCGCGACGATTTACCCTGTGGATCCCAAATTAGGATACAGGGGAGATAAATCGGTGGCTTTCGTTCAAATGATCGAAAACACCGTAGTCGAAACTTTCACTTCTTCGGATCTATTATGGAATCATAAAAATCATATCTCGGATGTTCAGATGCGGGGTTTCGGGTTCTCACCTCTCGAAGCCTGTATGCTTGATCTTACAGGAGTTATTAATACTTTAAAATTTAATAGAGATAGATTCACAAGACAACCACCTGCTGGGTTTCTTTCGGTTCTCGGGGATCTATCTCCGGAAACAATTGAATCGTTAGAACTTCAGTGGCAAGAAATGATATCAGGAATGGATGACTCCCATAAAATTCCGATTCTTGGAACTTCGGCTGGAGAAGTATCTTGGACACCATTAAATCTTCCTAATGATATGGTCTTTAAAGATTTTATTCAGTGGCTAGTTTCGTTTGTACTTATGGGTCACGGAATGGATGCTGCAGAAGTAGGTTTGCATTTAATCAATTCTCCAGGTATTTCGGAAGCCAATCCAAAAGACAAAATCAAAATGTCAATTTCTAGATCAGAAAAAGCACTATTAACTTCTTTCGAACACACCCTTGGAAATATAAAAGAATTTAGAAACGATGTTTTTCCAGGAATCGTACCTGAATTCGCTGGAAAAGACCCCGAGGATGAAAAAGACAAAATTGCGCGCTGGAAAGAAGAAGTAACTAATATAAAATTAATCGATGAGATTCGAAGAGCTAACGACCTACCTCTAATCGGGGATACTTTAGCAGACTTATACGGAGTCGATCCTGAACAATACAAAATGTCCGGAGCTCTCATTCTAAATCCAACATACCAGCAGTATTTTGGACAAATAAAAGCACAAAGCGAAATGAATTCAAACTCTGGAGAAGAAGAGTTCGGAGAAAACGGTGAATATCCTTCGGAAGAGGAAAACTACAATACTAAAGAGGAAGATTTCGATATGGAACCAGACTATGATTTAACTTTTTGAACGTTATTATGGACTATCTATATTATATACTGGTATTAAAAGGTCTGAATTCTGAAATTTAATCCTCATATAACCTGCTGGCAAAGAAGGTAGTCCTGCTGCAGATCCACTTGTAGCACTATTATCAAGACCAGTATCAAAATTCGGGGACCGAAGGGATTTTCTAAATATATCAGCATTCGAGCCATATAATCCCACTGAGCTCGGTTCAACAAAGGAACTCGCGTCCGGTTGAAAAATCAAATATCCCCCTACTCCACCACCTCCCGGTTTAGCAAACTGTCCTTGAATTAAAGTGTCGTTCAAACAATCGATATAAACGGAAATACCAGGGAATATTTCTAAAAGTGAAAAATCAGAATCATAAGTATTAGATAAATTTGAAATTTCAATCCTGGCTAAGGAGATCGGGGCAGAAAGGTCCTTGGAAAAAGAAATGAAAGAACAGGAAGTAGATCCGTCCCAAACGAATTGGCAATTTTTTATCCTAGCAAAAATAAAAGCGATTTCTTTTGTGATTAAAGGTGTAGTACGACCGATTACATCCAAAATACAATCTTCGAAAGAAGGAAGTTCCGTAAAAAGGATCTGGTTCGATCTCAAATCTATGCCGTTATTTTTAGTTAGAGAACCTTTGTCGCATCGAAATATTGTTTCTAAATTAAATTCATAGTTTCCATCCGGAATTAAAAACCTTTCTCCATTCGACAAGAAGCTAGAATCAAAAAAGATTGTCTTTGGCAATTTCTTTAAAGATCCAGAAACGGTGGAATATAAGGCTGTGAAACTTGTAAATATATTCCCACTTGCCACACCGCCCGGTTGGTAAACGAAAAGTCCAAGATCTCCTATAGTCGAAGCATTCGGTCTTTGACTTTCAAAGAGTAAACCATCTAAATCGAGTGTTGCGATTCCTCCGGGGATCCCTTTTTCTGTGTTATTGATTTTGTTCGGCAGATCAGTTTCTAATATTTGAATTCTTGAATTAAGATTCGATTCGGCAACTTCTCTATTGGACGCTTCTTGCTCTATTTGATTATCCACATACTCGCGGATTGAATTCTCTTTTAAAAAATCAATTCTATAGGACTTCATTTATGCCACACGAAAACCCTGATAAACTTTTCTTGAAAAATAGGATCGTCTGTGATTCCTATAGTAATCGTTCCAGAATTATCGAAGCTTTGATTTCTTGCTATAGACCAATTTCCAAGACCATCTTCAATCCATGCGGAAATATTAAGGATGTTTGATCCTAAAGGAGTATTTAGAATGCAAGTTCCAGTTATATCGGTTATGCCTTCGAACCAAGATTTTTGAGGAATGGTTCCCGTCGGTGCTTGTCCTACTCCATTCGAAATTCCAACCCAAAGAAATATTGTTTGGAGAAGATCCAGGATTTTTGTTTCGGTATATTGCTTTACGGATCGAGCAGAAGGAGCAACCGATATTTCCGTAAACAAAGGGGAATCACTTACACTTGTACCCGAATTTAAGTTGTTATAAGCTGGTGTTTCTAAAAAGAACCAGGAAGCTTGGGACTCTGAGTAAGTTAACTCCCAGTATCCACCGTTTAAATCCAGTTGCCAATCCTCTTCGAATCCTTGGATTTTATTTCCATTTCTTAATAGAGTGATCGGATTTGTTTCGGAAAGGTTCGCAATATCTAATATTCCAATGACCGAATTATTTTTTGGAGAGGAAGGTAAGGTTATCGAAAACCCACCATTAGTCACTTCGGCAAGAACTCTTTCATATTTAGAAGCTGCGTAGTCGGAAGTTTTTACTTGAGTATTTTTTAGAGAGCCGAAGTTTTCTCTCCAAGTCCCATCACCCGAAAGAAAATGTTCCTGTTCTCCCGCAATTGGAGTAGGAACAAGTCCTTTCTCTCCTGGACTAGATTCGGAGGCTCCAACAAATGGATCGTCCGTTGCTAAAGTACCTGCCTTATCTGGTAAAAACCATTGCCTTACTGCAGTTGCTAACGATCTTATCTTCGAAGTAATTGTACTTCCGTTGACTGAAATAATTTCAATACCTGGATTCTCTGGATCGGAAGAAAGGCCAACATACCCGAGAGGAACATTTCTTTCGGATCTCAATTGATACTGTGGATGATCGTTTCCGGAACTTAATCCAAGAAGAATGGAGTGTTGTTGAGCTCTCGCTGTGGTTTTTATCCACCTTCCAGGAGAGGGGGTAGAAAGATCATTAGGTTTAATTACTCGAAGTGAATCTATTGGATCAGGAACAACTAAAAGAGATTGTGCATCAAACTGATAAAACGCGAGTTCGTCTTCTACTTCTCGAATTTGTTTATCATTTCTGTTATTCGCTGGTATAGCTTGTAGTTCGGAAATGTTCTGAACAGGAACATTCCAATTTGCTAAAACTTCGCTTCGTAAATATTCAAGATTTACTGCATCTTTATTGTCCGAAGGTGACGCAACTTTCAAGGTAGCGAAATCAGAATCATCCGGGTTTCTGACTTCTATAGATGAAGAATTATATTTTAATTGTGCTCCTCGTCTTCCGAATCGGATTTTGGAGCCGACTCCAAATAGAGAAAAATCGAAGACCTTTCCCATTATCCGAGGTAAACTTCCACGCGAATTTTATTCGTGGAGTACTGCGTAGAAACTCGTAAGGAATTCAAACTACCAGTCCAGGCTAAGAATCCTTCCGTTAATTCTATTTCGTCTGAGGAACCGTTTAAACGTACTTTAACAGGAGCGGGGTCGGATGCTTTGACTGCGATGGCAGTGTCATTTTCTTTGTAAGTCGCAAGTATGATTACGTACTTAAATTCGATTCCTAATGGAATAGGAATATCTACTAGGTTATCCGTTTGCGTAATATTCTTAGTTAACCTTTGAGGTTCTTGAACTGCGTATTCTTTTTCGAATTTTTCGAGAAGTCTTTCAACGGCGACTCCATCTCTAGTTAGTAAATCAAAATGAATGCGATGATATTCCATTCATCCATTTTGTTTTAAAACATATAATCGGTGGGGAAAAAGGAATCTTATCTGGATTTAATTTTCAGGGTGTTTCCTCCCATTGCGGATTGAATTACTGCATCCTTCAAAGAAGATATACCTCCGACGGCCATTTCTAAAGTTGCCCTTAACCCGTTAATCGTTCCTGCAATTAAAGGTAGGGAAATATTTTCTAAAACTTTAATTCCGTCCACGACTTTGTTGAACACAGCTTGATTATCTTTAAATAGATCAAGCATTGCCTTGTTTAGATCGTACCCGATTTGGGCAGCCCCTCCCCCGTATGCTGCAAACTCTTCTTTCTTTAAATTGTCTAAATAGGTAACTTTATTTTCACCTGCCTGGATAGGACTATTGTCTCTTCCAAAATTATTCTGAGAAAATTTTAGGTTTTCGGATTCCGTAAAACTACGACCTTCCATTTTTCCTAATATTCCCCGAGTGAGTGGATCTAAAGAATTTAAAGCGGATGAAACATATTTGCCGGGATCTTTTTCGGATTCCCGCATTGCAGCAAAGAAATCTCCCTTATTGGCTTTTATAGCTTCCGCCATACTTAGAGCACCGGTAATCCCACCTCCAAAAACACCTTGTCTTCCTTGATTTGAAAGTTCATCCGCTAAGGAAAGTCTTCTCGATGGGTCCATGCTCCCACTCTCTCTCGTTATACCAGCGGCAAATCTAGTAAATCCTTCTGTTTCTCCCGAATAACCTCGTCCCCTTAAATTCTCTGAAATTTGAGCAAGTTTAGAAATATATTCGGATTGTCTTAAATTAGAAAATCCTGTCGCATTAGCTCCACCTCGAAGATAACCTATATCTAAATTCTTATTCTCTTTTCGAATCGTTTCTAGTTGAGTAACGATTTCGTTTAGACTTTTTCCTTGCGAGGCAGAAAAACGCATTATCTCTTCATCTGCAAGGTTTCCTTTTCCATATATACTTTCGCCGGTGATTCTTCCTCGGGCTAAATTCGATTGAGCGACTTCCGCGTTTGCAAATAAACCTCCACCCCCGCCAATGTATCTTCCAGTTGCTCCATAAGTTGAGGCTTGGCTTTGCATGGCAGCGGTATATTGTTCACCTACTGCAGAAACGATCTTTGCGATTCCCCCAGCGATCGCAATGCCAGCACCTATATACGGTAAGGCTTGACCGATCGTACTTAATCGATCTCCTTGTCCTCCCCCACCCACTTGACTTCCTGGATTGTTTGGATCAGATCTACCGCCAAAGTTTCCAAATCCAGATCCAATTTTATCGAAATGAGCAGTTTGGATTTTTATTTCTGCTTTATCAATCTTTCCACTTGAAAGACCTGATTTTCCTAGAGAACCTAATCCGTTTTCTGTTCCGAATTTATATTCCGAGCTATCTTCATTCTTTTCTTTCTTTTTGAATTTCTCTCGGATCTCTTTATATGCGGAAAGTTTTCGTTCAATGACCCCTGCAAAACCACCGCGTTGAGTTTCATCTAAATCAGAACCGACTGCAATTGTATTGGAACCGGCACTTGAACCCGAAGAATAGTACGAACTTAAATTTTCTTTCTTTTTCTTGGCTGACTTAGACTTTTCCTTAGGAGGACGAATTTTTACATCGATACCTTTCTTTCCACGTTTGGAAATTCGATCGAATTCTTTATCGAAATTATTTAGGTCAGGTTTGACTTTCGCCTTTATCTCGATCGATTCATTCATATTCTCTTAGCTCATCTTGGATTTTCCGAAGGATTTCTTTTCGTTTTAACTCACCCTCCTTCTGTAGCATTTCTTCGGAATACCCTCCGTGTTCTTCCAGGATATGTGCCATCGAAGGGCTTATATCCGATAGGAACTCGCTCGCTTGCATCGCTTGAATTTGCTTTTTTGTGAGAATCAGATTGATCTTTCTTTTGTATCTCTGGAAGTCTACTTTCGCTGTCGCTTCTAGTAGAAACTTCTTCTGGGAGAAAAATAGATTCCCCTTGTTCATCCCTTCCGGAATTATCCCGAATTCTTTCAGTAGAAAGAGATCTAGAATTGTCTCGGGATCCTCGAGTGCGGTTAGGGTTGTTATTTTTTTTTAATTCGGCCTGAAAGGCACGGTCTTGTTTGTCGTAGTCGTTAAAAAGTTCGATTACGAAATTCTGATCGTCAATTTCTTCAAACGTTCGAATTTCCGGAAAATCTTCAGGTAAACTTTTAACTACTTGATCTAAGGTTTGAATTGCATAGATATATCCGAGAGTAGTTGACGGAATTGATTCTAACGAAACCCCACCAAGTCTTCGGCCTACTGCCAAATCAATATCGATTCGTACCCTCGGTACTGCGAGTTCAGCGTCAAAAGTTAGAGACTTTCCTTCTAAGCTTGCCTTAAGAATTATCTTACGGTTGGGTGATAAAATATTCATTCATCACCTCTTAGTTGTACGCTTCAAGAGGTTCGAAATCTAGAAGTTCAAACTCTACATTTCGCCCAGAAAATTCGTTGTTACTTAAATTGAACCCGTCGGTTTGGACTGCACCGGTAAGGAGCCCAACTCTTCGACCCGTAGATTTATCTATTATTAAAATATCATATAGGTCATCTGCTCGGGCATCGTCGTTTGAGTTGATATACGCAACGCCTTCTTGTGCGCTTCGAAGAATATGAAATTCAGCGGATGCGGAACCTTGCCAATCAAGGGACTTTAGACCTCGGGGCTTTCTGTATCCGATTGCTTGGATACGCTCTACATGGTTGTTTATGGTCACTGAAAGGCTTTTCATAAAGCCGACAGCGATCCCATTTAGTTTTACAATCGCATCGTTCCCGGTTAGAATATCCGGATTTGGTCTCTGACTTGCCATTCCCCATTTTCTGGAGAAAGATCAAGTATCGTTAAATTTAACTTATTGGGAACTTGTGCTTGTTCCTCGAACTACATCTAGGCCAAGTAAGAAGAATAAGAAATTCAGCGGACTAACAATCGTTCCGTCTGGGAAAATAAAATATCTTACATCCCCATCTGCTCGAATTGTGAAGTTTTCATCGAACGCGGGAGCACTGTTATAAATGTTTCTGGTAAGCCATCCTCTCGAAGCAATATATACATATCTAAATCTCTGCACCAGTGCAGTTCTAATATCAGCGTCCGTTAGATTTGATCCTATTGCGGATGGATCTGTAGGAACTTCTCCAACTAAGGTCGAATCTAACCATTCCCTTAAATCTTTTACAATCGCAAGAGCAGTGCAAACTGTAGAGGTTTGGTTTAGAATTAGATTCTCTGCTTGGTATGAAGTAAGAGCAAACTCAATCCGGAACGGTCCGTTGTTCGCTTTTCGAGTCACAATTAAACCACCGGCGCGGATTACCTTGCCTATTTGGGGCTTTGTTAGTTTCTCGGGTGAATCTTTAATATTAAGATCTTTGTTTGTAGGAGTCTCTCGAATATTTGCAGCAGCTTTGATTGCATTATGAATTACTGCAATCATCCACCCGGAATAGGTTTTATCTGTAATCCGATCAGCCATCCGGGTCATCACAGGAGAAAACCCTAACGTTAAGAATTCAGAATTTGTATTTTTGATATCATCTATTCTTTCATCTACTGTCTTTGTAGTATCTAAACCTGCCCCTCCAAACCTCTCATCCGATCCCTCCGGAGAATTTGACCTTGCAAGTTTATCCGCTAAATAAAGACGAACTACTTCCAAATCTGTGCAAACATTAATATAAAAACCTTTTGCAACTTCAGTATCAAAAACCAAATCGATAGCATCAAGCCAGTTCGTAACACTTGGGACTCCAGTTGCGCCACCTGATAAATATTTAAAACTTACCATATCCGCAAGGGGCTTTCTTATAGGACCTGCGACAATTTCAGCCAGTCCTTGACCTCTGAAATATCGTTCTTGTTGGGTTAAAAGCGAATGGAGGACTTTCGGACTTCCTTTAATCTCTAAAGAATCGGAAGCTATAATATGATCTAAGGTATTTGTCTTTCTGTCCGGCTGAGAGAGAATTCTACATGTAAATCCTAATTTTGAATTTATATACTCTGACAAAGCAAAAAGGGTCGTGTAATCTTTTATATTTGCAGAGAAACTTGTAGATCCGTCCGTAGAAGCACCTGTTCCAGTGGGCAATGTAACAGAAAAGTTTGTTCCATCGAAAAGCAAACCTGCACTTGCAGCATCTCCGGAGTATTCTATTTCTAATTCTCGGGACTCTAATGCAGTCGATGTTTGAATATTATTTGCATCTCCGATTTGTATAATTGTACCACCACCTGAAATTCTGAATCGGATTTGATTTCCTTTAGGTCCTGGTATGACTGCTTTGACTTTATATCCTGTGGCTTCTACCTCGGCTTCGGCGGCCACGTTCGGATTTACACAAATTGCTTTTATAAGGATTGGTCCTGATGAGAACCGAGAATCCCTGGATGGAGAGAAAGCGTTTTCTATCGCATCCGCTATGTCGCCACTTGAAAGAAGAGATCTGGATTCTTCAGTACTTCCGAATTCCATAACCCTTTTCGAATATTCAAGATTTGAGTCGTTTGCATCGTATCCGTTATCTGATTGGCCGATAAGAATTAAAGTATTGAAATCTGGAGAGCTTCCACTTGGAGGGGAAGCCGTGCGAAATGCACCTCGAGCTCCCGGACGAACATATCCTCGACCTAAAAACTCGACATCTCTAGTTCCCATAAATGGAACTCCAAGCAAGCTCTGGATCTTTTAGTTCTTTGAACTTACGGTAAAATAATTCTCGGAACCTTGGAGTAATGGGCTTCCCAAGTGATTTTTCTTTCTGAAATAGAAATTCCTCTGGACTACTCTTCTTCTTTCCTGTATTCGAAAGATTCTTTCGATCATCCGATATAATTTTGTTCTTATCTAATAGCGAGTTCTCTTTTTCCATTAAGGGTAATCCGCCAGTCCGAAGCCTCCTTCGAATCTGGACTTACTTCCCTTCAAATGTATTTCGTAGCCTTTTATATCGGGAAATAGGTAGGATGGTTTCGTTCTGAAAATCGAACGGACTTGGAGAATTCTTACAGTGATTTCAAATCCCCAAAGGGGCTCTGGAAAATCTTGTGTATTAAGATTTGGTTCAGCGGAATCCGGAAGTAAAACTCGGCAACCTGGATAAAGAATAGGAAGATCATTTTCCATTAAAAGAAGAATAGAATGGACAGTCTCAAACAACCATTGCGATGTTTTCCTTCCTGCATGACCGGAAGCAAATCCTACAATCGCAATTTCTGATTCCACATGGTGGGAAAATTCCTGAAAATATTTCTCCTGAGCGAATTTATCTATTAATGACTTAGGTGCTGCTCTTTTTGAGTCCGATCTTTTTACGATTTCATTTAGATATTGAACAAACTCTTCTGAGTTTTTGAAATGTTTTTCGTTCAAACCTAGGGATTGAGTTGGAATATCTCTTACCCACTCTACACCTATCTTTGGAAATTGAGAGTTTGTACCTGATTGAGAAATTCCTTCTGTGAATAGTGGATGGCCGTGGATAATTGGTGCATCGATTTTACGATCTGAAAGGCCGGTAAGTGGAAGAGTTAAAGAAAGATATTCTACAACTGCGTCTTCTGGCGGAACCGCATAAGTGACTAAAATAGCACCTTTATCCCTACCATCTCTTTTTCTATCTTCCTCTTCCCGAAGATCATAATCCATTTTGGTCTAAGGTAGTTTTAGATCTTTGTTATCGGTTACTTTTTCTTACTTAATAGCTCTACGATTAAACCTTTCATGTCGGAAGCGACTGCCTTCTTTAAAGTTTTTGAACGTAAAGCTTTATCCACATCCTTTTTAACTCCCTCCTGGATCCGCTGTGCTGGTATTTGAGGATAGTTAAATCCTCTAGACCTTTCTGTAACCGTAACGAATTTCATAAAGGATCTTTGGACCTTCCCGTTCTTGTATTTTTGCTCAACGGCAAATACATTTCCTCTGCCAGTCATTCCAGGGTCCTTTCGATATTTGTATCTATTCCTAGGAACTAATTGCCCCCTAGCGTTTTCTTCTTTATAGCTACCTGTCTTTGTAATAACCGAATTGATTTCGTTTTTCATCGGACCAACTGGTGATCCGTCCTCATTTTTACTTAAGGGAATTACAACGTAAGGACCTCTTTTCCCCATCCTTGCTCTTTTCCCACTTAACAAAGCCTCCTTCATGTTATAGCGGGACCTTCCCTTCTCAATTACTTTCATGTAATTGTATTTTCCTTTGTTTGGATGATATACTTGATAACCTCCCGGAATTTTCCGAATGAGTATCCCTCCACCACCACCAGTGGAATTCGAAATAGCTTGCCTACCCCACCACGCAGGGCGCACAGATAGAGTATTCTGAGTCCAAGACTTTTGAGCAAGTTTAGCAATTTGTCCAAGGATTGTTTTTGTTCTTGGAAACTTACCTTGGTCGTAAAGAGTTTCGTAATTCATAAAAAAGCCGGGATTTTAAACCCCGGCTTCCTTCTTAACGTTTTACTGGAACGTTTTTAAAGACTCGGAACTTTTCTGGAGCTAAGATTTGCATTACTCCATAGTGCTCAACTAGTCCTTGGCGTAACCTTAACCTTCCGCCTGCTCCATAAGGAAATAGTGATTTTGTAAATCCTAAGAGTTCCGAAAGAATGAATGTTCTATTCTCATCAGTACCAGATTGTGCATTGAAATCCCCCAGGATCATAATAGTAGTTCCTGGAAGATCGAAATTCAAATCCTGGTAGATGGTGGTAGGACCTGAATTGTTTCGGACAACTTCTACCATGTAGCGGATGATTCCGCTCGCCGGAGTCGTTTCTCTGAATATCGCAAACCGAGTAGTAGGTGGACCGGAATTACCCGGTGTAAGAGTGATTTCTACTCCGCCGCCTGTGTTTACAGTCTCAGTATCTACTACGCAAGCAGCAGACCAGTGACGTAAATTACCTGCACATGCTCTGTATTTATATGCTCCTGAATAACTTACGTCGAACTTAGATCCTGTTACCGATGGAATCGCGGCTAATGCAATTACAGGAGTTTCCGGTGAATCTGTGTCGGATGTTGGACCTTCTACTAAATTTCCATTGGAATCTAATCGTTTTGGGACTTCCCAATCGTGACGATCCATCCAGATATCGTCCTCTAGCGTTACCATATTATTCGCAGCGTTAGAATCCCAGATATGAGGAACGATATTTCCTAATCCTACTGAGTTTGGACCATGATTATTGTTTTGTAATACTTTGGCCTGACCTGCGAAATCATAGATCTGGTCATACAACGCTTTTGTGGTGTTGTGCATCCACATTTGGTTTGCAAGGCCGAAGTACCTGGTTCTGATTTTCGATGTGAACTCTTTGATTTCATCTGCACTTGGGAGTTGGCCTCTTGCATCAGTTACAAATTCCGATCCAAGATTTGAGATCTTAGTAACGAAACCATCTTGGTTGTATTTGTTTATGGATTTATTTCCAAACCAATACGAACGCATCATGTTTTCCATTCCGCGTCTTAAAGCGGCGTTCGATTGGATGATTTCTGGATCTTGTACGTTTGTTACTGTATCTACAACTTTGTTAAATGCGAATCCTTCGGCGACGTAGTTTACCTCGTCATACAACCTTTGGATTTCTGCGTCTCTAAACTCAGGCTCATCCGATTGGCCTATATAGGATGTGTTATACCAACCTCCACCGTGTGACCGATTCTTATTGTACTCCGCAAGAACCTGGTTAATTTGCCGTTTTGGAGTTTGTTTTAAGAATTTAAAATCTCTGTCAGTGGATACGATCGCAACGAAAGTCTTGTCCAGAGATTGCATGGACAGAGTGGCACCGCTCGATCCATAATCGATAAAAGGTGACGCTCCGTTCTGTGCTGTGTTCGCCTCAAAGGCTTTTTTAATTTCTAATAGTTGATCTAAAGTATGGGGGCCGTTCATTACTTTTGCACCCCGTTTGCTTCATTAGCAAAAGCTAAGGCCCTTTCGGAAAGACGACCCGTAGTTTCGAAAAAGTTAATGTCCTCAATTTGGCAAGTTCCAGCTTCGATTCCTTTAAGGATTAATTTCCCGTATTTTTCTCGTTCGTTGAACGGAATTAAACCTTCAGTCTTTGCAACTTGGATCGGATTTGCTTGTGTTACTGGAGTTTTTGAACTAGCAGGCTTATTTGCGATGTCGCCTAGTTGGCTTTTTAATCTTTGAATCTCGCGAGAAAGACTGGATTGTTTATCAACCTGGTCCATCACAAATTCTAGACTTTCTGCAAGAACAGAAATGTCGGACTTTAATGCGAGAACGAGGTTTTCGATTTTTTGCAGAAATTGAAATCCTGCTTTTTCAATTTCTTTCTCTTTTTCTTCGTCTTCCTCTTCTGGATTTTTCTTTTCCTTCTTCTCCTTATCTTTATCTTCGTCTTCCGTTCCTAATTCGGATTTAGTAACACTCGTATCGGACTTTTGATCTTCGGAAGGAGTTTCAAAATAGGCACTGATGACCTCTTCTGCAAAATCCTGAGCATCGACTTCGGAGATTCCTTTTGAGACAGCCCAATCTTTTACTTTTTCTGTCTCCGGAGAAACAGTTCCGGAATCCAATAACTCCGTTACCTCACCTGCCAACGCAGGTAAATCGGGAGAACCACCTTGGGGTTCGCTTTTGGAAATGGTTTTATTTTTATCTGAAATTCGTTTTGAATTTCTGCTTTTCAGTCTTTCTATCGCGTCCTTGAACACATTATCCTCCGTTAAGGTTTAGGAAGATCGCGTCCGAAAGGCTTTCTAGATCGCTGTTATCAAAGCCGTATGTATCTCTAAGATAATTTCTTATTGCGGAAGTACGAAGATCCATACTTCCAGTCTCAGTTAAACTTTCGACATCGGTTAATATTTGGTTTAGGGTTTGGTCTTGTATCGAAGGTACCGAGTAGATTAGTCTTGATAACCCTACGATTTTTCTTTCTAACTCAGAAATTCTGGAATCTTCTACCTCCTTCTCTCGTTCGTTTTCATATTCTAAATTCGAGTTTTCTAATACGGATTTATGCAAATCCCGTAGCATCACTGCCCCTTTTAGCAGTTGCACAGATGTGTCAGGGTTTATAACTTCTTGTAAAGGAGCGATTGCACACTTTCGAAGTTGAATTCGCTTGATCCGGTTTTTATCAACGTCGTTTGGGCTAGCGAAACCGGATACGGAAGCTCCCCATCCGTTAAAGCCCGCTTGTAACCCTTTTCGAATTTCTTCTACAAAGGAGTTTCCAGGAAACAAGCGCCCGACTATGTATAACCCTTCTTCCTTGATTCCAAGTGAGGAAGGAAAATCACTCTTAGTCCCGATTTCTTCCGGGGATCCGATGATAGCCGCTGATTTTGCTTTTTGGAGTTCAACAAGTTCGACGGCGTTTGGTTTTTTCTCTCGAATCTCCTTGTCTATAAGATCCGTTAAATGATTATAATCTAGATACCCTTGCGCTTTGAACTGAGCGCGCATACTTGGGTCGTCATAGGCTGATTTAAGAATAATCTCGCCTTGACGATCCTCTTTCTCGGATGAAGCACGAATTAGAATTCGGATCGCTCCGGTCCGTTCTTCCGGAGTCGCTTTTAGAATATGAAATGGATGAAGGAAAAGCTTTTCACTCATCCCTCGTTGTATGATGAAAAGCTAAATCGTTCTGGATTATTTTAGAATTTTGTTTAGGGTTCTGTGATTAGAGCACAGACTCTTAGATTTCCTTTAGTTGAATCACCAGGGTTCCAATATATTCGACATTGGGAAATCAATTGGAACTTGTCTAACACTAGTCCAATATAATTCCCTTCCTCAAAAAGATCTGAGGAATTTTCATCCATGTATTTTGTGGAATTTGTCGTATCCCCTATAGTTACGCTAGGTAAACCGTCAAATACAGATTTTACCTGCAAGAAAACATATAAAATGTTTGCACCAATAGCTAAGACTTCCCCTAAATTATAGGCTCCGCTAGGTGTAGAAAAATCAATTTCAGTTTCTATAAATTGAACATTTTTCACATCTAATTCCGAGATTATCTCATCGTCAGTAAATGGACCAAGAAAAGAAGGCATAGTTACTTACATTTAGATTTATTGAATTATAAGGAAAATTTAGAATCGGGGAGTCTTCTTAAGCAACGTTTTTAATTTTTCTTTCCCTTTTCCGGCTAAACACTATATCAAAGATTTCAGATTTTAAATAATCGTTATTCACATCGAAGAACTGTTCAACGAGAGGACGAACGTTCGCTCGGTAATATTCCCAGCTAGGATTTTCTTTTTCGTCAAATTCCTCATCTTTGTACTTATTTTCGTAATAATACATTTCAAATGCCCTAGCGAAACACTCACAAGTGCGAGAATAATATTCGGAAGTCTTTCTAGCTCGCATTCCTTTCCGGAAAATAGAAGCAATTTGATTCTCTATACTCCCAAGTTTCTCCGAGGCAAAATATTGACTTTTTTGTTTTCCAACATAGTAATCCATTAAGTGAGCGAATTCATGGGATAACGTTAAAGCTCCATGATCTTTACCACCTTTGAAAGAGACACCAATCGCTTTAAAAGCAGGGAAAAATAAACCATGAGCATTCATAGCGTGCATTAATACTTGCCCTGAATGTGAAAACTTTAAACCAAACTTTCGGGCCATCTCGGAACGGTTCCCGAATATTGAAAAAACGTCTGAAATAGCTTCCCTGACTTGATTGATTTCTATTGGAGTAATATCATCTCCGTTTTGCCTTTTGACTAATACTCCAAAATCTTCGAATAAATCTTTTACTAATCCAGAGTCACCGTACGAAGTCTCACGACCTTTATAATACGTTGATTGATCTATTCGGTCTGCTGTTCTTCTTTTTACATCGATCGTTTTGTATCCTAATGTCTCACGAAGTTCACGATAGTTATCCCAGATTTTCTTGTTTCTCTCTGTATCATACCTCGAAGAATTTTCTCCGAATATTTGGTAAGAAATCATCCTATACTGTTCCGAAGTCATCTTATTGGAAGAAAGCTCTTTTAATACGACCCTCTTTTTTATTCCTGCATTATCATATTTCTTCTTTAGTTGTGCTTTTAATAGAGTTCGGTAGTAATTTTCTGTCGCTACAAGCGAGTCTCCATTCATTAAAACGTACTCCGGATCTGAGTTTCCTGAATAGCTTCCATTCTGGAAATTTGGCTTTGAAGATGCTAAGAGAACCAAGAACTTATCATCCCCTACTTTGATCTTTGGAAAGGAATATTTGAAATAATTAAAATCCGCGGTGTTTACTTTTGGAATATATGGTGGTCTTTCTCTTTCTAAGATAGTTTTCTCATTGAATAATATGATTTTGTCTACAGGTGCTTTCGAATAATCCTGAATAACTCTTTCCTCAAGTCCTCGGGCAATTAGAACGGATTGAATATCAGAACCAGGCATGAACACTATTTTTTCACTTTCTATTTCCTTGGTTGCCTCCTCTTCCGTTTTGGTTGTTCCAAAAATGGTCTTTGTTATTTGCGAACGGTTTTCTGGAGTAGCTGAACTGATTTTATCATCGATTTCCTTTGGATCTACAATCGGAGGAATTTTGACTAAGCCTGAAGATACCGTTTGCCCATTTGTTAATTCATAATAAAGCTCACCATTTATAAGTTTTGAATTTAAAATTATACTTTCTTGGTTTTCTTCGTTAAAAGTTACCTTAGTTCCAAACGGCAACGCCGATTTCAAAAGATTGGTTTCATTTATTTTTTGTTTTTCTAATTCTTCTTTTGCAGCCTGGACTCCTTCGGAAATTGGACTTCTTGGTTTCTCCGCTATAGTTTCATTTTCAGGATTTGCATTCTCAACTTTGTGGTTCCCTTCTGCATTTTTGTTTCCTATCATTGCCTCAGATAACGAATTCGGGTTTAAGGGTTTATCCAAAACTACAAGCCTTGTTCGGACAGAAGTTTGGCGAAATGAGTCCTTACCAGAAAATGAATTCTCTGGTAATTGTTCAGAAAATCCTCCGTTTTCAGAAATCCAATCTCTAAAGGATCTCGCTTTCGAATCAGATCTATAGAAAGGTCCTTCCGAAACTATAGCAACGAGTCTTCCTCCGGGATTTAAAAGATCATAAGCGTGTCTTACATGTTCAATGTCCTGGCCGTTTTCAAAAGGAGGGTTCATAATTATTCGATCATAGGTTTTATCGTTATATTCCAAGAAATCCCATCCAACGAGCGTATGGTTTTTCTCACTGAGAATTTCCCTTAAACTGGAATTCATTTCAATAGTATCCGGCTCTATTCCTGTCTTCTCTTGGATCTGATCGGCCAAGTCTCCTTTCCCGGCGGAGGGCTCTAATACCGACATTCCAGGCTCTATGTCTGCCTGCTCTAGAAGATGTTCACCTAAAGATTTTGGAGTTGGAAAGAAGCCAGATATTTTTCGTCCAATCAATTCTCTTTCGAGATTCTTAATCTTGGCTTTCTTCTCGCTCTCTGGATTAATTCCTCCCTGATTAATTATATCTGTTAGGAATTGTCCTGCTTTCTCAACTTCTCCTACCGAATTAAATCCAAGTCGAAGAAGACTTAGTGCAGTTTCACTATAGACCATATACGTCTTCCCTTTGAAAAACACTTCGTATTCTTTTCCGTCGATAGTAACTCGGTTTTTAGTTTTAGGTGTTGCTGGTCTTACATATAGGCAACCGTCGATTAGCTTTGTAGTTTCAAGTATCTTCTTTATTCTTTCCGCTTCTTGTGCTGAGTTTGTCTCAATATATGTATTTGGGTCTTCTCCGTCTTTTATTATGAATTTTTTAGCTTGCTTAAATATTTCTGGTGAAACGATTTTATTATCTTTTGCCCATTCCAGAGAAACATTATAAACGCTTCCATTCGAGCGCACTTTCGGCTCTCCATCCCTTTGATAAACATCGTAATGGCGCAATTTCGAAAAGCTTACATTAAGTTTTGAATTACCTTTTTCTACACCTCTTGTTTTCTGACTTTGAATATAACGGTAATAATCTAATATAGAATCTATATCTTTCTTTGATTTAACTGTTTCTAAATATGAAGGTAATTGATTTAATTCTAATGCTGAAGCCATTCCAAGAAGTGCCGTTTGTGTTTTTTTGAGTCTTTTGGCATCCTCATACATGCTCGCTGCGATTCCCGCTCTCCTTCTTGTAGCATTCATATTTGCGATCGCAGGATTTTCTTTTGCTTGTATTGTTTTTTCCATGCTATCGGCTAGGTTTCGAAACTTAGTTGCAAGGACGGATCTTTTTATCTCGGAAAGGTTCTCTTCTTTTGGATTCGCTTTTTCTTTCTCATTGTATTTAAGAAGGTTCTCAGTAATATAATTCCGTATTAGTTTTAGTACTATATCCGAATCTTTTACGCTAAGAGAAGAAAGAGTCTCATTGATTTTTCTTTCGGATAATACTGGGATTAAGTGCTTTTCTATAGAATCATAGAGTTTTTGGACATACTCACGGTCGCTTACTGAAAGTGGACTCCCTAAAATTTCTCTAACCACTTCGGATAAGCTATTTCCTGTAAGAAGGACTTTCTTTGAACCTTGGACTGCATTTCTTATTTTTTCTTTTGTATCTCCCCTTGGACCCGCCGCATTCTGATTTCCAAGCATTGCCTCGGAAAGCGCATTTGATCCTAATAGATTCTTTTCTTTCCCAGATTGATCTGATCCTGCTAGGATCATTTTTCTTATTTTATTTACGGAGTCAGAAGAGATTCGAACGTAACGATAAGCAAGATTTAGAATATCTTGCATTCTATTGTTTCCATGATAGGCAAGATCTACGAATTCCTTTGCCCTTGCTGTAAGTCCTTCTTTTAAGAGAGCGTCCTTTACTGATGTGACCAGATCCGGAATTGTTCTGATTTCCTCCGGAGTATATATGGGTAAGTAGTTTTGTTTTATGAACTTAGATTCATTTTGAGGTGTGATCCCGAATAGGTTTGGTTCATTTTGAACCCCTTTTTTCGGAGCTAAAGACTCTGATTGCAGGCGGAAAGGCTCGCCCGTTTTATCTGGCGTTGTGGCATTCGGTTGTTGAACAGAATTCTTTGAATCTTGTAAGGATGTTACACTCTTTCGTTCCTTCCTATTATCCTCTTTGAATTTATCTAAGTCTTGTTTTTTTGAGGGTGGTTTTATTTGTTTCCAATTGTTTTTTCCGCCTTTAATATCTTTTACTTTTCTCCAAACACTTCCATCAGAACGAATGGATTCTTTGGCTATTGGTTCTTTTCTTCCTTTCGAAATTAGAAAATAGGATTTAACGATCTCTCTCGCTGTAACCACATTTCTATTCTAAATAGACAGCTCATTATCGGTTCTTTGGTCCCTTTGAAGAAAAGGTATGAGCTTAGTTTCTTGATCTTTTAATCTTTAAAAATAGATCTCGAGTCAGTTGGAGCCCATTTAAAATGAATTGTAGAATGAGCCTTCCCTTCGCTCGGAGAAAACTCGTCAATTGCATCGGTAATGTATCCGTATTCGGCTATATCGTCCTTTTGCACCGGATATCGTTTTTTTTCAGAAAAAACTATTCGGAAAGGCAAACCAACCCTGATTGGAAAGAATCCCATTCGGAAACTTCCTTTCCCGATCTTTAACTGTTCTTCATTGCAAAATATAGAAAATAAATTGTCCCGAATCTTTGCTAGTTCCGATTTGTATTTCTCTTTATTTTCAACCCTTAGGTTTTCCTCTTTAAATGTCAGACCCGCAAGTTTTACATGTAAAAGTTTTGTTCCAAAGATAGAACGGATCTTTTCGTTATATTTGGGTTCGGACAATACTGTTCCAAAATTTTGATAAACATTGAGTGCAACGTGAATTCCACAAACCACGTCCTCTTCCAGTTCTTCGATTTTATATTCTATAAGATCTTCGAGTGTAAATTCATAAAATGCGTCGATATTATCTTCAGATAAATTTCTCCATTCCCCATTCGAATTAAACATATATAGCGGTAACGGACGAAATATGATTTTTAATGATCTTTTTCCGACTGCATATTTCGAACCGGGATTTCCCCCTAAGTCTCCGGAGAGGATCCCATTTCCAAATTTTCCTCCTATTTCTTTTGTTTCTAGAGGATCGCAAAACAGTTCATATAAAGGAGGAGTTGCATACGATCGGAGAATGTCCCAGAGAGAAATATAATGTCCTATAGAAAAGCTAGAAATGATCTGCGCTTCGTATGCAAAATTAGAAGTATAAGTTTTTTCCGGAGGAATAAGGGTTAATCCGTCATCACTTCCGCTTTTTGTGACAAACTCCGTATTTGAAAATCTCGGTATGGTCAACAAATCATAGATCAAATCATCCCAAATACTTGTGAGTAAAGATTTCAAATCACTTTTAAAGAAACTCGCTGACTTTTGGATGACTCCAACAAAAGTATCTGTTGCTCTCTTTTGAGGTTCCCCCTCTTTTCTCTGGTAGTCTAAAAAATACTGAGCCTTAGAAATGATTGATTCAGCAGGTTCTATTGTTACGTTTACAAAAGCTTTTCCATCACCCGAATAGCTTCTTTCAGTTCTTGATACCTTTCCGACATTTAATTGAAGAAAATTCGACTCTTTAGAATCGCTATCGCTTAAATCAATAAATAAGAATACTAAAGTTCTTGGTAAAAAGATTTGTCGAAAAGAAAGTTCCGTAAAATTTCCAGAATCCATCTTATCAAATCGAATTGGAGAAATTTCCTCCGAATCAAGACGGACCGGATATACTTCTTGGTATGGTATTAAAAAAGTTATTCCACCTGACCCAGCGGAAATAGATCTGTGGGACCGAATTGTTTTAATATGCTCTACTGGAAAATTGATGGTGCGATTATTTCCAGGAAGTCTTAACTCAATTAGAAACTTCTTCGGTGTAATATTGAAAGTCACTAATTCAAAAAGTAATTTGAAATTGGAATATCGGTTAAGGTGAAGGCTCGGGAGGTCCAGTTGGAACGGGCGGCAAGGGACCTGGATTGTACTGGTGTGGGTGAGTTTTCAAACTGATTCCCCCGGCTTTTACATCTATATTAGAAGTAATCTCCTTACTAACATCCAATTTTCCAGTGAATTGACTGTCTCCCTCAATGCTTAAAGAACCTTTTATCGAAACATCCGATTCGATTTCGATTTTTTGCATTTTCCACTTTAGTTTTTGTTCTATAAAATCAATCTCAGAAATGATATTTTGTTCTCTGTCGTAAATCTGGATTTTGTTCGTTGTTTGCCTTACAAAGTACCCGGATTCGTGAAAATCAATTATATCTGTTTCTGGATTAATAAAAGAGTACTTCTTCCAAAACTCTGATAGATTATTCAAATCTTTATCCAGAGCGGCAAAAGGAAAGGTCTTCGTAATTATGGGAGCTCTAAAACTACCTCCGATAAATTCAACGAGTACTATTTGATTTTTCTTGAAACCGAATGCGCGACCATGAGCGGAGTTTTCTGAAATATATGGCCCAAAGTATCTTACGTTTTGAAATTCAACTCCATCCGTTGTAAGAATGTTTGCCTTAAATCTCGGCAATACTGCAGTTACGACCGCTAGGTTCGGAGGAGTCTGCATATCATCAATGGAATTAGGACCCACCTGCAAGTATTCTTCATCGTTTGAAAATGAATTCATACGGATAAAACGAAACTTCCACCAGTGACGGACTCAAATCGAAAGACAAATAAGATCTTATCTCCTACTTGTTCCATATTCAAAAACCGAACACTTTTTACACCTGGGTCCTTAGAGATTTGAGATATAAGTTTTTGTATAGAATCCTGAATTTGTTCTTCGGTTGGTATTTCTCCGATAGGAATCGGATTTCCTATCTCTGGTAATCCTGGGATGGAACCTTGGGGAATATCAATTATATCTAGAGTATTATTAATTAAAGTCTCTTCCCCTTCAATAATTCCAAGGTCGCCGGTTGGGGAAATATCAATCGCGCGATTTTCCGAAAGCTTTATATCGGTCCCAAGTATCGCAATTTCTAGATCTCTCGCGCTAGGATTCTCCGATAATAGAGAAACGACATTCGTTGAATAACCGAATGGAATTTTAATAACTTTTCTCTCTATTTTTTTTACATCTGAATCTCCGTTATATCTTGCTAACGCTTCTCCAAGGGTTTCATTCCCTAAAGCTTCTTGTGCTATAGAATTGTAAGTTTCTCCGGTTTGAATTTGCTTTATAGAAAATGTGTTATCTATACTCGCATAATTTATCGCGGCTTGCATTTCCGTGAGAATTTCTAAAGCAGTAATTACGAAAGAATATAGATCGTTATCTATCCAATTAAAAAAGTCGGCCTTTGGCTTCAAAGATTCCAATTCAAATGAAGAATTATCCGGTATGGGAATTGTCATGGATCCTATAGCTGAATTCAATGCTAAGGCTTCTGTATTTGCTTTTGTAAGGTTTTGCCGAAACTCCGCTTCCCTTGATCGGGATAGACTATATGCTCCGTCTATAGCCGAGGAAATATCTTCGTCATTAAATCCTCTTTTTTTTCCACGAAAGCCCAGATCCGTGATTCCTTCTTGGAAAGTTACTCTAGCCAATTTTCCATTCTGATCGAATTGGTCCCTCATCCTGTCCCAGGAGGTTCTTAGTCGAGCCGTAGATGATCCAAAAGCCCTTATAAATTTTGCAGCTCCGAGTAAGGTCCCGGTTAAAATCAATGGAGTATTGACCAAGTTTTCCAACTCATTCATTAAACCAGATATTGTTCTGGAAGGGTTAAAATTTGAACGAACTAATTCCGATTTGATATTCTCGAAATCTAATTCGCGGACTACTGTGAGTGTTAAAGAATATTTATAAGTATTCGTATCGCTTACAGAACGGGAAATTGTAAATCCACTTCCTGGTACTACAACCTCGACCGTACGCTTTCGATCATAGTCACGAAATACGATTGCGATCTTCTTCCAATTTATAGTACCAGAAAGTTTTCCTGCGATTTGCTTTGCCTGAATATCATTCGATTCGTACTTCCCGTTATATTGCGAGTAGTGTAAGAAAAAAAGAAAGTCTTGAAACTCTTGTAGTCCGGAACGAAAATTTCCGCCACCTAGTGCTAAATACTGAGAACGAATCTTATCATAGTAACTTGTAAATTTGTTAGTTAGAAATGTCTTACCAGCATTTACCGCAGTTTGAAACATCCCCTGTCCGCTAGAGCCTGGTATGTCTGAGTTCGGCTTACTTGGAAGACCCAAATGGTAAATATGAAATTCTCCTTCTAATCGAATTTCATGGTTTCCAGGTCCGTAATCGATAACAACCGTCGCCCCGAAAGTTTGTTCTATGGATCTTCGATATTTATAATTCTCAGAATATTGGAGAGGTCCATTTACGAAATAATACTCCGGTTCTCCTTTCGATGTGTGATCGTAATCTCCGTTGGCTTTTTTGTTATAGAAAGCAAGTGAAAAAGAATTCTTAGGAACGTATGTGGAACCTAGAGGTCCAGAGAAGGCGTTGCTAGTTACTGAATTAAAAGATCCAGACGCAAAATCCGTTATTCCTCCAAGCGAAACCATTCATCGATTTTAAGGATTCTATTTCATATCGGTTTTTCCCGATAGTTGCGGATCCCTTTTATTCTAAGGGATGGGTTCCCCAGCTCCGTATATTCCAAAGACATTTTTAGAATATAACACTGCATTAATTAACTACCTCGTAGCACAAGGATCGCGACTTACTAATTTTAATCCTAACTCTCGAATCTCTACGATCATCCGAGCAATCGCGACTATTTTATCCGAAGGGGATATTCGTACTTTAAATGGATTTCGTTACTCAATCAGGGAAGGAGTCTACAACGCTTTTGGTTTCAGTCGTCTTCCTGGGAATCTTTCCTCTGGCTTTGTTCGGATAGAGAACAATGGAATAGTAGAACCTTTATCTATCCCTATTTTCTCTTTGGATCTTTTCGGTCTCGGATTTGAGTCGGTAGCACCTGTAAATCTTCAAGTAAATCAACCCTACGTAGAAGTAGAGCTCAGAGCGACAAAGCCCGGAACCGATTACAATATCCGTAGACTTTCAATTGATACAGCGGAGGGCCTCGGTTCTTTAAGCATTCCACTCCCCTCTAATGTTCGTCTTTGGAATACAGCGGACTTCGGAGGTGGAACTAATTTCGAAACCGAAGAGTCAAGGCTTAGAAGGTTCCGTGACTTCATTGTTTCCTTGGGACGATCTACTCCGCTTGGAATCTATAACGCAGCTTCTTCAATCCCCGGAGTTGCCGGAGTTCAATTATCCACGAACGTAAATCCATTATCCGGAAATTTCGAAATTGGTTGGATTAATATTTATGTTTCGGACGGTACTTCAAATCCACCGCCAGAGTTACTCAATTTAGTTCGGAAGACAATCGAAGGGGACTTAGATGATCCAGAAAACTTTCCAGGATACGCAGCGGCTGGCACCTATGTTTATGTGGCTCCTGTTCCAGTGCTTGGAATTACTGTAGAATTTGAATTAGAGATCCTTAACGATTCACAACTAACAAATACCGATGCTTTAAACACAGCTACAAATGCTTTAATTCTTTATCTAAATACTTTACCGGTTGGATTTGATGTTCTCTTAGAGCAAGTCATAGCAACAATTCTAAAATCCCATCCTGATTTCTATAGAGTAAACATTCAAAGTTTCTTTGGAAAACTTGCGAATGATCCGATCCCCTCCCCTCTTCCAAGTCCAATCGATATTTCCGTGCCAGATACATACCTTCCTAGAACGGGTGGAACTTCCGGTGGTCAAGTTAACGGGACCATAGTAAGAACAGAGCCGACTTAATAATGAAAAGAGAAAACCTTCTTATTGAATATCTTCCTCAATTCAACGCCACAGATCCATCTTTCAAGGATCTATTCGTTGATCCTTCTCGTCCTGAATTTAATCCAATCACAAACATAAACGATATTAATAAGGGAGCGATTTTCAACGCCTTAGAATGGCATTTAAGATACCAAGAACTAGCTGCAAACTCTTCTACTCTTTCTAATGCACAATCGACTTTTCTAAAAGATTGGGCGGATCTTCTTGGGATTGCTCGGCCTGCTAGCCTAAGTGATGAGGAATTTATAGGTTATATTATTGGATACGTCCTATCCAATCAATCGACCACTCCTAAAATTTCCGAAATCTTTCCATCACCTGACTTCTTTGTTTTAAGGTCCGATGAGTTTGGTTTTGCTTCAGATGTATCTGCACTGGATTTGGAGATTGCTCGTCCTGGTCCAGGGACAAAGGGAGTTTCTGCGATCCTAGTACCTGATCGGGGGTTTACTTTAGTTCTGACTAGTGATCCAACAAAAATATCAGGCTTACTGTTTATAAAACTCAATCGAATAAAAGTGGCCGGGACGATTGTTTATTTCGGCATTTTCATCACTTCATAGCCTTGTTTTTCCTTTCTTTTATCCGAATTATTTTAACCACGAAGATATTTCGGATTCGTAAATATAATATTCATAAATTAAGCTTACTAATTTCGTTGATTGAATAATTCCAAAGATAATAATTATTAATGCTATAATGATAATTAATATAATAATCTTCTTTGCAAATTCTTGAGCCATACTCATATAGTCTACTTTGTCGTTGATGGCATCATAATTTCTTTTTACTTTATTAATTATAGAAATGAATTTCTGCCTTTGACCACTTTCTAAAATATCATTTTCATCTAGGCTATTATAGCTTGTTCTTTCTAGAGCCCTTATCGCATACAAAATAATCATAGATGTATAAGCCATTAATATGCCAGCAAGTATCATTAAAATATAATCTGAAATGCTTTTATCCTTTAATTGAATAATTTCCCTTATTGCGATTCCTATAATTGCTACTATACTCGCAAAGAATCCAATAAATACGATCGATTTAGACTCAATTGTCTTAATTCTATCTCTTTGCAATTCATACATTTTAATAGCTCTATCTACATCCTTTTCATTTATTCTTTTCGATTTCAGAGCATCTTCGCTTAAAAATTTATTATAATGATTCTTTTCCCCTAATAGCAAAGGCCAAATAAGGTTTATACTTTTGCAAATTCTATCTTTCATTCTTATTAATTACTAAGAAATTTGCTATCGACTGGCTAATTGGATAATTTGTCAATTGCTCTATCCATGCCCATTGACCATTTGGATTTATTTCGAGAAAATAATACTCCCCATCATTACTTAGAACCAAATCGATAGCTGCAAAATTAAGATTATAATATTTCATTATACTAAAACAGAACTTCTGTATTTTTTCCGGAAGATCAATGCTTTGATGTGGTAAAATTTCCTTTGCAGCTCTCCAATCCGTTCTAGAATATTCATTGGACTGTGAGTCGATGGATACAGCGAAAATTTCTTCGGCTACAATAGTTACCCGAATGTCGAATGCTTTTTCAACCTTTCTTTGAATATAAACAGGAAAAACCGATACTCTATCTATATTGGCTATAAATTTATCATTAATTTCATTTGTATAAACAATTTTTGAATTAGCATTAGGTTCTTCTATCAGCCCAACTTTTAGCGGCTTTATAATAGCACTTATTTGATCTGAAATAAATTTTTGGGCTATTTCTGGGATGTTCGTAACCAGAGATTCTGGAATATTGAATCCGATTTCCTTCGCAATTCTTAGTTGATTTAATTTATTTTCCGCTCTCTTAAGATCGGAGACTGTATTTAGCCATTTCTTGTTAGCTAAGGATAGATTCACATATTCCAATATTACAGTTATTTCTTGCGATAAAAACAAAGCTTCACCTGGGCTTGTATTAATTGGAATTATAGGTAGCTTAGGTCTTCTATAGTAAACCGAATCGAAATAGGATAAATTTATCTCTTTGTTCTTTATATTGTCATATATCGATATTCCAAAGTTAACAGAATGTATCTTTATAGATAATTCCGAACCTATTTCCTCAGTATTAAATCTGAAATAATTTACTCCCAATTCGATTAATCTACTGATAACAAAATCTACAGTGATATCTTCCTTATTCGTGATGATAAGGACATTATTCATCTTCTTCTCTTCTCTGTTCTGTTTTGGTTAATAAATATAAAGATTTCTGAAAACTGTTCAATTCATCATCTGTCTCTTTAATTGTGTCCGTCTTAGTTGCTATGTAAAATATTGAGTTAATAGAATCTGTTGATTGTAAATCGTCATCTGTTTCTCTCCGAGTATTTGTTTTTGTAATTAAAGCTGACGACGAAGAAAACAAATCTACGAACTTATTATTGTTTACGAAATTCAACCCTAGATCCCGATCGTACTTTAAATTTGGCCAAGGAGTATCCTGTTGAGATATTGCGTAATCAAAAATTAGCGGTTTCATAAGATTTTTTATCCTTCACTTTTCGAAATTATGCAAGAATTTAGAATATAATGAATCAATGGGCTTATGCTACTCAAGAACAATTTTTAGGATTAGCCGATATTTTACCTAATGTTAATATACCAATTGTGGCGAACGAAACCCAAATTCCCTTAAACGGAAACGAAGTAAAAGTATATTTCCAAAACCAGTTTCAAAAAATTAAAGCTGAGGATATAAATCGGTTGTCCGGAGCAACCCCCGAGAATTCCGGAATTCCGGCTCTCCTTACTGCCCTCCTCGCGACTATAGGACGTCTAACGGATACTGCAATTGGATTCAAGATCCCAAATACGAACCCAACGATTATTACAGTAGAGTCAGGACTCATTATCCGACAGGACGCAGTATTTCGATTCCCTGAAGTCTCCATTACACCCACTTCAGGTTCTTTAGAGGGAATATTTGAAATCCAACTGGAAGAGTCCCTAACCGATCAGAGTACCTTAATGTTTTGGGATACAGAGTCCGAAAGATTCCAACCTGGAACAGGACCGACCAGAAAATCATATCGAATTAATCTTTTTGAGAAATGGGTAAACACACCCGGGCTTCCGGAAGTAACGAATGGAAGGATCGGATTACTTTCATATAAAAGATCAGTAATTGACGGGCCGATTGCAGAAATAAAAAGAATTCTTCCAGTATATGACCCTGGACTGATTGGGATTGATGTTTCTTTAGATCCTGGAATCTTAAACCAAGAATCACTTGCGGATGCTATAAACTGGCTTTTTCAAAGAATGGAACAAAAGCAGTTCTTACGAACATCTCCAAGCCCTGGATTCGATGATACACAAATTAGATTTCGAACCCAAGGAATATATGCGTATTGGAGTAAAAACGGAGAAAACTGGTACCCTTTCGGGTAACCCCACCTAATGGACCCGTCTCCCCTATCTCGGGAGCATCAGGACATTGGGTGGGGAATTTAGGAAGTGATAGATATGATGTATTTCCTTCGGGATCATATTCCATTGGTGATGAATGGCATGTTGTTAGTGAGCATATCGACAACGGGACTATAGTATCGGACTGTAATATATGCGGAGGATTAAATCACTGTTTTAATTTAGGGCCTTGGTTCACATGTCCTTCTTGTCCTTCGGGATATACTCAAACACCCCACTTAACTCTTTGCTTCGATGGAAGTCAGTTCGTACAGTGTTGTATTTCAACTTGCTGTATTCATTCATGCAATAGCTGTCACATTCCAAACTGGTATACAAAATACAAAGTTTATCATTACCGATTTATGAATTGGGAGCTTATAAACGAATACACAATACCAGGACAGTTCTTTGCCTGACCAGTTCCCTAAAAGTATTGATTCGATTGCTTCTAAAAGATTGGGAATATGCCTCTCTTGCGAAATGCTGTGGAAATTAATCCCGAAATTAGAGCAGTGCTCTGTTTGCTTTTGTTTCGTACGAGAAAAGACAAAATTTCAGAACGAATCTTGTCCGCTATCAAAGTGGTAATAGGTGAATAAAAATGTCGTGCTGCGGAGGTAATAACATGCTAGATCAAATCATTTTCCAACAAGCTTCTCAACTAACCCATAACGGAATACATCGTGGACTTAGTGAACAAGAATCTACCGAGCAGGCGAAGAAAACAATTGATTCCATTTTGAGTAAATCAAAACAATTTGCGACGAAGTTTAAAGACTTAAATCAAACACTAGTATTTCAGCAATTATCTCAAATAGCAATTGGGAAAATCCTAAGTGGTGCTGACCCGAACAAAGCGATCGAAGAAGCTAGTAACATAATAGAAGACATTTTAAATAAAACGAAAGAGTTTCTTTCCAATTTTAAAAACCTAAATCAAACGCTAGTTTTTCAACAAATGTCCCAAATGGCATTTGGAAAAATTCTAAGCGGTGCTGATCCAAACCAATCCGTAAATGAGGCAGCGACTACGATCGGGAGTATTCTGAGAATTTCAGAGGACCTTACAAAAAATTCAGGGCTTTTAGATTAGAATATTGAAAAAGAATTTTAATCCAGATCACCAAATTGGTCTTCCTTTTGAAAATCTCCAAGTAACTCTCGTTTAGAGATAAATCTCCGAAATTTATCACGTTCTTTATAAACCCTATCTATGTCTGAAAAGATTGTATCAAAAGTATTGTGCGTGAGTTGATTGAAAGCTATGGCTTCTGTAAATATAGCTCGAAGTTCAAAGACTTCCGGATGAATTCGATTACTCCTTTCTTTACTCATGCGGCAATACTCTGTAACCTTGCTTTTAGAATTTGAATTTTCTCACCTACCCGGATTTCCTCTGCAAGCTGGATTGTAAATTCTATATCGGCAAGAAAAGACCGAGCAAACAAAGTCGGGATAGAAGCATTGGCTTCGATTTCTCTCATTTTGCTTTGAATAGAATCTTTAATAATCGAAAGATCTTGGATAATTACGTCCAATCTTCCAAGAACTGATGAAGAATTTACCCCTTTTTCTGCTGTAAGAGCCAGAGAGGCGGCCAGTTCTTTCATAGTGGATTGTGAAAGAGAATTTATATTATCCCCGAGGATCCGCTGGTAACTTTTGGAAAGAGAATCGAGCATGACATTTAACATTTTCTGATTCGCTTTTGCTTTGTCCATAGACTCGATTGAACGTAGGGCTTCTCTTTGAATATCTGTAGCTACGTTATCAAAATCGAAATTCTCCAGTTCGCCGGATTGTAATTCTTTTATATATTCCTGGACGACCGCTGGACCTTTTCCGGGATATTTGTTTCTGTTCTCTACAAACCATTTAAACGCTTTGATCTGAATCGTAGAATTCGGTTTACCATTCGCGTCAGTGGCAAACATGCCGATGGTTTCAGCGACACCCAAAGGCAAGGATCTGTCTTTCTTTTGAACTAGTGCAAATAGATCGGGAGTTAGGTTATTTAAAGCTAGTCTCTTATTTACTTCTCCAACAGAAATTCCAAGTTCTTGCGATATAGTTTTAGCGTCCCAACCATTCTCCTGCATTTTCCCGTAGGCTTTTGCTTCATCGGTTGGTAAAACGCTGCGCCTATGGTTTTCTGCGACCTGGGCGGCGAGTCTTTTGTTCTCGGAAGCGAATTCTTTTGTAACTACGGGAATTTTAAAGACGGATGGTAGTTTTCCTTCCTCAATGAGTTCTTTGACAGCCTCGAATCTGTGATGGCCCGCAACGACAGTCCAAACGCCGTCTTTCTTATCGACAACGATTGGAAAAGCTGGGTCATAGCCATCTTGATCTATCCGAACTTTTAAAGATTCGATTTGTTTTCTATCGTAATCCTTTTTATCTGTGTACTGATTTATAGTTCTTATTTGTGAGAATGAAAGAGCAGTCGGAGGAACCGTTTCTCCTTTCGAAGGCTTAGACTGTACGCTTTCCCGCTTCTTTCTCGTTTTCTGTACAACTTCTCCGACCTGTGAGGATGCTCGAGTTAACTTCCATCCTGTTTGCGTTTTCTCCCTTTCTTTTCCATCGCTCCAAACTCGTCTGTGACCTTCAGGAAAACTCGGTCTTCCTCGTTTTCTTTTACTTACAGGTTCTTCTATACTTCTTGGAACAGATTTAGGCTCGAGCTCACCATTTCGCACAAGCCGATTAGAAATGTAGGTTCCGTGTTTTGTATGGACTTGAATTGGTTTTCGGACTAGTTCAGCAGACAAAGCCGATTTAGAAATATAGATTTGCCCTGATTGAAATGTATCGCTCAAGTCAACGGATGAACGAAGGCACTGTAATTCTGATTTTCTTATTTCTAGTTCTGGGTTCTGTAACTCTTTGGAAAAATCTCCAATTTCAATCCATTTTACGAATTGAGAGAAAGAGAGTTTTAGGATAGAACCGGTCTCTTTTGCAGTCTTATCTGAACTAGAAAGGTAAGCCGTTCTAGCTTCTTTCTCATCTTTAAAACCGAGAATCGCTTTGTGAACATCGAAAGTAGTATCTGAAAGAACTTCATTTACAACGAATACCGTTTCGGAATTAGGATTCGGGCCTACAAAAACACCAATGGAATCCGTTTCTCCATCTGGCTTACTTCTTTCAAGGATTCCGAAATCACATGAAGTTCTTTTATGCCAAGCTTTCCCTTTCGAGTCTGTTCCGGAAATAGGTGAACCTTTCTTTCTCTGTAAAAGGATTTCTAGCCCTCTATAAGATAGATTTGGAATTTTCTTTCGCGGTCCTGTTTGTATCTGAGCGGTGAAAGTGGATTTTTGAACGTCCAAACATTCTAAGTAAGGAAGAAATGCTTTTTCAACGGGTAGATCAATTTCGTAATTTGCCCAAGCTTTTAAATACTGAGATAAGAAATTGGATTTGAGTTTCTTAAACTCTTTTGAAAGTGATAATTTTGCTTCTTTGTCTAATTCCTTATCCGAAGACAATAGAACCTTATGCAGAGCGTTCCTACTCGATGAATTTAGAGAATTCTCATCCTCGTCAGTCACCGCGTCCGACATGGCGATCTCTTGCCAATCGGGGTTTTCCTTAGTTAAAGCGAGGTGGATCTTGTCTAGGATCGTCTCTGCAAGTTCCGGAGTTATATCCTCCTTAGAAAGAATTTGCATTAGGCAGAAACTATTTCAATGTCCTTGGCTCTATAGAGAGCGTTTTTGAATTCATTTCTCTGTTTAGGATTTAGAGACCGAACAAAGTCTTCAAAGAATCCGGTCTCAATCGACAATCCTTCGGGAATGAAAATGACGATAGGAGGAAATCCGTGGATTCGTTCGAATGGCTCCCTAATTGAACGCTCAATTTCAATGGACAGTGTATATGGATCTTTGATTTTTTCAGGATCGAAATAAACAGCGATAATGTGAGCGAGCGGAGCAGTTTGGAACTTTAATTTGCCAATCCATAATCGGTATGAAAGTCTTTGCATCTGGATGAGAAAGACAACAAAACCCGAAAGGTGTTTGATAAATAGAACCGCTTTAGTTAGGAAATTTCGAATAGAAGCAATAAAAGCCATCCATCAAATTTAAAATGTAAAAGTATTATTCCCTTCCAAAATTGATTTATTCCCGAGCATTAAAACTAGGAACTGGTTTCATTTTAAATACTCTGGGCTTAGGTCGATCTTCTCCGGAACCGGCTTCGATAAATCCAGTGACCCTGAAAGTTTGGAAATAATCATATATTACAGTGTATCCATTCCTTGGCTTATCGTCGATCCAGCGAATCTTAGAATCTCCGAACTGAACGTATTCCAAACCCTTCTTATGTTCAATTAGTCCGTTTGGTCCTTTTGAAATTACACTATCGATATAAGCAATAGGTGAATAAGAAAGACGATCGATCTCTTTATTCGTAGGTTGAACAAAATCCGAGTGTCGTAGTGTCGATTTTAACAGCGTGAATATATCTCCTTGACCAAGGCGGTAGCCGGAACCAATAACTCCCATGAGCTCACCGTCCTGGAAATGGATCTGGCTTTTTTCAAAAGCCTTTCTATTATCTACATTGAAAGTTCTGTATGCAATTTTTATCGGTGAGAAATACCGAATTCTTATCCGATACAAACCGTTTGTTCTATTTGCAAAGGTGATAGAATTTAAGGAGAAAGCAGTGTGCTTGACTCGAGTGGATCTTCCATCCACTTCAATCTTGTAAGTCTCTAAAACATCGACGATCACACCGTCAGGAAGCTTTGGAAAGAGAGTAAAGTCATTGTCTCCAATCGCTTCAATGACTGTTTCCTCGAGCATCGAAACTTTATATTTAAGTTCTACAATGTTCCAATATTTGAGGTTTTCTTCGACATTGAAATATTCGCTTTGTATATCCTTAATGTGTAGAGGTCTTCTTTCACCTCTCGTTACAAGTATCGCTTCCTCTATTTCGGAAATTGGAGAATAACGGGTCCAGATAGAACTTCCAGAAACCTTCCAGGACACTTCTTCTCGTATTTCTAAGTCTTCTTGAAAGGTTCGGATCTGGCCTTCAAAGCAAAAGGGGCAGTCTGGGGTTTTATCTCCACTTGGACATGGACAAGGACTTAGCCGATACCAAAGAGCAGACTCACCTCTTCTTGTCAGTAACTCCTCATTACTAAGAGGAGTGAACATATTGGGTTTTGTCGATATTGGAAAAGGTGTTTCGCCACCAAGGCCGGTTTTTTTCATACAGAGAAAATACCGAATCTCCAGATTATCGGAAAAGATCTGAAATTAGGTTTTTTCTAACTTCAGAATCGCATCTCTCCAATCAATGTATGAGCATAGCCAAGGATCAGTAGATTCCTCGGGTAAATGGTCACATGTTGGTTCTTCCCAAAGTCCGTTTTCATAAACTCCAGCCTTGTGAATAGGGCCGTATATCTTTTCTAGACGATTTGCCTCTCTATTTGCTTCCAGGTCGGCTTCATAACGAATTCTGGATCTTTCCTGAAACTCTTTCTCTCTTCTTTGTCCGGAATCGAATATATTTAGGATTTCGTCCGAGATTTCAGTCTGGTCCTCGGAAATCTCTTCGCCAAGATCTTCATAAACACAAGAACAGTTTGGGTGCATAGGACAGCATAACCACCATTCGTCCATAGAACGTTCAGCATTCGTTTTTCCAGGCCATACCGCTGTTGTAGTCTTTGAGTCTCCAAAAAATTGATCTCTGCCAAGCCATATAAGCCCAAGGGACCTCATATACTCTTTGTCCCGAAGAGAATCTTCCGAAGGAAATAACCGGGCAACTTGACCAAGCATTTCTATACACTTTCTGCAAGAAACAGGCGAGTGATTATGAGAACTACTGTCTACAGCATACGAACCCTTTGTAAATTGAACGTATTGAGCCTCTCTTCCTCCTTCATTTACAAGCCTCAACAATTTCCCGTTATTGAAATTGATACTGCATTCGGTGAAAGCGAATCTCTGCATTTCCCGGTTTAGATGGTCTGTGACTAACTTTTCATACCTCCTTTCTCGTAGACTCCTTTGAAAGTCGCTTATACCTTCTTCAAATAAACCGAAAGCTTCCTTTATCTCGTCGTCATCCGGCGAAACCATGAGGGACCGAATATCTGAAATCGTGGATCCCCGAACGAGAGCTTCCGCGATTTGTTCACGGTACATTCTGGTAATCAGATCATACGCCTTTCCGCTTCTCTGTCCGTTCTTATCATAAATAGCTAGCCATTCGGCTCCCTTAGCTTGACCATAGATTAAAGCGTAAGTTTGGTCGCGAGTAAGTCCGGTTCGTTCTTCCAATTCGTCGATGTCCTCAAGACCTGGAAGATTATATTCCTTTGCTTTTTGCGAAAACTCAGGGATAGACATAGCTTTTAACTCGTCTGGATCTTCTCCTTGTCCGAGTAAATACTCCGCAATATAACCGAGGATCGTCGCTTTATCCCTTTCCTCTTTATAAATCCGATTCCAATCTTGGGCCAGGAAATCAAATACCCCCTGGTCTGCTTCTTCTAATTCATCGCGAGAGATGATCCCCTCGGGAAACTCTAAGCTTCTAATTTTATTTCGTTCTTCTTTATTCGAATATGGGCTTTCGGGTAGTTTTACATTGATCGTTTTACCGAAGAACCTTGGTCGATCCAATAGAGTGCCGAAGAACTTTCTGCGAATAGATCCAATAGCATCCATCCAGTTTGCTTTCCTGATTTCAATTCGGATCGCTTGGGATGAGTTTCCAATTAAATTCCATTGCAGACTTAGAAAATAAAAGAGCCACATGTATTGCAGCTCTCGAAGTACTCTATAATCTGAAAAAGGTGACTCCCTTTGCATTTGGGGATTCCTTTTTCTTTTAAATCAATTTTTGTTTCAATAGAAGGGTTTGGACTTTCCAGCAGAAAATCTGTAATCTTGTATCTCTGTCCTGTTTGCTATTAACGGAGGAAACTATACTATCATCGATAGACTGCCTATCCTCTTCGGAAAGACTCATTACGGCCTGAGCCAAGCTTGTATCTCTTCCCCCACCTTGGATTTTTTCTTTCGATTTAATAGTGGTCGAATTAGATTCATTGTTCGCAACGACTTCTCCCTTTGGAAAAGGAACTTCTATTTCATCGTGCAACTCGATACTTGTAGGAGCTATGGAACTTTCGGACATGGATGTATTTCCTCTTTTGTCAGATGTTTTCCAAATCGTAAGATAAGATCTTTGTATCGGTTCGTTGAGATTCTTCGGATTTTACAATTTCTTTAAAAATTCTTAGGACTTCCCTAAGAATAGACCTGGATCGATTCCCATTTTACTCAGTCGATCGGATCGAATGTCTGACAACGTTTTTCCTTTTGCCTTCTTCTCTTCTTTTATCTTATCTAGTTCCCTTGTAACAATTCTTCTTTTATTTCCTACGATCTTAAGTGCAAAATACCTTAGTGCATCAAGAGCGTGGTCTAGGTATTTGATTGGAATCTCTTTTGTATTTTTTCCTTCCTTGGCTGGTTCCCAAGAATATACAGATAGTTCTTCTATGATATGGACACAGCTTCTAAAGATTCGAAGTTTAACTCCCTTCGTTGAAAAAAGAAGTTTTAGAACTGCTTGGATTCCAGTCGTTACATCCTTATCAGCGGCGACCGTCGGAAACCCGCACTCGGCCATTGTGGCCCGGTCTTCCGCGTCGTGGTCTGCGACTATAAAGAGATTTGGTCTTCGTTTCTTTCTTAATTCCTCGCAGTGTGCTCGGACTGTCTTTTCTCTTACATAGTATTCATCTGCTAAATACCAAGTCTCGTTCGACTTATCATAATAAAGCCAAAGAAACGCAAACGGGTTCGTATATCCAAAGTCAACCGCACCTGCACAATCCCAGTGCTTCGGTATTGTGAATGGTTCAACGATTGCAGATTCAAATCCCCCGTAAACGAGGCCCTCAGTGTCTACCCACTCCCCTAAGTAAAGACGGTCCCTTTCAACTCCCGTAAGCTCTGAGAGCATTTCTTTGTATTCTGTTGAAATGAATGGGTTATCTAAAGGAGTCCAGTGCCTCCTTGCGATTCTTTGCATCCGGCGAAGCGGAAGTGCCTCGCCTGTTTCAGGATCTTGTCTTAGTACAAAGTAGCGATAGATCCAGTGAAAACGATTCCTAGGATTACAATCCACGATCATTTTGTTTGTAAGGCCCTCTCTAACATGCGAGAGCCTTGTTTTCATTTTTTGAAAGGTCGCAAAGGAAAGCTGAGTGGCCTCGTTCAGAAAGATCGTGTTGAACTCGGTCCCCATGATCTTTTCCACGCGGTCTGAGTCATCTAGACCGGCGGCGTAGATCTCTGCACCGTTTGAGAACTGTATTAGAAATTCTGATTCGTTTAGTTCGTAATCTCTCCCACGGATAAACCCCATTTCCTTCAAGCAAGGAAGAAGGGTTTGTCTCCAAACAGAAATTCGAAGGTGGTTTAGTCTATACCGTGCAATTAAATGTCTTGAACCAGGACTAAGCCATGCCCTGGAAATAATTGCTTTAACTATGAGATAAGTTTTTCCGCTTCTTGCGCCTCCGTCGTAACAAATCTCTTGTATAAGATCGCTTTGCCAGTCCTCTATAAGAGCGGTGATTTGTTTTGGAGAGAAATACTTTGTAAGATCGTTTTCCTCTTTAACCTCAAGATCTTTATATTCAGTCTTCTTTGTCTGAGACTTGCCCCGCACGGTGGATCACCTTCTCCACCGCCTCTGGTTTTATCCCGACCATCGTAAGTACTTGTAAGATTGGTCTTGTAGCTTCTCCCTGAAAGTCAGATACATCCTTGATCGAATCTGCTTCACCGAGTGACCTAAGTCTTCGATTCCAAGCATCTCTCCAAAGCTTTCCTAAAGCAGCCAATTGAGCGTATGGTATTGTGATTGTCTCTCGTCCGTTATCATCGGTGGAAAATTTAGTCTGCCAATTCGAGGCGTTCCTAAATTCTTTCATGCAATTTTGAATAATCTCTCTCGCTTCTTCATTCATTTCTGCGAGCGCTCGGGCTTTCGAATCAGCGATTAAATCCGCGAATTTTTCCTCGGTTTTTCTCGTGATTTCCCGTCTTTTCTCATTCCAGTTTTGAGATCTAATATAGTGGTCTAATTGTTTGTATGTGATTTTGTATAAGGAACAGATTTCTTCTCTGGATAGACCTTTTAAATAGTCGGCTTTTACTTTATCCAGTTTTTGAGGATTGAGTGTTTTTGATTTTGTATTCTTGGGCTTGGAAACCATTCTCCTTGCATTGCTAAAGGTTCAATGCTCCAGCCTTTCTTTCTCTTGGTAATTTAAAGTCTTCTTGAATTAGCATTTGGATTCTTTCTTTTAACTCATCCTCGCTAAAAAAGGATATTTCTTCTTCGTCTTTAATTTTGCTATTTTCTATAAGATCGTCTGCTTTTACAGCGAAGTATTCTTCGTCCCCGAAGATTCGAAATGTGCATGGAACCATTACACCGGTTGCCTTTAGATGAATTTCACGGAGCTTCAACAAGGTTCGAACCGCAATAAATCCAAATACAAAGGTTGATATAATAGAAATAATTAATAAGGAAACGATCGTATATGCAAAGATTTCTTCCATTCGCTGAAGTTATTCTCAAAGCTTTAAGTTCCCTGCAATTTCCAAGTTAAGAATAACGGATTTCTTTGGGATCACCCCTACCCTCCCCGCTTCTCTATATATTCTTCACAGACCTGGCAAATATCATTAAAGAGAGTATTCGAGCATTCCCACTTTCCCCCCTCTAACTCCGCGAAATAACTTTGAGAATATCCTAAAAGCTGAGCTAACTGCAGTTGTGTAAGTTTGGCTTCTTTTCTTATTTCTCGAATTCGGCCGGCCGTTTCTAAATTTGACTGTTTGTAATTCTTTTCGAACCATACGGACTGTGCTGCTTCCGCTGCTTCTCGTACTACTTTCTTAAATTTCCCCGGACCAAATTTATACTCAATGTTCTTTCCGAGAATTTGAAGTTCAAAACCACTTGCACCCATATCCGAAATATTCACTCGGACATTTTTTATTCTCTTTTTATCCCAAAGTTCTCGAAGCTGTTCTATCGTTACTTCCTTCGCATCACCTTTTCGAATCTTTTTCAAGTCTG
This sequence comes from Leptospira licerasiae serovar Varillal str. VAR 010, assembly GCF_000244755.1. NCBI lineage: Bacteria > Pseudomonadati > Spirochaetota > Leptospiria > Leptospirales > Leptospiraceae > Leptospira > Leptospira licerasiae. The sequence goes on along the minus strand of NZ_AHOO02000007.1, from coordinate 29,701 downwards.
ACTTGAGAGTCGCAATTGATATTCTCGTTCTCTTCGAAACGGCTAGAAGTCTATTCTGTGTAATCTTCTTTCCTTCTAAGAAATCTGGACAAACGATTTTATAGATTCGAAGCCGTATTGAAAATACTAACTGTAGTCTCCCTGCATTTCTAGATATAAGATAAGAAAGTTCATCCTTCGGACTTACTAAGTATCCCGGACACAATTCCCAACCCAAAAGGCGAATTGCCCGGACTCTTGTTTCTCCTGATAAAACTAAATACTTATTCCCGGGTGTTGGTTTAACCGAGATTGGTTCTTGGAGTCCATTGATTCGAATATCTTCGGCTAAGGAGAAGATTGTTTCTTCCGACTTTACTCCAAAAAGCTCTTCATTCTTTGGATGAAAAAAAAGAGAACTTACTGGTAGTGAAACCGTTATCCGAGTTCTTTCATTGTTTCTTAATTGAGGATCTTCTAGATCATTCGAGACTTGCACCACTTCCTAATTTGAAAAAGTGCATTTTTAGTCCTGAAATCTGCGTTTTGCTTATTGAAATTCGTTAGGGAACCTTATCTAAACCTCTAAGGTATTTTTTAATTCGTCTTCGGGACATGCTTGCGTATTTTGGGTTCAACTCGATTAGCAAATAATCGCGACCATGCTTCTTAGAGGCGAGCGCAGTTGTCCCAGCCCCAGCAAAGGGATCTAAAACCAGTGCTGGCTTGATCGGTCCTTTGTGAGTACATCCCCTTTCCCACGCGTCCAATTTCTTTTTCTTTCGAACCCAAGGAGCTCCGCATTTACCGCAAACACCCTTCTCCGAAGTCGAAGCTTTCACACACGGTTCAATTAAATCGATAGGGAAAGTTGCGAAATGCGCTCCTTTAAATCTTTTTGTTGTTACTGTCCAAACAGAGCGCTTGTTGCGTGTTTCTAAAACTGTCTTAAAGTTCGTTTTATATTTGGTATTTTGATTTAAGATACGACTTCTTCTTTTCTCCAATGCTTTTGGTCGATAGCTTGGGTGATTTGGATTTGTTGTATCGGCCGGTTCTCTTACAGCTTCTAAATCGTAGAAATACAGGGGATTCTTAGATAATAGGAAAATGTATTCGTGATTTGTTACACATCTATCTTGAACGGGGTTAGGCTTAGTGCTTGGTTTATGCCAGATAATATCTTGTCTGAGTATCCAGCTATCGGCCTGCAATGCAAGAGCCACTCTCCAAGGCACTCCAAGCAAATTCTTTCTTTTTAGTGTCTCAATTCTTGGAGCACCAGTAAGCTTGGAGGGTTCAGTAACTCTTTTTCCAAATTCTTTATTTCTGTCCCAGGAATCTACGTTTCTTTTATTTTTCCAACTGCTATTATATGAATCTCCTAAATTTATCCAAACAGTTCCATCATCTCTTAGGACTCTCCTAATTTCACGGAAGACAAGGACTAACTTTTCCACATACTCTTCGAGTGTGTTTTCATGTCCGATCTGACCTTTCATTCCATAGTCCCTTAAATTAAAATAAGGAGGCGATGTGATCACTGTATGGACAGAATTACTGGGGATTTTTTGAAGAACTTGAAGTGCATCTCCTACAATTACTTTATTTTGCAGGTCGGCAGGAGTCTTTATCATAGGAAGTAAAAGGGGGATTACTTTCCCCTCCCCTTCCCTAAATGTATTTTATTTCAGTTTATCGGTAGGCTAGTTCTAGTGAATTCTTTGGAGTAGTTTCTTCTTTCGTGCGAGAAAACGAATTTGATTGAGATTGGAATTTATCTTTCGGGATTTCATATTCGATCCCATTTCTCCAGATTTTTATTTTGCAAGGCCGGTGATTTCCATTTATCCCAAATAGATGAATTTGGACTGAATATTCTACCCCCGGACTCGCTTCCTCTTGTAACCGCTTTGCTTCTTTGATAGCAAGGCTTCTTGCTGAAGCCCCTGCAAAGAATCGGCCCGTTGCTCCCCATGCCTCACGATCAAAATCACGTTTGATGTGCTGGTATATATGATATTCTTCTCTGGTTGATCCAAACATTTCAGTCCTTCTCCAAAAGGTAGTTCGCCTTTTGTCTTTAAATTCTACGACCGAGACTCAAATATTATCGTCCAGAGGTACTTTAGAATTTTTCTATTCCCTAAACTTTTTGGAAATCTTAAAAATGCCCTCTATCTCTCCGAAACTTTTTTCTCCGGGTAATGTTTATTCACTCTTTTCAAGATCGACTCTTCCGTTTTCTCTTTGCTTAGAATGCGGTTGCTTACAAAATAAATTAGGAAAAAACCGGCAATTATCGATATCAATCCAAATAAAACTTCTAGCATAAGACCCCCTTCAATTCCTTTAATTGGAATGGAAGACAAAGATTTATTATTAATTTCAATTCTCTTTCTCTTTGTTCCCTAAGCCTTTTTTCTAAACTAGAAACTCCTATTCAAGGGAAACAGAATAAGCCAGAATTGTATTATTTACTTTATAAAATACAAATTTCTCTGAAAATATCCCATAATCGAATATTTTTCAACCCCCTGTGGGACTGACAGGAAATATTAGAAAGCCTTCATCTTTCAATTTTTTCTTTTCAAGCAATCAGAAAAACTCTTTCATTTTGCCAGATTTTATATTTTTTTTGTCATTATGACAGAAAGGGGTCGACGAAAGGCAAATGAATTCTAAAGAACAATTAGACACTATCGGCAGGCGGTTTATGTATGCACTTCGAATGAAAGGATACTCTTCCAATAAAGAAATTTCCGAATTTGCAAAAAAGCACAACAAAAGTGAATCAACTATCTATCGATATAGCCGTAATGCTTCCGCTATACCAGAAGCTTTTCTAGACCGTCTTCTCCAAAAAGAATCTATTTCAAAACTATTCATCTCAAAAGGCAAGGGAGTCTGGAAAGCTTCTGCAGCGGAGATGATCTCTTTGTTTGATAAAGACATCAATTCCCTAAGATTGTCTAAATCCATTAAAGAGAATTTGAATTTTGCAAGAATGTTCTACCTATGCAAAAACTTAAAAGAAGGCGAATTGGATCTTCTTGGAAGAATTGCCTCGGAACTACAACTTACAGATGACAATAATCAGTTATGGTCGTTACTATCTATTGTTTTGGATTTGCCCAATAACGAGCGAGAAAATTGTATGCGTTATTGTATAAAACTAGAAAAAGCACACTTCAAAAAGAAGCTAGAAGAAAAATCAGCCAAAAAATAATTTAGAGATCCGTTCGGACGTTGATCTTATAAATCTCAAAGGACCTTGTTTTCCATGCGAAAAGAAAATCGATAGAGAAGAAATTTGAATGTTCTCCACTTTTTCTTTCAATTCCCTCAACTTAGCTTTCTCATATTCATCACACATTTTTTTATAATCAACAGGGTTTATAATTTGAAGAATCTTTCTATTAAACTCCAAGATCATATTTGAAAACTTGGGACTTCTGATATCACGACCAAAATCTGGAAGCGCCTGATTGAACAGTCGATAATGCGCGATTGGCACCCATGTAAACCACAGGAAAAATAACAAACCAACTGCTCCAAGGGAATGCAAATTAATGTCCGCGGCTAAAGGAAGAATTAACACAAATATCGAAGATACAATTGCACCTAACAAAATACCTGCAAAAAGAAATATAGAATGTAAAATTTCAAAATAACTACCTCTAAGCATATTCCTAACTATTAGAGTCAAGCCCCCGGTTAAAGTACCATAGATATAAACAAGGGAAAGATAATGAATGGTTCCGCCTCGAAACATGACCTCGTTTCCAATTAATTCGTATGGGGATCCAATACCGATTACCGCATAGACTGAAAAAGCAACTATTGAAATCGTATGGAATATTCTAAGCGGCATCGGAATGGAAACTAAATCATACGGACGGATATAATTCAGTACAATATAATTAAAACAGAGGGGCAAGAAAAGCGTAGGAATAGGAAGCGCATTAATTAAAGGAATTCTTAGCCAGTATGGAAGAGGCAATTCCATCACAAATAGCAAGAAGCACCAGAAAGCAATCGTCAAAGTCAGGAATATAAACGAGAGAGTTAACGCATTTCTTTTTGAATGTTTATAAAAGAATAACGCTGAACAAAACAATAATGCAAACGACAACAAGGGCAAGAACACAGAAAGGGACTCCGCTTATAAACTATTTAGTCAACGTTTCCCTAAATATTCAAACTTTGCAAGAACTCTATTATTAAGAGAAAGCATCAATGAGACCAATTTTTAAACAAAACATGATCCAAAATTTTCACCGTCAACGTTGACAGTGAAAATTTGCATAAGGCTCAGACAATGGCCTTTAGCTTTTTTTTAGCTAAACTTAATTCTTTATTTATTCTCTTAATTTCAGATGTGTAATCTTTTTTAAGTTGAACTTTTTCTGAATTCAGATTCTTTATCTCCTGTCTCAAAAACGTTTTTTGTTCTTTGGGAGTTAATGGAGTCTTTTCGTTCTTATTTGCAGCTTCTTTTTTCGTTTTATTTTTGTTTTGTCTAGACACCTTCATATTTGCTTCAGTGCCATATTTAGTCCGAAATCTGACTATATCAAATTCTCTTGCGCCTTCGATTAAACCTTCACTGTCAACGTTGACGGTGGAGTCTCGAAGCTCGCCTCTAAGGTTTGAAACAAACGTATTCGAAACTTTTGCGATCCTTGCAATTTCTCGGTCCGACCATTGGGACCATTCATCGTCCTTTAGTAATGTAAATACCGCTTTCCTTTTATCTTCCGGCGTCCGTCGTAGCCCATGATCCTCATTGGCTCCAGTTGAAAACAATATAGCGCCACGCAAGTCGCCCGCTTTTACATAGGCTTCAATGGTTTTCAATCCAGCTATTCTATGAGCCATTAATCGATGGAACCCATCAGCTAAATAGAAACGCTTATTCTCTCCAAACAAAACTACTGGCGGAAATCTATCTCCATTTCTTAAAGCAAAAACATATTCTTGAACCAATGCTTCGTTTAAGCTCTGCCTCGGCTGGGCTTTAGGGTCTGCTATAATCTCACTTAATAAAACTTCCCGCAACCCATCTCTTATTGATTCTGCTGATTTTTCGATAATTTCTGATTTGAGCTTCTTCATAATTCACACTTCCACAAACTCATTTCCAAACTTCTCTCCAGTCACCTTTTCGACTAAGCTCTTTAAGGATTGCCTGAATTTCCGAGAAGATTCATCATCTTTGTTTAATGACTCCCCCCTATCAAAAGCCCTCCTAACTAATTTTGTATCTGGTATGAAATATTCCGATAAATAGGGGCCTATTATTTCTTTATATTGGTCTACATATTCCTTCTCTTCATTCGAAAGCTTGTCAGCATGGGTTGTTCTTGTTCCTACTATAATTTTCTCCATATTAGGCTTAAGTTCTGCAATCTCGTTAAGCACAAACGAAAGTTCCGATAAATCGACGCCTGAAAATGGGGTAGGTATAATTACTTTATCTGCAGCAAATATTGAGGAAATAATTACTGTATTGTATGAGCTAGGCGTATCGATTAATATGTAATCGAATTCCTTTTTAATAAATTGAATAGCCTTAGATAACTGATTCGGCAGAATCCTAGAATCGATTTTAAAAACATTTATATTCCCGGGAATAATATATATATTTTTATGCTCCGTTGGAAGATACGACTCTGAAATTGGAATTTCTCCCATAAGAAATTTGTATAAATTTCTCTCTTTATCTTTATTCACTCCAAGCAGTTGAGAAGTTGAGCTTTGAGGATCCGTATCTATAATTAAAACTTTTTTATTATTAGAAGATAAAAAAGACGAAAAGAGCATAGTTAAAGATGTCTTTAATACACCTCCTTTTGAATTCCAAATTAAAATAGTCATTCCACACCCTCCGGCAAATGGACTTGCTTCAATGTATGAATAATTTCCTGGCTTTTCGAGCGATCATTTAATCGAGCTACTTCATCAAGCTTTTCTGAAAGCTGCAAAGGCAAGAAGATGGTTATCCCTCTTTTAGGCTCCGGGTTTTCATTCTTAGGTCTTCCTTTTGTAACTGATTTTTTTTTCTTAGCGCTCACCACTTTTGCTCTCAAAGAAACTATTCTTATATTTATTTTAACTATTATTATACTCGCTCTAAGTACAATAAATTTTCATTTTAGCTCCGCAATTTTGTTTCAATCTTTAGATGCAAAAATCTTCTATTTTCATAAAAAAGTGCTGGTACTCAAATAGAAGATATGCTATTTTGAATTTGTTAAGTGCAATACTTAACGAACCCGCAAATCAAATAAAGCCCGAGAAGAGCCTGCGAAACTCTCTCGGGCGCCCTTTTAAAAAATAATCCTCAAGAGACATAATTTTTTGCTTGCATTTTCTTTTGATGTACGGGACTAGCTGTACCCGTCTGAAAGAGACATAATTTCAGTCCGATCTTCGCAGGATCGTTTTTGCGGGTTCGAAAGAATCCAACTCAGGCTATCTTGAAAATTAGGGTTAGCGCCTATGGCCGTAGGTATGTCCGCACCGATTTGAGCAGGATTCGAATATGGACCTTGAGAAACAAGAGGTTAGGGGGGACTACATCCCGCCCGAAATCAATGCACTCGATTACTGGCCGCAGATGAGATTGCTTCTAGCAAAGATCGCTTACTTAGACCAGAAAGCCCAAAGTAAATATAATTCGCCAGAAGCCGGATGTTTCGCCAGAAACATGTATCTTGCGAACCAATTTAAAATCAAAAAACAAACTGTTTCTAAGTACCTTATGATCCTGAAAGAAAACGGGGATATCAATATTACATTCACTTTGAATAAAAAAGGAAAGAAACAACGAATAATTAAATCAAAATATTCTGAATTCTTTTTCAAAGACACGAAGAATGAATCCAATGATAGTTTGATAGGAATCAATCAAGTTGATGGACGGCAGTCAATCGATACTTCCCAATCGGTTGATTCCAATCAAACGCCCAAGGTACCTAGTTCCCATAATAATTTAGATCCCACTATAGTACAAAAAACAAAAAGCAACCCATTGACCTTTGATTATTTAGTTTCTCTTTATGGGATAGAAATTTTTTCTGAATCTCTAAGAAGAGCAAATTTACAAGGAATGGGAACAAATATAAGCTATATCAATGGGATATGTAAAAATGTTCAGGCCGAAAGAGTAAAACCAGTTGTTCAAGAACCCGCAAGACCAGTTTCAAATAAAAGAGATAATACAAATCAAATAGATCTGCAAAAGCCAAAATTATACGAACCAACATGGGACTCTCTTATTGATTGGTCAAAATCAAATCTAAGTAGATCCAGTGTTGAAGTTCTCGAAAAAGTAATCTACAGTTCCGCCGAAAACAATATTTCTATTAGTAGCGAACTTCCGGAAACTTTACAAATGGTTACTACGAAGTTCTTCGCTGAAAAAGTTCGAATACCCATGAAAGTATTATTTGCTGTTCCAAGTATGCAACTAGATACCATGAGAAATTCCGGTACTATAGATTCTCAAGAGAACGATAAAATAAATACTAAGAGTGAAAACAAAGAGAACTTATATGCAAACCAGGAAGAAATAGATAAGTTCTTTGAACCATTGCTTCTTAACGCTAATGAGGATCCAAAACAAGAAAAATCAGTGGTTATAAAATTTCCCGAAGTCGCCGAAATTCAATACATCAGTATTTCGAATGGCAAAGCCGAAAGGGTTTTCGAAAGCGGGAATTACTACCTAGGGAGTTATTACAATGACTCTCATAAGAGTATAAAAACGAATTTGCATGAATTAATAAGATCTAAGATTCCGATTCCCCGATCGCGGTTTGGTGTATATTGATTAAATACGTTGACAGCTTTTCATTTTCAACTCTAAGTAAGGTCATCAAATAGCTGCGACTAAGTTTTTGAGAAATAAATGAAGACAACAAAAAGCAAAGTAACACCAAGAAAATCGGGACAACCGGTATCCGAAGCAAAGCGATTGCTTTCCGTTGTTAAAGAAATTGGTATGAAGGCCGTTGAAGCTAAAACTGGAATAACACAACATACTTTTCAACGCTGGGCTCGAAATAATGAAAGTATAGAGGATATTCTTTTAAGGGAGCTTTTGATTCAATACAGAGTATCGATCAAGTATATAAGGACTGGAATAGGGCATTGGAAGGTAACGGATAAAGAGCGAATTGAACTCTACCAGAAATTGTTACTCGATGATATCAATGCTCACAGAGAGAGCGAGGACTTTCAATACAATAGAATTATTGCATTGGCCGAAAGACTAAGTTCGGAAGATCGGGAATTAATTATAAGTGTTTCCCATAAATTGCTTCAGGAAAAGAAAAACAAAACTTTAAGGTCCTTGGGATCGTTAATTCTCACATTTCCTCAGAACTTTTATAAAACCGCGTTTTTAAAATTGCGAGGGTTACAAAGAATTGCCGGGAACACTAAATAGCTTCGTGAATTTCCTAAAATCGACGAGGACTTCTTCAACGCTGAATTCTTTTCCTAGTTTTTCATAGGAAAGAACCGTCCCGTGGAAAGTACTTTTAATGATTTGGCCTTTTATTTCCTTAAATTCAAGCAATGGAGTTTCAAATACCTCCATGACAACATAGACTCCCTCCCTTTTTAAGGGCTCCTTTAAAAGAAAAGGAATGGGCGTAATACAAGAACCACTTTTAAATGATTTCCAGTCGTCAGAGCATAATCTCAATTGAGCCCTCACTAAATTGTCAGCATTGAATTTTCTTATTATTTCAGAGAATATTTTCGATTTTCCAAAATTGTATGGCTTTCGAAACAAATATAAAAGGAACTTTAAGATTTTCTTTCTACTAAACATTTTCTTCTCTAGAACAATCCCTTTCTATTCCGCATTGCTTTTCGAGTAGCTCGATTTTGTCCCTTAGTGTTCTTATTTCAAATAATTTCAGTCTTAATTCAGTTCGAGCGAACTTTAGATCATTTTTAAGGACCTTTATAATAATTATAAGTTTCCAAATAAATAAGTTTCTCTTTATCGATTTCGGATAACGTAATTTAGGCCATTTGGATCGAAATTTCTCTTTTTCAAGAGCAGACTTACGAAGCCCTCTTGAGGACTTTGAGTAGTGACCTGTTTCGTAAGTAAAATATGTAAGATCCAGCCATTTCATCGAATTATTGCGAAAAGATTCTGATTTCTTATCCTTTAGAAAAAATGTTCCAATTTAGAATTCACATTACGCAAAGCTAAACTTCGCTGTCTAGACATGATTAAAAGCTTGATCCCGGAAAATCCTCGTTCGATATTGCTGGTCGGGCAAGAATTCTGAGAAATCTTAGAATCTAGCTAGTAAATAACAGATCCAAGAGTTATTCACTCTGAATATATGCAATCAATATTTACCCACTTTGAATAAAAGGGAATTAAGCGACATAATGAATCCGGACCATTTATTAGAAGAATCGAGGCGATTTAATGAGGGGATAAAGAAGCTAGGATATTCTTCTCATGATATACAAAATATAACCGGAGCATCACAATCCACTGTTTCTAGATGGAAAATGGGATCTCATCGAATCCCAGATCCTGAATTGAAAATCCTATTACTTTCAATTGGGTTATCTATAATCTATGTCCGGACAGGGAAGGGGAGGTTTATTGCATCCGAAGAGGAATATATACAAGTTTTAGAGAATCTCCAAAACATGGGTTTTGATCGATCGAAATTGTATTCGAACATTCAATTAAACAGGATCGATCATAAGTCTAGCCTTCTTGAATTTTCCGATCAGGAAATAATAATACAAGTAGCGAATTCTTTAATTAATAATCCCGAAGAAAAAGCTCTCAGAAGTCTCATATCAATCATATCTGTCCTTCCAGGCAAAGACCAAAAAGCACTTTTAAAAGATGCGATAAAGATGGAGGAAGAATCACTATCGAAGGTAACGAAAAAAAAATAATCATACTGAAATTTACCTGTGTTCTGTAACGAAATATCAATAACCATTTAGGACATAATTTAGATAACTTATTTAGTTTGATTACGTTTTATCACTTAAGAGTAAAAAGATTATATTAAGGAAATTCATCCGAAATTGTCAAAAATGACTAATATTTGCCTTCATTCAGGGTGAATAAATTTGACTTTCGATTACCCATTGTGAAAATGGGCAAGAAGTAATGACGTTCTTTGTATAAGTAAATCGTTTTAGAAAACGATTCGCCTTTTGCTTCTTTGATGATTATGGAAAAAATAGCAATCTTGCGGATAGGGTCGAAAGTTACTTTTGAAAAAATTTCTCGGCATAACTTTTTTCTAAACGATCCTCCTTCCATTCTCCTACTGCAATTATTCCGCCTTGAGAATCAAATAAAGTCCCTTTTCCATTTCTTCTTCCTGATTTCCATTGGCCAAGGTATTTGCTTCCATTTTCAAAAATATACAAACCGCTTCCTTCAATTATGCGGCCGCCACTGTAGATTCCTTTTAACGATATTCCGTTACCTAAAACAAGTAGGCATGGGCCTTCAGCTTTCCCTTGCACAAACACACCTGAAAGCATTGTTTTATCCGGCCAAGTATAAGTACCTTTTCCTTCGGCACGGTCATCTATGAAACTTCCTTCGAAAGAGCTTTTGTCTGGATTATGAAGTCTTCCATATCCATGTTTTTTCCCAAGTTTCCAATTTCCTTCGTAAATGAAGCCGTAGGGAGATTTCAATATTCCGTAATCTTGATATTTGCCTTTATAGAAGTTTCCGGTATACAGTGTATCGTCAGGTTGCTTCAAAGCTCCAAAGCCAATGTTACAGTCTCCGTAAATACATTTAGGACTAAATTTTAAATAGATTATGAGGGCTAATGTGAGACTACCTATTAATGAAATCGAAACAAGTGCGAATACATTTTGTTTCAGCGATAGCTTGCTCGTGGATTTGATAAGTTCCAATATTTTATTAAAAGAATTGCGCAATATTTCTCTCATGAAGTTCAAACCCTTGTATGTAAACATCGATAATATTATAAACCGGTGCGATAAAATAGGACGAATGTTCCTTGATATAAAAATTTGTAATTACTAATTCAAAACTGAAATTGAATTAATGAAACATTGGAGTAAATAATTGAGTTCCTATTTAAAATTAGCGTTAGTTGGAATTATTCTTTTTGGAGTGGATTGTTTTGGTCAATCGCAACCTAGTATGGAAGATAGAGCAAAGGCATCAGAATTAAATTACAATGGCATAAAGCTTTTGCAGGAAAAGAATTTCAAGGGCGCAAGAGAAAGTTTTGAGAAAGCTGCCAAAACGGATCCCGTGGCAGGTGAATATGTGAATAACATTGGTGTATCGTATTTAAACTCAGGCCAGTTGGAACAAGCGATTGAATATTTTATAAAAGCAACAGAGGTTGAGCCAAATCTTCCTAGACCTTACTATAATCTCGGCGTTGCATATCAAGCAATAAGGGAAAATGAAAAGGCGATTTCAAATTATGAAAAAGCCGTTTCGCTTAATTCTAATTGGCCGGAAGCTTTATACAACTTAGGAATTGTATACTCGCGAATTGGAGACAAGAAGAAGGCAGTTTTATCTTATAAAAAATTCATTGCAATCGCTTCGCCTGAAATGTCTGGGCCGGTACAAGATGCTAAGTTGAAAATATCGGAACTAGAAAAGTAAAATTATATAAAATGAATAGAAAACAAATAATCATAATAGTGCAAGCAACGCTCGTCCTTTTTGCTTCTATAGGCTGTAATAGTGGCTTAGATGTAGAGAAATTCGTCGAGAAGAAGCTAAAGAATAGGGAAGGCAAACCAAATTTATTTATCTTAGACGGAACTGCTTTTTCCGCAGATATCTTTAGATCTGAATTATTATTTGAACGAAGCCATTTTGAAACAAAACAGGATTTTCCTGCACCTCAAGAATTACGGAGATATTTGGATCAATATATCGAAGAATCCGTGATTATAGATGAAGCTATATCCGATTTAGATCTAAATAATCCCGAGGTCGCTGCCTATCTTTGGCCCTATATTAGGAAAGGCTTAGTTTCCTATTACTTAGATAAAAAGTCTGGTGTATTCGATTTAAACAATAACTACCAGGATATTCAAATTCCCGAGAAGGAATTGGAAGCGTTCTATAAAGAGCACTCATCTTCATTCAAAGGGATGTCGGAAAAGGAATCCTTACTCAGAATTTCGAATACCGCCCGTTTTGCGAAATGGAAAAAGCTCTATGATTTGAAAAACGAATCAAAGAAAGACATACTTGGTGCTCTAAGAAAAAGACACTCAGTTCAAGTCCGCGAAGGTGAATTCAATAGGATCGGTTCTGAAAAATGATACTATTTAATCGTATTCATTTGGTTCTATTAGTTTCTTTATCGGTTGTTGTAATATCGTGTTCGTCCGAGGAAGAGGCGCAAAAATTCTATAACGCTGGCTTGAAGGCTTACGCGGAAAGAAATCTAAAAGTAGCTACTGAGAATTTTGAAAATGCGATAGATTCTGATAAAAAGAATATTTCGGCCCGGCTTATGCTTGGTAAATCTTATTATTACACTCAGAAATTCGAAGAGTCAAAGAAGATTTTTGAGAACTTTCTCAAAGATTACCCTGGGAATTCATCTGCACATGTCTGGATTGCTCGGATATTAATGTATGAAAATGCCACCCCTGAGAAAGTAAAAGAAGCAAAGGAACATTTATTTAAAGCGATCCAATTGGACGATTCTAACCCTGACGCGCATTATCATCTAGCAAAGCTATTTGAATATGAGAGCGATGTTGTTAGTGCGCTATTAGAGTATAATAATGCTCTAAAACTTGGGGGCCAGCTTAGCAGAGTTCATAAAGATTTGGCCGTTCTTTATAAAAAATCGGGCATGGATGAACGCGCACAAGAACATTTACGCGCCACTTCTGCGTCTGACCGAGTTGTATCCTCTTCGGAAGAAGGTTACGAAGCCGAGGTTAATCAAAAGAAAGGGAAAAAGAAAAATTCTAAATAGGCGGAAGGGAAGAGGGCGAGTGGACTATGCGAAATTTAATTAATAAAATAAATAAACTAGTAAGCTTGATGTTTTGTTTTCTCCTCTTTATGACTTGCAAAGGCGGTTTGAATGAGACTGAAATGCTTTCAAAACTTGGCTTGCAATGGACGGATTCTTTCCAGTACCCTGCGGTCTTATTAACTAGCCCTTCAAATGGAGCATTGGAAATCTCCTCTGATTCAAGAATCGTCATCGATTTTAGTAAATCAATGAACACAATCATCACGGCAGGTGGCGTCTCCGTTACGGCAAATGGCGGAAATACAACCTTTACTCCGTCTTGGGTTTTTGATTCCAGGTTGATTCTTGATTTTCCGAGTGGTCTTACAGAGGGCAAGAGATACGAGGTCACTCTAAATCGATCTGGTGTAAAGGACTCGGATGGCAACTTCCTACCGAAAAATTTCATTTTTCATTTTTATACCGAAGGGGGAGGGCATGTACCTACGATTCTCTCCTCAAGTCCTCAGCCTAACGGGAGCGTAGTTACTGGTTGGCCTGTAAATGGAAATTTAATAGTAACCTTCTCCGAGCCAATGGACGAGGCGACCACTAATTCGGCTGTTTCCTTAAGTGGTGGAGCAGCCCTTTATATTCCTGTCTGGAATGCTAATCGGACTCAAATGACACTGCAATTGAAGTCAGATTTAGAAATAGGGACCACTTACACTTTAAAGATAGGAACTACGGCTAAAAGCAGTGCCGGCATAGCACTCGCATCCGAGTATTTAGTTGTCTTTAGCACTGGATCTACTTTTACAAGACCTGATGTAGCACCAGACGTGACTCTTGGAACTTCATGGACTTCTCCTGCACCAAGTCCTCTTCCAGCAGTGAACGCTCCATATCATGGGGTTTCGAAGTTCGATAATTTTACGTTCCAATTCACAGAAACAATGGATCGACAAAGTGTTCTGGATGCGATCGCTTTCGAACCTTCTATTTCTGGCGTTTATAGTTGGATTGGTCCGTCCTTGTTGCGATTTACTCCGAACGATCCGCTAACTCAAGGAAAAACGTATCGGTTGAAAATTGATTCAACAGCGAAGTCATCACAAGGGCAACTTTTACAAAATGGCTATGTGATTGATTTCGTCGTAGATGATCCATTCACAAGCGTTCCCATTGCATTTAGTAGCGTAAATGGACGATCGTATGCCATTGCGGATTGTGTGACTCTAATCTCAGACCTGACGATCACAGGCCCCACCTTTCCAAGCCAATCGATTGAAAATGTGATCAATCCGCAGATCGCCTGCACTGCAGTGTATCAATTTGAAGTAAGGCTAAATACAGCGGGTGGCGTTGCATTGAAAACTTCGGGAGACGGGGACGTTTTCTCAAATGCAAATGTGTCTGTAGATTACATGTTTGGCGGCCCAGCCTCTCCGGCTTTAAATATTTATCAAATTAATTATATCCCGACAGCTAACCCGCAAGTTCTTCGAATTCTACTCACAGGAAACCCAGGCAGTGGACTAAGATATAAGTTCTCTTTAAAAGGTGGTACCGGCGGTATCCAAGATACATACGGAAATTTCTTAAATCAGAATTTGGAATTTTTATTTTATGGAAACTAAAGCTAAATTTATAATGCCAATGCAATCTTTTCAAAAAGCAATTTCCATTCTTGCAGTTTTGCTTATATTTAATTGCTCACAGTTCTTAGATAATGCGGATGGACCTTTTTCCTTTTTACCTTCAGTAGATGTTTTAGGTGATATGAACCCACCTACAGTCGAATTCACTTCTCCAGTGCAAGGATCAACTGGAGTCGATCCTGGAAGCCACGTTATAGTTACGTTTTCGAAGGCGATGAATAAGGACTATACTGAGAGTTCTTTCACTCTTACGAATAACGGTCAGACAATAGACGGTTCTTTCGAATGGGTAGATAATACTATGGTGTTTAAGCCAGCAAAACCGTTGTCTTCACCGGGATTGTACACATACGTGCTTTCAAAATCCAGAGCTGAAAGTACAGCGGGTGTAAACTTACTGGATGATGTGAGGATCAATTTTAGTTATAATTCGGATCTTACACAGCCTAAAATAAGTCAAACAATCCCAGCGGACAACGCAACTGCAGTTGCCCCTAATACCTTCTTTACAGTTATTTTTGATAAGCCAATGAATGTGACTTCCGTTCTAAGCGGAATTAGCACAAGTCCAGATATGGGATTACAATTACCGGCTACTGTAATCACAAATAATAATACACGATTTGAGTTTCATCCTTCCGCCGATCTGGCTTATGGAACTGGATATACTGTAACTATTCCTGCGAGTGTAAAGGATGCTTCTGGAAACCAAATGGCTCAATCCAAAAGTATTAGTTTCACTGTTGGGAATGATTTTACACCTCCCACATTATCTTCTATCCAGTTTTCAAGCCTTCCAACGAACCATGTAGCCAATGAATTTAACGTGATATCTGGCATGAATAAGACAGATTCTATAATTTTAGATTTTTCGGAGCCTGTTCGACCTTCTTCATTACTAGAAGCAATTTCCATTTCTCCATCTCAAAGTTATCGTGTTACTCAATTAAACGGTCCTGGAAGTTCTTATTCGATTACTTTTGACGACCCATTGGATGTTTATCAGGTTTATAATTTCAAAATTACAACTTCAATAGTGGATCTGCAAAACAATAAGCTAGATAAAAACTATAGTTACTTTTTTAAGATAAACGGGTCATTTTCTCAGAAAATCAGAATGCGAGCGATCTTTTCGGATTCTGGATTTGCAAACTCACTTTTTACGAACCAAATTAATACTAGCGCTCCTCAGTTGACAACTGGCACTTGTTCCGCGATAGAATGTACCCAGCAACTTTACCTTCATTTTTGCTATGACGATGGTACGGGAAATTGTCCGGCTTCTCCGTTCACTTTGACAACTGGTTCTGTTATATTCTTGAGTTCACTTAAAGTATCTGTCGAAAAGGAATTTGGGCCAACCTCTGTTGGTTGTTTGGAATATATAAGTAATATCACAGATGCAACGCCCGTTACTTATACACCCGCCAGTGTTCTCGTGTTTAACACAACGGCCGCTTGTCTGGATATAGGAAGCACTTATCTAATCCGAGTAAAAGGTGGGTCTTCCGGAATAACTGATAATTTTGGAAATCTTATGGACCAGGATTATACAGTCCGGGTTAGATTTTGATTTTTAATAAATGACCCTTTATTTTTTAAAGAATCGAATTACCACACTCGTTGTTTTACTTTTAATCCTTTTAGTTGGATTTGTAAGTTTAAAAGATCTTAAAATCGATCTATTACCGGACATTTCTTATCCAACCTTGACTGTGGTTACGGTATATGAGAATGTTTCTCCTTCCGAAATCGAAACCCTGGTAACAAAACCTATCGAGGAAATAGTCTCTTCGGTTAACGGAGTGGATCGTATCACCTCTGAATCCTTAGAAGGTGTATCCTTAGTGAAAATAAGATTTCGCTGGGGTACAAATATGGACACGGCTTCTATCCAGACCCGAGAGAAAGTGGATCTTGTGAAGGGGAGCCTTCCCATCGATGCTAAGAAGTCTATTGTACTCAAATTTGATCCGAATGACGCTCCTTTACTCCAAGTTGCCGCTGTCTCAACTGGATTAGATCCAAAGGAACTAAGAAGTTTTATAAAGAAAAACCTTTCACCTTATTTCGAGCGGGTAGATGGAATTGCTGCAGTATCTATCACTGGGGGATACGAAAAGCAAATTCTCGTAAATATAGATCGTGGAAAACTTGATGCTTATGGTTTGAGTCCACAAGAAATCGTTCGAGGAGTTGCTTCGAACAATTTCAATTTTCCCGCGGGAAATATAAAGAGAGATGATCGTGAAATCCTTGTTCGGACTATGGGTGCCTATGAAAACGTGGAGGCGATTTCCGAACTTGTCGTTAACTTATCCGAAAAAGGCGCTCCAGTCTATTTACGAAATATCGCTGAGGTCTTAGATTCTTATAAAGAAAGAACCAGTGTTAGCTATTTTAATACTGATGAGTGTGTTGCGATCATTCTAAAGAAAGAGGCAGGAAAAAATAGCGTAATTATTGCGGATGAAGCAAGAGAACTAATCGATTCTTTAAATAAAGAATTCGGAAACAAAGTAAAACTAATTGTAGTCGCAGATCAAAGTAAATTTATTCGAGAGTCCATTTCAGGAGTAGCACTAGCAGGAATTCAAGCGATCGTAATTTGTTTTTTTGTTTTGTCCTTCTTTCTTGGAACATTCCGAGAATCGGCAATTGTTACTCTTTCGATACCTATATCGATATTAGTTACGATTGTTTTCTTTTATTTTCAAAAGATGACATTAAATACGATGTCTCTCGGTGGATTGTCCGTCGGGGTCGGTATGATGGTGGACTCTTCTATTGTAGTGTTAGAGTCTATTTATGCCTTTAGAAAGACTAAAAGAACTGCCTTTGAGAGTGCTTTGGAAGGTACGAAGGATGTTTTTGGCTCCTTATTTGCATCTACCCTAACAAGTATCGTTGTTTTCTCACCTATATTATTTTTAGAAGGGATAGCGGCTTCAATCTTTAGAGAATTTGCACTCTCTATTACTTACTCTCTTATTTCGTCCTTTTTTGTCTCCGTCACTTTTATTCCGGTACTTACTACGTTGCCGATGTTTTCTTCCAGCTCCGAAGGATTTGCAATCTTTCGTCCATTCTGGGCTTTTAGAGAAAGAATTTTAAATGTATTAGAAACGCTATATGTATTCGGAATAGAGACAATATTAAAAAAACCGAAGTTGATCTTACTTTCGATCTTAGGATTAATATTCGCAACTATTGTATTTTTCAAATTCCTTCCAACGGAATTAATGCCCCAGGTTCAAAAAGCGGATTTAAACGCGAAGGTAGTTTTACCTCCTGGATCTTCTTTGCAAAAGACCGAAGAAGTATCCAAAGAAATTCTAAATGATTTAGTAAACTCCGGCTTCGTGGAAAATGCCTTTTTGAAAGTAGGGTACGAAGAAAGAGATCTTGTAATTAACCCGAAAGGAGACTTCGGATTAAATAGATCCGAACTTTTTTTACAATTGGTTCGATATGACAGCGCAGAAGATCTCTTTGAGTCTACCAAAGATCAAATTAAGGAGATCGAACTAAGAACAGGAGCCCAGCTTATTTTCATACCAGCTAAGGACTTACTTTCCGATCTTCTTCCTGAAACAAATGAAGGCTTGGTATTAGAAGTCTCTGGTCAGGATCTATTCTTAGTCCGTGAGATCTGTAAGGAAATCCAATCAGAAATACAAAAGACTGGAAAGTTCGGAGAGGTTACCACATCCTTTGGTGAAGACACCCCGGAAATTCGAGTTTTAATCGATCGAGATAAAATGGCTACCTTTGGGTTATCTGTTGAGGCGGTGGCTAAGACCTTAAGGTCTGTAATAAAAGGGGAGGCTGCCACTCGATTTAAACGGAACGATGAAGAGATACCAGTACTAATTCGTCACCGGCTTAATGATCGGACAGGAACGGATTCATTAAGCAATACACTTTTCAAAATTTCTTCGGGAGCACTAATTCGGTTACAAGACTTTGCAACGATTGTTTCAGGGAATTCGAACAGAAAAATTTTAAGATACGATGGTAAAAGAGTAGGGCTTGTCAGAGCTCCGCTTGTCTCAATAACTTACTCCGAAGCTTTAAAAATTGCAGAACCAATAATTGATAAATACTCCAAAAAGAAAGACATATCCATTCTTCCAGGTGAAACACAAAAGATCATGGAAAAATCGATTCAATCTTTAACCTTCGCAGTATTACTTTCAATTCTTCTAGTTTACATGGTTCTTGCTTCGAATATGGAAAACCTCGGTCTTCCATTTATTATTTTATTCTCAATCTTTGTTTCCGGGGCAGGGGTAGGGATTGGTCTCATTTTAACTGGAAATACTCTTAATATCATTTCCTTGATGGGAATAATACTGCTCGCAGGTGTTGTAGTAAATAACGCAATTATACTAATCGAATATTACCAATTGCATGAAAAAGACTATAAAAGTATCGATGAGCTTGTAATAGCAGGTGGAAGAAGACGCTTAAACCCTATTTTAAGTACTACGGCTACAACGATCTTCGGATTGTTTCCGCTCCTAATTACTTTTGGGCCTCGTTCTCCTCAAGGTCCAATGGCAGCTTCCGTTATGGGTGGTCTTTTAGTATCTACCGCCCTTACTCTTCTTTTTGTCCCCGTGGCTTATAGATGGTACTTTAATCGATTTCTAAAGGGAAGAAAGTAATAAGTGAACTCTATTTTATCTTTCTTTCTTAAAAGAAGAATAACGACGTTCATGTTATTCGGCGGATTCTTTTTTTGGGGATTACTTTCTGTAAAACTTCTTCCTGTTTCCTTAATGCCTCCGACGGATTCTCCGGCTTTAAGTATAGTCACAAAATATCCGGGTGTCGCTCCATCTAGAATTGAAGAAATTCTAACTAAACCGATGGAAGAACAGATTGTCGGAGTTGGAGGTTTGGAATCTATTTACTCCACTTCGGAGGAAGGGGAGTCACGAATTAACGTCATCTTTTCCGATGTAAAAGATATTACTCTAAAATCTGTAGAACTAAAATCCAAGATCGATTTAATTCGGCACACTTTCCCGAGAGAAGTGCAAGAACCCACAGTTATCCGTTATGATCCAAGTGATCGGCCTATATTCATTGTAAAATTAGAATCATCTGCCTATTCCTTAAAAGAACTAAGAGAAATAGCAGAAAACAAAATTAAAAAAAGGTTAGAAAGAGTCGATGGAGTTAGCGAAGTCCGCGTGGGTGGAGGACGCTACCGCGAAATCCTCGTAGAAGTAAACAGAAACTATCTTAATTTCCTTGGAATATCCTTGTCCGAAGTGATGGAGAGCATTCGTACATCCAATGTGGATCTTCCGGCTGGTAGAATAGGGGAAGGTAACGGTTGGATTAATGTTCGAGTAATTGGTAAATTTTCCGCCCTGCGAACTATGGAGGAAATTATCATCAGATCTCCTTCGCAAAATAAATGGGTTAAGCTTAAAGAATTAGGAAGCGTTTACGATGGTCATAGAGACCGCGAAGATATTTCCAGGGAAAACGGAAATGAAAACGTAACGATATATGTTCAAAAAGCGGGGGATGCCAATACAATTTCGGTATGCGAAGGATTAAGAGAGGAACTCTCTCAAGTAACTTTCCCTGAAGTAAAAAAAGAAATCACATACGACCAATCGGAATATATTCAGGTTTCTATAGATAGAGTAGCGGGATCTGCTTTGACAGGTGGCATTATGGCTGTAATCGTAATTTTCCTTTTCCTGAAAAACATTAGAGCGACTCTTATCGTTGGAGCTTCTATCCCATTATCCATAATAATAACATTTGCGTTTATGTTTATATGGAAAATAGGATTGAACGTAATGACCTTGGCGGGTCTTGCTCTTGGGGCAGGGTTACTTATTGACAATTCTATAGTTGTATTGGATCGAATTTTTCGAATTAGACAATCAATCGTTAGCGGAGAAAAACCAAACAAAAAAGTAGATTTATCTGGAATCGCAGACGAATCGGTACTTAGTCTATACAAGGAACTTGCAGCATCTACTTTAACAAATATTGCAGTATTCTTGCCGTTCTTTTTTGGATCAAGAGAGTTAAAGCAATTGTACGGCGGAATGGCTTTAACGGTAAGCTTTTCCATTTTAATTTCTTTAGTAGTTTCACTTTTCTTTCTACCTCAACTAGCAAAATTGTTCTTAAATAAGCCAGAACACTTTGAAAATACTGGCCTTATCGAAATTAGAGATAAAATAAATTCCATTCTTAAAACCGTAGGCATTAATCTAAATTTCAACATTCGTCAAAGTTCGAATTCTAAAATTATGAGAACTTTCGAACGATTTCGAAAATATTTCAGATTGGACTATGTTCGAAAAAAGTACCTTAGATTACTCACCTGGTTTTTTCGACGACCAAAATGGACTTATGTAATTTTAATTTCCCTTTGTGCAGTAGGCATTGGGATCACTCCTTTTTTGAAACAGGAATATATCGATCCAGTTGATGCCGGAGAGATTCGGGCGAGCGTTGAATTGGAAACTGGCACTCACTTGGATGCAACAAGCCAGCAAGTCAAGCGAATAGAAGAACTTCTAAAAACAATCCCTGAGGTGGAGAAAATAAATTCTAAAATTGAGAAGTGGCACGCAGATCTTTATATAAAATTAAAACCTTTGGATAAAAGGAGTAAAACTTCCGAAGAATTAATTTCTGAATTCAAGGAACTTACTTCTCCATTACAGGATGTTTTCGTTTATTACGTTGAAAATTCCTCTATGGATAGTAGCAGAGAACTGGACCTTGAATTTATCGGGGATGATACAGAGGCTTTAAAGAAGATCGCCAAGAATGCAGCTTCGACGATAAAACAAATACCCGGGATCCAGGAGACTGTATTACGATTTAGGGATGGAAAGCAGGAATTTCTCTTAAATATACATCAAGATAAAATGGCATTAACAGGATTAACTTCCGAAGAGGTCGGAAATTATATCCGCACAGCAATCCAAGGCTCAATTCCAACCAAGTTTATAGAGGATTCTAAGGAAGTAGATATTAGGGTTCGTTTTCGAGAAGAAGACCGATTGAATATCGAACAAATTCCAAATTATAGAATCCCCGGAGATAAAACCTCCATTTCCATAGCAGAGCTTTCCATTCAAAAAGAAAAGGAAGGTGAAACGAAAATTTATCGCAAGAATAAAAGAAGGATGGTTACTATAACGGCAAAGTTGGGGTCCTTGGATCTTGGGACGGCTGTGGAGAAAATCAAAGCTTCCTTATCTTCCTTGGAATTACCTAACAATTACTATTTCGAATTCGGAGGTTCTTTTAAAAAGCTACAAAAGAATAGAATCGAAATGTTATTCATGATATTTTTGGCGGTGTTTTTAATCTTTTGTATTTTAGCTTCTTTGTTTGAGGATCTTCTTCTTCCTTGGCTTTTGATGATCTCCGTTCCACTTGGAATATTCGCAGATCTAATCATTCTATTTTGTTTTAGGATGAGTTTAAATATATCTGTTTATATAGGCTTTATACTTTTGGCGGGGATAGCAATCAATAACTCGATTATGCTTGTGGATCAGGCTTTACACCATTTTAGAAATAGCTTGGCAAAAAATAAGAATTTTTCCTTACTTCGAGCTAGCGTTCAATCTGCCTCAGAAAGGTTACGGCCGATACTAATGACCACATTTACTACGACAACGGCCCTTATCCCTACCATGCTTGATTTCGGAGAAGGAAGTCAGCTTTGGAGACCCCTTGCTATTACTGTCTTTTGGGGGCTTAGTATTTCTACGTTTCTAACGTTGCTTATAGTTCCTGTAATGTTCTTCCACTTTCAAGGAAGAACGATTAATAGGGGAGGGGGATTTAGTTTTTTCAGCTTCCTTCGCAGGAAAAAACAATTTCGGACAATTCCAATTCACTAGATTTATTTGGAAACCGGGCTTTTGTCTTTAGGTTTGGGCGTTGGTTCACCCTCTTTTATGTTTCCTACAGAACCAATTGCCACAAGTTCTCCTACGGATAAATCTCCTGCAATTCGAGAAAGCTCTCCGCTTACTCCTTCAATGTTTACTCTCTTTTTGAATAACAATCCCTTATTATCTACAAATATGAATCCTTCATCCTTCTCTTTGCCAGACAGGATACTCTTAGAAGGTATGTAAAATGCTGGGACTGGATGTAAGTCTTGAATTTCAGCCCGTGCAAACATTCCTGGTTTCAATACATCTTTTTCATTTCTATAAATGACCTTTATTTCTGCAGTCCGGCTTTGCGGATCCACAAGAGGACTAATGATTAGAATTTTACCTTTAAATCTCTTTTTAGGGAAGGCATCTATAGTGAATTCAACTTCTTGGTTTGGTGTAATTCTACTAAGATCAGATTCGTTTACGGAGAACTTCAAGAGAACTTCGGAATCATCAACGACTACAAAAATTGCTTGCCCTTCTTTTACAGCCTCTCCGACAAATATCGAACGGGCCGCAACGATTCCTTTGATAGGTGAAAGTATAGTGGACTCTTTTATAAGCAGATTTGTAGAGTCAATGCTTGCCTGAATACTTCTTAGATTTGCAATAGCGATGTCTAATTCGGATTTTTCAACGATTGTATTTAACTCTAAGAGGGCTTCATTCAGCTTACTTGGCTCTTTCGGAATTGGAATTCCTGCTTTTTTTAAATCTTCGGCTCTATATCCAATTTGTATTGTATCTAAACTCTTTTGGGCTTTGAAATAATTTGTCTGAGCAGAAATTAAAGCAGTTTCCACTCCCTTAAGTTCGGTTTCTGAAACAGCACCTATTTTAAATAGCTCTTGTTTATTCGAGAAAGTCCGTTGTAGGTTCTCTAGAGTAGCTTTCGATTCGTTTACATCGGCTCTTGCTTTCTCAATGTTCGAAATTTCCCTTTCTACTCTTTGTTTGGCCTGAATATACCTGGATCTACTTAGTTCGATTTGTTTATTTTGGACTTCTAGCGATGCTAAATCTTTTTTAAGCTGAATTTCTAGATTTAGAGTTTCGATCTTTGCAAGCGGTTGACCTTTAGAAATTCTATCTCCCTCTTCGCGAAATATTTTCTCCACCCTTCCTAATACTTTAGAGGAAATTTCTGCCTTTTGAAAGTGAGAAACACTTCCAAGTAAGCTTACAATCGTTTGTTGTTTTTTCAAATCCAGTGGAACCATTTCGAAGGGAGAGGTAATATCCTCTTCTACAGTATCTTTTTTCTTTTTTCCACAGCTTAGTATTTGTAGTGAAATAAGTATAATAACAAGAATTGTTTTTGATTGTATCATTTGAATTGGTTTTTCCTTTATTTATTAACCTTTATTAGTTCAAGGCTATCAAGGCTTGCGCCTACTGCCATTTCAAGCTGGGATACTGCAGTCAAATATTGAACACGGCTTGTAATCATCGTATTCAAAGCTTGCAAATAGAAGATTTCTGTTTCAGCTAAGTCCACTCGCTTAGCGTCCCCGAGAGAAACTTCTTTCTCTTTAATTTTTAATCTTTTTTCGAAGGTTTTTGCGTTTTCGTCAGCTAATAGCATAGATTTCCAACACTGATGATAGTTTTGTAGGGCTTTGAATACTTCATTTCTTACTATATCATCCTGTTGTCTTCGAGTAATCTTAGCTTGTTCAGCAGCTATTCCGGTAGAAGCAATCTTTCTTTTATATTGAAGATTATCCATGATATTCATAGTGGTTGTGGATGTTAGGGACTTATTTGTGTCGTCGTTACGGGAAATATAATTGGAGGTGTCTTGGAGAGTATTAGCTCCAATAGGCATACTTAGTTTAAAATTGAAGCCATATTCTCTTTGTTTAGGCTCAAATCTATCTCCGGATCCTGCATAGTATCCACCGACAGATAACGTCGGGATATAAAATGACTTTGCTATTTCAAATTCGGATAAAGCTTGTAATTCGGCAGCCTTGTTTCGTTCGAATTCTACTCTAGATTGGAAAGCTAGGCTTACCAATTGATCGAGAGGTATCTCTTTATATGAAAATTGAATTCCTTTAAGAATATCAACACCGAGAATAATATTTGTAGTGCTTGGTAGTCTTAATTGGATTTTGAATTCTTCTATTCCGCTCAGTAAGGCTGTTTCGGATTTTTGGTATTGTAGTTGGATTTCATTTAGACGATTCTCTATTTGAAGAACTTGTAATTCAGTTGAATCCCCTAGTTGCTTCTCTCTTTTGGCGAACCGTAACTGTTCCTTTTGCCTATCAATAGACCTTTTTTGGATCTCCATTTGGGCTTTGTTGGTTAAAAGTGTATAAAATGCGGATCGAACCTTAAACTTTAAATTGTTAATTCCAAGAAGAAAGTCGTATTTCGATAAATTCAGATCGTTTAAGGCAGCTTGTAGGGCCAAGGATCTCCTTCCACCGTCATAAACCACTTGGTCCATAGTGAGTGCAAGCCTTTGGGACCTACTTTCTGAATCGTTTTCTACTACGTTTGCATTTCTAAACCAAGAAACGGAAGCAGTTGGGAAATACGATCTCCAATTCTCCTTCACAAGTAACGCTTTGATTTTTTGTTGGCCGCCTAATAGACGTAGCTCTGGACTATTTTCTATAGCGATATCTTCCGCTCTTTGCTGATCGAGTACAAGGACTTCATTTTCCCCAAGTATTGATAATGATCCAAACAAAATGGAAAGAAGAACTATTTTTCTAATGCACTTAACTTTTAATGATTGGTTATTCATTCTAAGCATATACAAGATATAGAATTAAAAAATTAATTATTCCCAAAACTTCCACTTAAAGCCGGTCTTATTGGAAACCCCAACTGTAATCGCAATTTTCGAAGCCATCATTTCGGCAAGAATCGAGTTATTTGAAAAGATTTCCGTTGTGACGGGTGAGCTAAGTTTTAATTGGCCTAAAAGAGTACCGTTTTGCGAATACATCCGGATGAAAATGCCGGTTGTGATTTCCTCGTCTAAAATGTTCCCTAATCTCTTTTCGTAAATGTAACCATCGACGTAAATATCGCACTTAGCTAGAGCGCACACTTTTTGAATAACTTCGGGTTTGAGCTCGATAGGCTTATCGCTTGTCTCAAGTACAAAATTGGAGGAAAACATAGTGGGAGTAGCCGAAGGGGAGGGACTAATAGTATTTCCGACTGTTTCACTTGTGGTTTGAGTAGGGTGTTTGGTTTCTATTGGAACCTCTTGGACTTGGGCCTCGATGCCTTCCTTTAGCAAATAGAAACGAAGATTATTCGTGAAATTCTCGCCTGCAAAGGTAGCAAAGGAATTCGGTTTTGTCTGAATTCTATTTATGGCGATTCGTCTAATGTTTGGGAATCTCTCTGAAGGATTTTTAGCTTCTATAATCTCGGAAGAGAACCGGACTTTGGCTGTTTGATAACTCGAACAAGACGTGGAGAGTAAGACTAAAAAGATCAAAAAATAAGAAATTGAATTATTTGTTCTCATAAATATTCCGTTTAAAGTATTCCTTCTTACCATTTAGTTAATTTTCGGAAGTTCGTATTTTTTCTGATTGAAAATTTGTTTAGCAATCGAAGATAAATGAAGGATCTTACTTAGTATGAATTTACACATTTCCATGCCGGTTACAAAAGGAGCTGATTGTATAAAACTTTTACTTATCATATTCGTTTTGGCATTGAGCGTTAAGTGTGAATTGAAAGACGATAGTAATTCCACAGATAAGCTTCTTAAAGAATTCGTAAATGGTGTCGCTACCCCATCTTCCAGCGGTTCTTCCGGTAGTAACAACAGTCTCTTCACAGTCGGCGGAACTATCTCCGGAATGGACGGTGGTAAAACTATCACACTAGCGAATAACTTATTTGAAGTTTCCGTATTCGTTTTTAACGGCCCTTTTTCTTTCCCTTTCTCCTATGAAAATCATGCTACTTACGCGGTCTCGATTACTAGTCAGCCGTCGGGACAAACTTGTTCATTGGCAAATCAAAACGGATCAATACAGGGAGCTAACGTAACGAGCGTTATAATCCTTTGCAATTAAGCCTGTTTTTCGTTAAAAAATTATCCCTAAAGTAACTAGACATACTAAACAAGTGTATATTTCAAATTGAATGATACAATAAAATTGTCGGTCACTATGAAGTTTTTCTTGCTTATTTTTGTCATTCTTGCAATAAAAGTCGAAGGTTATAGGGCGAATCCGTTTTTATATGATTTTGGGAAGAATAGGATGGTATTTTAGGACATTGGCTTTTGCCATATTTGCGTTCTGTTCAATTGCCATTTTACTTCCTTCGATTGATCAATTAAGTGCCTCTTCGGAAAATTACGAGCGTCCGCTTCGAGTTTCTTGGGAAGAAGAAGCTCAAGACCGAATTGAGGCATCCTTCAATCAGATAAAGGATTCGAATCTATCCACTTTTGTTCTTAGTGAAGATGATATCAAAAGAATCGATAACTCTACTTCACTTGTGATTCTTTTAGCTGAGGAAGCTTTTGAATTTAACTTAACTCACAAAAGAGAAGCAAGCATTAGGCCAGTAAGTCTAGTAGATAATATTAAATTAGATAACACGAGTGAAAAAGAGAATTCTTCCTCTTCGTTAGGGGACTTTGAATCGATTAGTTTGATTTTGTCTGAAATGCTAACTGGGAAATTCTTTAAAGAAAAGAATCCAGATCAGGTATCTTCTCTTTTTCGAACCCAATTCCCTAATTCGAATTCAATCTTACTAAGTAATCATTTCTCGCAAACGAATCATCAATTAAAATCATTTAAGAAATTTAGAAGATATTTAGCGAAACTAACTCATTCAGATCCGGATGGTTGTAAAATTAATTTTTCTTTCCCTCCTTCCTGCTCTTCCAAATTCAAATCTAGTTTCTTTCTAAAATCTTTCTCTTCCTTAAGTTTCCAACGAAACAATAAATTCTACATCCCTGTAGGCGTGTTGGCACAGACTCTTTTCCGAGCCTGGACTTTGAATCGCATTTATAAATTAACTTTGCCTTTAGATCAAAAGGAACAATTAGCATGAATCAAGAATTTCAAGTAGCTTTAAATAAATATAATCTCAAGAGGTTGGAATTCTATTTTCATAATATTCTATCCTCAGATCTGAAATTTATAAAGAGATCTAAGAATGTTAGGACAAGAAGACTCATTTATAGATCAGCTATTCAATTAGCAGTTTCTTTTTTCCGAAAGTTATTCGTTACAATTTTAATGTTAGAGATTGGCGTCGCACCTCTAAGCGCGGACCCAACCATTTTTAGAGATCTTTGGAAAAATGGATCGGATGGAAAATTAGAAAGACAATACGACAGGGCAAGCTCTTCAAATTCGGAAGCTGATTGGAATGATTCGGTAAATAGAGGTTTTTCCGTACTTCGCGCGGACTGGGAAGCGGCAGCCGATAGCGCTATAGAGAAAAACTTACTTGAGAACGGTGGAAGTTCCAATACCACGCTTAAAGATCAGCTTTTACAAGAGAAGGCCCTTGTCAGGAGTGAATGGGAAGAAGACGTTCAAGAAGAAATAGAAAACCGTAAAGGTCAATGGAAAGCTAAAGTTGCTTCCAATGGCCTTGAGGAAACTCTTGCGACCATTGATAAAAATGCGCTCATCCAAGCTGTATTACAAGCCGGAGTTGCTGCGCAAGCTGGAACGAATGCGGGTGAAAAAGCAGGTCTTTTCGACTCAACTATGAAAACCTTTCTTACTAGTTTTCGTTCCGATTGGGAATCAGACTTAAACTCTAAAATAGAAGGCATTGAAAGTAATTCCAATCTCTTAACAGATACACAAAAACAAGGCTTTGAGACAGCTTTAGCAGATATAAAGAAGAGTATTCTAGCTGAATATTATTATGAGGAAAATTCAATTGTCGCTGCTTATCGGGCAAACTTTGTTTCTAAGGCAAATGCGGCAGACGATATAGATGGTCAAATTGCTCAAGAAACAGATCCAAATAAACTCGCATTACTATTAATCGAAAAAGCTCAAAAAAGTGCAGGTGATCTTTCAGGGCTTGTTACAACACCAAATTCATCCAATGTGGATCCAAATACGATCGTTACAAATGGGGATGACTACCAATCTAAGTTTCTAGCTGCTCTTCAATCCGGTCAAAAACAATGGCAAGATGCAATCGATCAGTTGGTTTTAGGAAAACTTAGATATGATAAAGAAGTAGAACTCCAATGGAAGTCAGGTGAGGCAGATTGGTCAAACGCGTACAACCAAATCTTGAAAGCAAAAGCAGACTGGACTCAAGTTGTAAATGCTCAAATTCAGAAAGGATTGCAATCCTGGGATGAATCTGAAGCGCAGTTAAAAGCGAATAAAGAACAAGCACTTGCTGAACTAGATAGAACACTTGCGACTCAATCTGAACAGTGGCAAGCTCATGTAAGAGGAATTGAAAGTATTGTAGTTGGCGGAGCAGATACTCTAACTACAATTCAATCGAATATTCAATTCTTTGAAGGAGCTATTGCTAGGGCGGAAAAACCAAATAGCGGTTATCCTGCCTCTGTAGTCACAGAATACAAATCACAACTTACATACTGGCAAGGTTTAGAAACTAGGATTCGTGATTTAGTAAAAAATTCTCAAAATACTCTGCATGACGACGACGTTAGAGGAACGGACGGTCTCTTAAGTTCCACCGGGATATATACTTCCCAAGAATTGGAGCTACGTATTGCACAGGCTGAATTAAAAGTCTTACAAGAAAATCAAACTAGAGCACAATCAGTTTACGATTATGCAGTGGCAAATGTCGGAAACAAAACTGCTGCACAATTAGAGGAGGAACTTACATCCGTAAAAGCCGATTTTGAAGCAAAGCAAAGCGCATATTTAGCACTTCTCTCCGAATTAAATGGAAGCAGCGCAACAAGTACCTATTCTCAAACCGGATTAGACTCTACTTCTTCTACAACGGCAAATTCGACAACTACAAGTCCTACAAGTATCTTAACGGATCTCGAAGCCGCAAATAAGGTTTTAGAAGATAAAAGGAAAGCCTTAGAGCTCGCTCGTTCGGAATTAATGAATTCCCAAAATGCTTACGATAGCACGTATAACTTCGTATAATG
>NZ_AHOO02000005.1:1612500-1668761 GCF_000244755.1 Leptospira licerasiae serovar Varillal str. VAR 010 | reverse complement strand
CGGTTACGCCGGTGAATAACTTGTTTAATTTAAAGCCGGGAACAAAGGTAAGTGCACAGGCTTTAGGTGGAGCAATAGATCCAACCGGAACCACCATCCTGAATGACTTCGATGGAGATGGAATATTAAATATCAATGAAACGACTACGAACGTTTGGGTAGCTGATTATCCGGAAATCGACACAGTTGTAGCTCCTCCTATCACAATGAAGGTCGCAATCTTAAAGAGTAGTACTGGCGAAAGCGATGAGATCGTAAGTGAGATCAATTCTGACGATATCGAATCCAATAAAAATGAAGGATCTGAATCGGTTCACCAAAATGAATTGAATCTGAGGACAGTTCAATTTCAGGACCAATATAAAAGAGAAGCGGAAATGAGCGAGTCTAACGATACTGAAGGCAGCTTAAGTGTAAGTACTAGCATGGAGGTAAAAGGTCCTGCGGAAACAGGAGTGTCCATGTCTGGCTCAGTTGCCACTTCATATAAACAGGCAAATAGCTGGTCTAAAAGATTCTTAGAAGAAGCTACTACTACTAAATGGGCAGACAAACCTTTTAAAAACAATATCGATAAAGAAGCAAAGACGGTTAAATCGGATTCTGCCAGCCAAAAAGCCAGAAAATATAGGTCCGAAAAAAGTTCTAAGATTAACGAAACTTCCAAAATAGATGCGAATGCTGGTTATGTAAGAGCAGCATTATATATTAAGAACAGATCAGTGAATATGCCGGTAAAACTGAGCAATATACTTTGCACACTGATGTTTGAAGACGCGAGAGGGAATTTAATTCCAGTCCAAAGTTTCCGATTAAGAAATGATGACTATAGTTTATTTCAGGTTGAAGTTTATGGGGGAGACGATTTCGGACCTTATGTTGTGGAACTTCCTAATTTAAACACAGCAGAAATTGAAAATGCAATTGCTTCCGGCTATACTCCTAAAATTTTCATTGTTGATTATACAATGACTCATGTCGCAGATTCTAATTATAAATCTGCACTTTTGAGCTTTACTGGAGATAATCTAAGAATTGTAGAAGAGAACGCAAAAGGAAGAACAAGCCTTATTAAAGTGTTTGGCCCTCAAATACGTGAAAAATATAGAGTTGCTGCCTTTGATGACTTAAGTGTAGAAAATCCTTGCACTACTAAAACTGCGACAACTCTTGCTCCAGGAGTAACTTTGCAAAAAGCTTTGGAGAGAGTTGCTTGTTCTGGAGTTCAGATTGAATACGGAGACTATGTTATCGACTTTAGCGAGTTCGCTCCTGCTCTCGGCCAATCCAAAATCCATTTAAAGGGAATCAAGTCCTTTGCCGGAGTATCTACTACATTACCTTGTGAAAACCAAACATTCTCAGGTAGCGATGGAGTCAGCCGTACTGCTTGTGTTCAAAAACCGTTTTCTGCCTGGACGGACGAAGAGAAGAGAACTGCAGGGGTTTGGGCGATCTATTCTAACGGAAAATATAATGATCCAACTGAGTTCTGGGTAGATGGTTCTAATATCCGCATCTTCGATCCGGGCAATATTCAAAAAGCACAGATGGTAAAGGGCGTGGATTCTATCATTTGGGCAGGGGATTATTACGATATAGTTTATATTTCCGTAAAGGATTTAGCTAAAAATGAAGTAAATCCTCCTTATGGAGCTACTCCGATTGGGTCTTCTGGTTCTACTCCTACTGGAGGAGCCATCGACGCAAATGATCCAAACTCTTTCTTTAAATTAAATACTCAATGGGATCTATCTCAGTTCGGTGAAAACCCTTATGAGCCGGATCAAAAATCTTTCTATGTAGGAAAAGTTGGATTTAATGAAAAAGTAGTATTTACTGTGAAGTTGGACCAAACTAAATATTTGAATCCTAACTTTGGCTTACCTGAAAATGGTGGTTCTTACCAGTACTTTACGGATTTCAAATATTCTCCTGTGGTTGCGACCAAACGATTCAATATTGATCAAGTAATGGATTTTGAGATCAGCTTAGGCTTTGGTGGACAAAGAACTGATTGGGTCCATGTCTATAAAGACACGGATGCCGTGGACGCTTATAAAATACAAAAGATGTGGATAGACACTTCCGGTTATGCAGACCAAACATTCAGAATTTGTCTCCGTATGCCTCAGCTTAGCACAGTTGTAGATCCTGAAAATAGTTTAGTAAACATCTATGTTCGTCCGGCTTTAAACAGTGCATATCGCAGAACTATTTGGCCGTTAAAATACACCGATGTGAAAAAAATGAGAGGGGTATTAAGTTCTCCAACAAGTATTGGAGATAATACAATTTATCTTTCAGGAGTGTATGGAACGATAGAAGTAAATGATTCCATTTACGTTAGTGGGGATACGTATCCATATACAGTAGTAAGTAGCACTCCAACTCCCGGGTACCCGGATGGTTCTTTTACGGTAGTTGTTGATACCGCTATGAAGAAGAAGAATATCAAGACTACAGGGGTAACTATTCCGGGAGCATTAGCTGCACCCGATGCACGTTTGATTGTGGACAATTCTTTCGTAACGGATTGGAATACTCAAACAAACGGAACTCCTGCTTCTAACTATTCTCTCCCACAATATCTACCTCTATTAACCTCCGCGACCGTATCTTGCTCGGGAGCAAATCTTTTCCATCCTTCCGGATGTCTCGGATACACTCCTGATTATTTAGCAGTTAACTGGATGGGGAATTATAACAAAGGTGTTCCTTATTGGAACTCTTGGACAGATGCGGGAGGATTCACAAGCTTCCTTTCTGGTGGTATGTTCCAACTTACTACAAATAGTGGTCGTACTTATAAAGTAGGGACTTTAAATAGCGATTATATTGTTAGTGACCCAGGAACAGCCGTTCCTTTGGGAGAACCAGTTTCCGTTACCCAAGGTGACGTAACGATGGTAATTTGGAGAAGAGATACAAACCTTTATGGTAAAGTATTCCAAATCTCTACAGGAACTGTGTTAGGTGCTCAATTCCAAATCAATACCACTGCAATCACTTCTCCAGGTGAACTAGTCGCTAAATTGGATAATGGTAAAGTGGCAATCGTTTGGGAGAATGCGAAAGATATTTATTTATCTATAAGAAATATGAGTGGGACTTACTCGGCAATCTTAGCCGAGACAAAGATTGTTACTAGAAGTTTTGATCATGGTGATTGGTCTAGGATTGATGCAACCGCTTCTTCCGATAGGGCAATGGTAGTATGGGGTGATACCTTACAAAGCGGTAGCACCTTTACCAAGGTCCTTAGGGGACGTATCTACAACACTTCGACCGGTGTTGTAGCTATTGATTACTTTAATCTTGGCAGTGTAGTACATGCAGATGATAGTGATGGACGATATGAGGGTAGAGTAGATAGCACTTCAGGTAATCCGAATGTTTTGGTAGCTGTTCATTATCGTAATGGAGCAACATACAACAAAGCCCTAAACTTTAAGCTGTATAATATACTTACTGGAGCAGCCGTTTCGATATCCGATATGTTGTTAGACGCTGAGTCTTCTGTTGTTCCTGGACCTATTTTCGCTAAAGCTTCTGGGAACAAGGGAATGGTAGTGTGGAAAGCGATGGACGATGTTTGGTATGCCAGAGGGGTTGATTTAAGTACCGGATCGAAATTAGGATCGTCAGACCTAACTCTTGTTTCTGGGTTGTCCGATATAAATGCACTAAAAGCATCACTTTCGGGAGGTCAAGTCTTTGTGACTTATTCACAAAATGGCGGTATGTATCTGAAAGTATTGGATATTGCTACCGGTCAGTTTTTGTATACGAATGCATTACAAATCGGATCAGTATCTGCTAATGCAACACAGAAACCAGGAGCTACTTTAATTACAGGAAATACGATACTTTCCGTATGGGAACATTATGAAAATAGTAAAAGAACAATTAGAGGGCGAACTGTCTCTTTAAGTCCTTTTGCTCTCAAAGGAAGTGGAGAGTTCTTCTTAAGCACGACCAATCAAGGAACACAATCAGGTGTGACACTTGGTGTTTATGATACAAAAGCACTACCTGTTTGGTTTGCTCAGGATACTAGTCAACAAGTAATTCGAGGCTTCAATTTGGATGTGGTATATCCAGGTTCTCTTCAGTTCGGTTTGAACAACTTCTTTATCGCTCCTTTGATCGAGAGAGATTATACGCTTAGCGTTCAAATCGTTCCGTAACAAATCGAGGGCGGTTCTTTCGTAAAGAGCCGCTCACTCCCATTAAGAAAATAGAATATAAGAGAACGGGAAAAGTATGCTGTCAAAAGGATCTTCAGCTCAAAAAAAGAAACTTGTATCGTTTATTAGAGCACAAGCTTCTTTTAAATTTTGGATCTTATCCGCAGCCTTTTCGTTCTTTTTTACTTCCTGTGGAAACGGAGGCAGTCCCTTAGATAGGCTGTTTAGGGCAGCGGGAATACTTCCATCTGGAACTTCCTTCTTGTCTCCCGGTTCTGCACCTGCACCGGAAGGAAGTGATCTATTTTCCATTTCTACAAACTACAGCGAAGCGATAGACGATCCGGAAACAAAGGCAGATGCATTAGCCGGAGCCATGTTTATCGCACCACCTGAACCGAATAATTTCGGTGCAGTTTCCTTAAATTATCCAATCCAAGTTCCCGCAGGAAGAGCAGGAGTTCAGCCAAGCCTAGCGTTATCGTATTCTTCCACTGGAGGAGATGGATGGACTGGGATCGGCTGGAGTATAGGACTGGGAGCGATCACAAGAACTCCGGAATATGGGGCTTTGTTCTATGATTCCAGAGACACATTTACTTGGAACGGAAAAAGACTAATCAAAGTCTCAGGTTCCACTTCTAACGAGAACGGAGTGTATAGACCCGAAATCACGGAAGAAGATTTTGCACTATTAAAATTAACGAATATAGAAAATGGGGGGACCTGGGAGGTTCTGGACTCTGATGGGACCAAGACGATCTTTGGGGACTCTGCTTCCAATCGGATCTACGATCCAAACCAAATTTCCAGAACATATAGTTGGTATCTTTCCAAAACGGAAGATCGGAACGGAAACTATATGCAGGTCACATACGACACTTCTAACTACTCCGAAAAACGGAATTTATATGTCCAAGAGATCAAGTATACCGGGAATAGCAAAAGCGGATTTCCTGCAAAACAATATGTTAAGTTTATCACAAAGTCAAGGGGCGATTCTTATGTAAGTATGGCTCCTGTTTTACTATGACCATGGACAGACTTTTGGATAAGATAGAGGTCGGTTGGACTGGCGGTAAACTTTGGACTTATTCTCTTGTATACGATACTTCCTTCGATTCCGGAAGACCTATTCTCAAAACTGTAGAATCCGATCGCCATACTACAAAACCCGAATTCAAATATAGCAGTTCTTCTCGAATATTAACTTGGCAGAATATAGTAAACCAAGCGTCCAGCGAACCGGAAGTTCTTCCGAATTCCACCGAATATTTTGAGGGAGATTTTAACGGAGATGCGATTTCTGATATCGTATTCTTCAATCCTCAAACAGGAAATTGGAAAGCAGCAGAAGGCCGAAAAGAAGGCGGATATAATTTTAAGACCTATGCGAATCGTTATAAAAATTATGACGGCCCTTCTAAGATCCGATTCTTTAAAGGAAACGTTAGCGGTGATTTTAACGGGGACGGAAGATCCGATATCGCATTCTATCTTCCTGAAACCAAAGACTTCATTGTTGCAGAACATGACGGGCAAGTATTCCAATTTCGTAATTATGGAAGATTGATGAGTGGGATCCCGGATATTTTCCGGATGGAATGGTTTCCTGGAGATTACGACGGAAACGGTCTCTCCGATTCCTTACTCTTCGACGAACCTACCGGTCTTTGGACTTTGATGCTGAATAAGGGTGGAAGTTTCGAATTCTTAAAAGTAGGCAAAAAGTTCCAGAACGTGTTTAGGGGAGATTATTCTCCCAATGCAAACTTGGATAGTGTTAGCACAAACGATACGAGTATTGATGGAAAAGATAGAGCCAAAGTTAAGTTCTTAAGCGGAGATTACAACGCTGACGGTCTTACGGATATTTCCCTTTATGACCAAAGAAGTGGAAAATGGTTTGTAGGAGAGAATCTCAGAAATCCGGACAAATCGAGTCCTATTTATTTTATTACCAACTGGGTACTATACAAAGTATTCACTGCACCTGAGCAGGCTTTATTTTCTAATGACCGGTTCTCCGGGGATTTTAACGGAGATGGAACTTCTGACTTTTTGTTATTCGATCGTTCTTCGGGAGAATGGACTTTAGGAGAAACTGTTAATCGGACTATCAATTTTAAGATCTGGTCCAAAGCTCCTCAATTTAAAACGATCACTCGTTGGCTCCAAGGGGATTTCAATGGAGATGGTGCAACTGACGTAGGGTTTTTCTCTGAGACGGACGGAAAGTTCTGGATAGGAGAGGCAACATCTAACGGATTCCGCTACAAAGTTTACAGCGATATGAGCTATGGTCCGAACCAAGAGAGAGTGATGAAGACTCCCCTTCCTTTGGATGAAGTAAAACCAATCAAAGGATTCGGAGTATTCTCCACTTCAACTGACACCAAAACAGTTCTTTTAGATTACCAATACGATGGGAACTCCAACCCTGGAAAGGGAGAGATTGCATATCCGGGATGTTTTACAACAAACGATTGTTCTGCTTCTCCCGAACTTCTTCTTTTTGATAGAAAAACAGGGGTTTTCGATTTTAAGAAAGGTTCCGCATTTACAGAAGCAGTTCTTACAGGTTTTAATCCGGAAACAACCGGAATTGTAACTGTAAATAACGGCAAGGCGGATCGTTACACAGTAAACACTCGCGACGAAGTTTTATTCTTCGGAGATTTTGGAACTACTAGCAAGTTTTTTGTAGTGACCCAAGATAGCGGAAATGCTTTCAAAAGAACGGATCTTGCTAGCATTGCTGATTCTCAAGTTGTTTCTTTTGATATCAATTCCAGTGCGTATGCGATCGATTATTTTAACGTAACCACTTCTAAATCTGCTTTGGTCTTGAACGACCAAACAAGCACAAGCGCTCAGAGATTTTTACTCACAGGCCCGAGTGGAACCAAATACCTAACAGTTTCGGGTGATGTGTTGGATTCTTATCTACAGAATCTATTCCAAGTAGGAAGTGAGACCAATCGGAACAGAAGAACAAGTTTCAGTATTTTTTCGGGAGACTTTGCTGGAGTTGGAAAGGCCCAAATCCTACTCGTAGATAGAACCGGGACTACTCATAAATGGTATTTAGGAACCATCGGTTCTACTGCGATCAACTTCAAACTTCTGACCGGTTCTGTGAATGTTCCCGTATCTACTACAGTTTATGATAAAACAAGTCAGGCCGGGATCCAATACGCGCTCTTTCCGGAAGTATCCGGCAATTCGATCGTTTATGAGGATCCGACAGACACTGCTTCTGTTGTATTTTCTAAAATTAGAATTACTGCAACTACTGTTGTACGAACTGTTTTTAACCCAGGACTTGTAGGATTTTCGAACCAATTCGATCATAGAGGAAATCCAATTGTAGTTTCTGATGGAGAAAATAAGATCTATGATCTCTCCCAAAGTAAAATTATCTCTGCTGCTTCTCCTGTATTTGTATTGTCCATGGATCGCCCGGATCTAATGACTAAGGTGTATCCTTTCCAATGGATCCAAGGAGATTATAATGGAGATGGACTAACAGATATTGGGATCATTCACCTAAAAGAACCAACTTGGTATTTTGCGATGTCAACAGGAACCGTTCCGGATGTGATCGAACAGATCAAGAACGGGATCGGTGGGACTTATACATTAGAATATGATAATTCTACCAAGTTTGATAATAATGGTGGAGATAATATCCCGGATCTTTCGATCAATTACAGGGTCTGCACAAAGATTACCTTAGATGACGGGCTTGGGAATACGATCTTTAAGAATTATAGTTATAAAAATGGAGTTTCTTTCTCTGCATTCATAAACGGCAAAAAAGAAACAGACGCGTTCGGATTTACGGATTTTACAATGACGGATGCAACCGGATCTAGAACGGTTCATTCTTATTTCAGCCGGCCTTATTCCAATTTTATGCATAACAGAGCACTTGCAGGTGCAGAAAAAGAAATGCATATCATTGGTTCGGATAACCAAGATTACGGATCTTCTAAAATAACGTATGAGATCCAACAAATAGAAGCGGTCCCGGGAAAGATCAGTTATCTGGCTCGATTAAGTAAAACCCAGAACTTTATCAATGGAACTGCTACCACTACTTCCGAAGGTTCTGTGGTATTTAACGGATATAATCTCACTAAGAAGACGGATGTAAGCACGGATCATTATGCGGATTCGGCACATTCTTCCCAAAGTTTTACGAGTGTAACCGATTTTGAGACGGATTCTACAACCAACCAGACCCGTCCTAAAAAGACTGTTTCATTGTCGGCTTCTTCTCATGAAACCACAAGCAATCTTACTTATGATTCTCAGGGAAATTTGACTCGTAATGCAGTGACCTATACCGGAAGCGGACTTCCTTCTGTTCCAGCGAACATTACGGAATACGAATACGATACTTACGGAAACCAAACAGAAGAAAGAAATGTAAGTTCAAGTCCTGCTCGTGGGACCTCCTACGTTTATGACGACCAACTTCATCAGTTCGTAAAGGAGCAGACAAGTTTCGGTGGATCTCTCCAACTTAAGACCAGATACACTACGAATTATGGAAAAGCTTTCGGATCACCAGACGATTCCACTGATCCGAACGGAAATAAAAGTTATTTTGAATATGATGATTTCGGAAGATTAGTGGAATCCAGTGCGGACACGGATTCTGGGATCAAGGTGCTTGCAGTTTACGAATACGGTTCCAATTTTCCATTCAGTGCAAAAACCACATTCCCCACAGGCGGAGCAGATCCGAGTTTTGCACTTAGAAGTTACAAAGACGGGATGGGAAGAGTGGTCCATACCGTCAAAACAGGATCTAACGGACAATTCGTAAGGTCCGGAAAGATCACATACAACGGGAATGGACAGGTCGTACGATCCGGACAGCTGGACTGGGCAGATGCTGGTGAGATAGACAGTTTTGTACTACATTCCCAAGAAAGAAATCCGAGTTATATAGAATACGACGCGATCGGAAGGGCAAAAAAGACGATCTTACCAATCGCCGCCGGAGAAACAGAAGCAACCACGTTAACCGTCACATATAACGATCCTTTCGAGACTATTGAGACTCATAGCGGCGGAACAAGCAAACGAACTGTAAAAGACGGAAGAGGACAGGTTCTTTATATAGAGGACTTTGGATCGGACGGCACTCAGGCACAGATCGGATTCTGTTACGATTTTGCAGGCAAAATGATCAAAAAGTCCGACATGTACGGAGGAGCGTTATCCTGCGATACAAGCGGGATCAATACAAAAGATACCTCTGGCCAAAACCAAGTCTATTGGCTTTACGACGCATTCGGAAGATTAAAGAAAAACAGCGATCCAGATTTCGGGGTAAGCACAGCTTCTTATAATGCCTTCGGAGACACTACACAAACAGTAGATGCACGTGGGATCACCACAAGTTTCACTTATGATTCCCTCGGTAGAATGCTTACAAAAGACACCCCTGAAGGAACCGTATACTTCGATTATGACAGCAGCTCCGGATCTGAGAATGCACTCGGAAAACTCGTCCGAGTAGAAGATAATGTACAGATCAAAACATTCAGCTACGATAAATTAGGAAGAGCTAAAAAAGAAACCAGGAACATCAAAAATCTAACGATCGAACTGGCAGGCGGTCCTTATATTACGGAATATCAATATGATCTACTAGGACGGGTCAGCTCCATCGATTATCCGGAACATCCGGTCAGCCATACCAGGATGAAAGCCTGCTACACTTACGGAACCGCAGGATATATTACAGGAATTTCTGTCCAAGTAAACACAAACGGGATCATTCCAGGATTTTGTAATAAAACAATCGTAGAGAATATTACATATAACGAATTTGGACAAACTTCCGGATTCGGACTCGGCAACGGAGTCCAAACCAACTATACCTACGATATAAAACAAAGATTGGTCCGGATCAACTCAGTCGGAGATGTAGACGGAACCACAAAAACACTGCAAGACGCAGTTTACGCATTCAATAGCAGAAATAATATCACAGGGATCACAAACACATCCAGCGAATACACAACAGCATACAATTATAGCTACGACGGATTAAACAGACTTGTAGCTGCAGATGGACAATACCAAGAATCTGCAGACAATTATACAAAAACCTTCCGTCAAAGTTTTGCGTATGCTAAAAACGGAAACCTACTCGCAAAACGAAATCATAACTTTAACGATAATACACTCATAGACGAGTGGAATTACCAGTATTCCAACCACCAAGTCACTCATATAGATTCCACCCAAAGTGGAAACAACCGCCTGGTCATGAGCTACGATTCCTCCGGGAACATGACTTATCAGCGGGATAATTTTAAAGACCTGACTAAGACTATCACAGTAGATTCCCAAAATAGGATCACACAGGTTCAAGACGCGTTAAGCACAACGATCGGAAATTATTATTATGACGAAGGTGGATTTAGGGTTCGTAAGAAAGCATTAGTTCCAAGTGGGGCTAGTTTCAAAAACCAAGAGATACTTTATCCAAGTAAATTCTACGGTTTAGAATACTCCGAAGAAACAAATATCTTAAGTTCGATCAACAACGTTTACCTAAACGGAGTTCGAATCGCTGCTCTGAATGAAGATGGAGTTACTGCTTATTTCTTAACTGACCAAGTAGATTCTGTAGCTCATGTCCTGGATGAAGGTGCTCATACTCTTTCCAGGATGCAGTATGAGCCTTATGGAGAGATTCTTGTTCAAAGAGGAACGTTAGATTTTGCTCCGAAGTATAACTCACAGGAGTTAGATAGAGAGACTAATTTCTATTTTTATAATGCAAGATATTACGATCCGCAGATTGCTAGGTTTACAAGTGCAGATAGTGTGATTCCAGATGATCGGGCCGAAACGCAAAGTTGGAATCGATTCTCATACCTAGCTGGCGATCCGATTTTCTTAGCGGATCCAACTGGACATGGGCCTTGGATGCCAAGCCATCCGGTACAGGTTCCAATCTCTGATGGAGGAGATAGTCGACAAATAGGACCGACCAATAAGGGAGGTGGATCTTATGGATCTGGCAATGGTGGTAACGGAGGATCCGGTGGACGCGGAGTTGGCACACGTAGTGGTGGATCTGGTGTTTCCCGAGGGGGTGGAAAAAGCGGAGGAAACGGTAATTCTGGAAACAAGGGCGGTAAGTTCAGTAATAATAAGAATAACGGCAATGAGCCTAGAGTCCAGACCGATAGACATGCACGCCGAGAATCAATGAGAAGAGACAAGATTCCGACTAGTCAGAAGCCAGATTCCCAATCAAAAAATGCTTCTGGCAGAGAATATAGATATACTGTCCCAAAATCGGGCGGAGGCAAAGATGTAAAATCCGTGCAACAACAAACTATGGACAGAAGCCATACGAATGATAAACATTGGGAAGCTGGAAAAGTTAAAACTGACCCCGTTACTGGCGAAATACGTTATAATGATTATGGGCGCCCAAAACTAGAAAATAACAAGTCGAAAGTATATTATGATGAATAGTCCACATGATAAATTTAAATTCAACCAGCTGATGCCGACTTATCTCAAGGAACTTTCTCAGCTCTCTATTGATAAATTCGACGAGAAATATTTAGCGACACCTGAAGTTACGGAAAAAATTAGGAAAGAAGTTAAAAGATCAGAGCTTAAGAAGAAAATTGAAATATTTTTCGAAGAAAAAGAAGCAGAAAGATTCCGATGTTTCGTAAATAATCTTCATGAGCATAATAAAAGTCCAATATACATTTGGACAGAAAGAAGTAACACATGTGGAATATATGAAATTAGCTCGGTAATCAGATTCAATTTTGGATTCCCATTTACCGTTAATCATGAGGGAGTCATCGTATTAATGGCTAAAAATCTAACAGATGAGATGATTTTGGATTTTTACGATGATTTTGATAAAAAGAAAAAGTTGGAGATAGAATTATTTGGTCCCAATTGGTCTAATGTAAACTATTGACACTATATTTTTATATGTACAGAGATAGTATTCGCTTTACACTTCTCCTAAACGCTTGCTTTAATTTTACTCTTGGTTGACCTTCAAATTCGTTTGTCGTATTGCCTTCGACGAAGATTTGAAATGGAGTTCTTCCGTTCATGTTTCGTAAGCGCCTAACAAACCACCCCCTTTTCAATTTTTGGTCCAACGGGAAGAATATTCGAATGAGGGAGACAGAAATTGACTGGTCGTTTGAGTTTGAAGAATTATTGCGGAGCGGGTTCTTGTAGCCTGAATACTGTAAGAAGCGTGGATAACGTCTCATTTTTTTTGCGCATTTAAAAATAGATAGAAAGGCTCTTGCCGTCCTAAGATTTTAGCCAAACAATTTTTCTCAAGTGTGGCATGTAGGAGCTCCTACAAATGAGGCGGCTTGTTATTTGCGGGCGATTTTGCGCATGTTCGCCCATGCAGCACCATGTCGCAAAATCCGTTTCGTGATAGCCGCCTAATTCCGGCGTTCTATCCTCCGCGTCTTAGCGGCTCTGCGTGAGAATCGCAGCTTTTTAAATTCAGGTTTTAATGAATTAGAAAAAATCCGGTCCGGGGTCCGGAGCTAGTAAATTCCCGGAGAGGGGGTAGCGGAATAACGAGCAAGTAGTAAATCATGATTCTCTAAATTAGAAGGAAGGCGTGCTCGTTATGAAGCGAGGGGGAGACCTCCCCCAACGTATCATCAATACCAAGAATCAGCAGACAATTATACAAAAACCTTCCGCCAAAGTTTTGCTTATGCAAAGAACGGGAACCTACTCGCAAAACGAAATCATAACTTTAACGATAATACACTCATAGACGAATGGAATTACCAGTATTCCAACCACCAAGTCACTCATATAGATTCCACCCAAAGTGGGAATAATCGACTGGTCATGAGTTACGATTCCTCCGGGAACATGACTTACCAACGTGATAATTTCAAAGACCTGACTAAGACGATCACAGTCGATTCCCAGAATAGGATCACACAGGTCCAAGACGCGTTAAGCACAACAATCGGAAATTATTATTATGACGAAGGTGGATTTAGAGTCCGTAAGAAAGCCTTAGTTCCGAGCGGAGCGAGTTTCAAAAACCAAGAGATACTCTATCCAAGTAAATTCTATGGTTTAGAATACTCCGAAGAAACAAATATATTAAGCTCGATTAACAACGTTTATTTGAACGGAGTTCGAATTGCAGCACTCAATGAAGATGGAGTTACTGCTTACTTCTTAACAGACCAAGTAGATTCTGTTGCTCATGTACTAGATGAAGGCGCTCATACACTATCTCGAATGCAGTATGAGCCTTATGGGGAGACTCTTGTACAAAGAGGAACGTTAGATTTTGCTCCGAAGTATAACTCTCAGGAGTTAGACAGAGAGACTAATTTCTATTTTTATAATGCAAGGTATTATGATCCGCAGATCGCGAGGTTTACAAGTGCGGATAGTGTGATTGATGGGACTGAGAATACCCAAGGTTGGAATAGATTTTCTTATGTAAAGGGAAATCCGATTCAATACAAAGATCCTACTGGACATTTCGTTGACGACCTACTTGCATTCGGACTTGGAGCCGCGGCTGGGGTAGCTTCAAAATACGCGGTAGATAAAGCCATGGACAACCCAAGCGATAATTGGGATTATGCTATCGCAGGTTTGGCTGGGGGAATTCAAGGAGAAGTATTATACCGCACTGGAAATCCTATTTTTGCCGGAGGGCTTTCCGGAGGAATTGCAAGCGGTCTTACTGAATTTAAAAATTATAAACTAAATAAGAACAACAAGAATGGGCAAGAAATTGCTGCGCAAATATTGTTCGATACATCCTTAGGTGCGGTCTTCGGCATGGTTCCTTCGCCTGCACTTCAAGGAATTACAAGAGGGCGCGGAAGTTGGAGCCAAGTAATGAATCAAATGATGACAAAATATAAAAATGGAACAGCGGATATCTTAAATACGAAATTAAAAACATTTGGAAAAATGCTAGGAGCAAAGTTAACTCAAGAAGTGCCTGGTTCCACAGTGCAAGGGGGCTTATCGGCTGAATTCGATGAATCACTAAAAAGTGGAAAACGCAAAATTGTTCTACCTCCTCTTAAATCAAAAACATCAAATACTCAATCTTCTAAAAGAGGCGGGACCCCTAAAGTAGAAATTTTGCGAATGTATAATGTATCCCCTATTCCCAAAAAAATATCAAAATGATACTTTAACTAAAAATGGCAAGCAAAACAAATAGAATAATATTTAAGAGCTCTTTCTGGGTTCAAATTCTCGTCATTCCCTTGCCAATTATAATGCTTACAATATTAGAAATTCACATTTTCTCAAGTGGTGAGAACTTTGTTACTATAATAAATATTCTATTCGCAACTTCTTGCATATTGTCCACAATATGGATACATCGCGAATTACATATTAAGATTACTGTCTGCTCCAAATTCATAATTTATAAAAAAGGAATTTTTCCCAACCGATTCATTCTTAAAAATGATATTTATACGATATTAAAAAAAGGCTCATATTCAAAAAGAGGCCCGTTATCTATTTTACTTAAAATAAAAGAAAAAAAAGAAATTCTCATCCCTCCCAACCTTTTCCAGAAAGACCTTTATGAAATTTTAAAAAAATATTTATTAGATCAAAAAAAGGAACTTCGCCAATAAATTGCAAGAATAAGCAATTTTGGCAAAAATATCATACACACCCAACAACCCGCCCCTTTTCAATTTTTGCTCCAACGGGTAGAATATTCAAATGAGAGAGACAGGAATCGATTGGTCGTTCGAATTTGAAGAATTGTTGCGAAGCGGGTTATCGCAACCTGAGTAATGTAAGAA
This sequence comes from Leptospira licerasiae serovar Varillal str. VAR 010, assembly GCF_000244755.1. Classification (NCBI taxonomy): domain Bacteria; kingdom Pseudomonadati; phylum Spirochaetota; class Leptospiria; order Leptospirales; family Leptospiraceae; genus Leptospira; species Leptospira licerasiae. The sequence goes on along the minus strand of NZ_AHOO02000005.1, from coordinate 1,653,721 downwards.
GCGTGGATAACGTCCCAATTCTTTTGCACATTTAAAAAATAAACAGAAAGGCTCTCCTTGCCGACCTAAGATTGTACCAAACAATTTCTTCAAAGCCTCCCTTGAAGGCGAAGAAAACTCGCCTCGGAAAGGTTTCCAAGTGAATAACACTTAAGCTTGAGAAGGACCTTGAGTGAACTCGTAAGGGATTTGGTGGAACGGAAATTCGGTTCCGCTTGAAGGTGATGAGTAAATTCCCGCCCTTTTCGGTGGGGGACGGTCTTCATATAATTCGTTCGATCTAACGGAGTGCGAAATGAAAATGGCCGACTCGTTTGACCTACGGTCATCGACTTGCTTTTGCAGTCGCCTTCTCGCTTCCTAAGGGGCGCTGCGAAGGGGTGGGAGTTGGTGGCGGTTTTATGAATTACTCAAAAAATCCTGTATCACAGATTTCAAATTTTACAATCAATTTCCCTCACCTTCCCCATGTAGGAATTCCAACAAGTGAGGAGGTATATTATTTGCCGGCAGCTTTGCGAACCTTCGCCCATGCCAGGCAGAGGCGGTTCAAACTGATTCGTAATATATCATAGAATTAACGAATTCTGAATCGAACCCATTAATCAAATCCGTTCACTCTACCCTCCGTGTCTTAGTGCCTCTGCGTGAGAATAAAAAACTGAGTATAACACAAAACCGGTCCGGGGTTCGGAGCTGAGGATTCCCGGAGATATGGAGCTGATTCAAGTGCAGCTTGTTTGATTAAAAAATTGACTTCACTTCGTTCAGTCACCCTTCGGGAATCTCGCTCCCTATGGGTTGCTCGATTGGGTAGCGGAAGACGCGTGTAACGCGGCTGGAGCGAGGGGGAGAACCTCCCCTTCTTTGATCGGAATTGTGAGTGAATAGTATCTCCCCGGCCCCAGTCCTAATTTCAAAATCACTACTTCCCCTCCCCTCCTCTTCAAAACCTTCTTCTTATAATTCGCTTATCTTCTGAAATAAAAACGAAAATAAATAATATTCCTTCATTAAAAATAACTTATACTCTTTTAAAATCTACTTTCCAATAAAAAAATCTAATCTTTGATCACTACGCATGACTCGCTCACCCTATATGAAAACTTTCTCTGTGATATTGTTCCTTTGTCTTGTTTCCTGCGAAAATCAGGATCGTTCAAACAAAAACAATTCTCTTCTTTCTCTTTTAAACCTTTCCGTCTCTAAGGAACAGGCAAACGAATACTCTACAAACATCGCCGTATCGGAACCGAATTCAGTGTCTCACACTTTGGATTATATTGGGTCGGAACCGGACAGGAAAATCTTGCTAGGATCAAAATCTTACGCGGGCAAAACGGACCGGATCTTTGTGGACGGTTTTGGGCGTGAGGCTTACTTCAGGGGATTTAATATTTCCGGTAATACTAAAATGCTTTCCGACGGTTTTAAACCGTTTAGAAATACTGCGGATGCAGAAAACGCCTTCTCCCTCTTAGGAAAAACTGCCGGCTCAAATATGGTTCGATATCTGATCGCTTGGGAAGGAGTCCATCCAAATGTAGATACGATTGATTACGCCTATTTAGATACCGTTATTCTTCAGATCAAAGCCGCGATTGCACGTAGAATGTATATCTTGTTGGACTACCATCAGGATCTATTCTCCCGCCATTTGTTCAACAAAGGTTCATGGTATACTGGAAACGGAGCGCCTTCTTGGGTCCTGCCCAGCGGTTCCTATCCTCAAGAATCCTGTGGAATTTGTTTCACTTGGGGTCAAAATCTTTTTTCCAATGAGGCGGTTCGCAGAGGATTTCGCAACTTTTGGAATAATGCACCCTTCACGGTTCCTGCTGGGACTAGGAATTTGCAGACAGAATATCTATGGCAAATGGGTAAAACTCTAACCTATATTAAAAATAACTTATCTAGTCAGGAATTCGATTATGTTTTAGGATTGGATCCTTTCAACGAACCAGCCGACGGGGGAATGGAAGGTCTTACTCCTGCCCAATGGGACAACCAAAAACTTTGGCCTTTTTATCAGAAAGTAAGACAAACTTTAGACCAAAGCGGATGGAACGACAAATGGGTTTATGCCGAGCCTATGGTTTTCTGGAATACCAACTTTGGAGGGATCGCTACCGGAGGAGGTTATTTAACTTCCAAACCTGGCAATGGGTTCGTATTCAATTCCCATTTCTACGATGCAGGTAGATTAAGTTTGGATCTTACTGGAATCGATAACGGAACTTATTTTAAAGCGTTAGATGAAATAAGAAATGAAGCTCGATTTTTGGACATTCCGGTCTTCTTAAGCGAATTCGGAATGAAATTAAAAGGGGCCGGAGCTCAGGACACCGCACGTTTGATCAGCGGAGTCTACCAAGCCATGGAAATTTCCGACGTTCAACAAGCTAAAAAGACTAGATTCGCCGATTTTTACAATCCGGTCGTTTCCGGCACGGAATGGCATTGGGACTATTATTACGATAATCATAAAGAATACATGAACGGCAATACTTCCAAATTATTGACGGCTAAGGACGCTTGGAACGACGAAGACTTCTCAGTTATCGGAAACTATGGGACCAAATTTAATATGGACTATCATGTTCTTCAAAGAGGTTATCCGAGAAAGGTCCAAGGTTCTCTGATGAGTTTTTATTATAATACGATCGGATACGATACATGGAACAACGTATTCCAATGGGGTTCAATCCGAACCACTGATACCGGCACGAATTATTTTGGGGATAGAAGATTCATCGTAGTGATCTGGACAGGCAAACGCTCTGATGCTCCGACAGAAGTATACATTCCTTCCCATTTTTCAGGGCAAGATATTGTCCTGATCACCGATAAAACAATTTACAATAAGGGAATTCCCGCAGCGCCTCAGAATAGATCGAACGAATCGATCCTGATATCTGATCCAAACCGAGTTAGCGGTTCCGGAAATATTCTAACTGTTTGGGACGACCTAGATACGGACGAAGATCCTGAAAGTTCGGTACACTTTATAGTAGCGGTCGATGGTGCAGGAGTGACCTACTCCGATAGTCTTCTTTCTTCGATACAAAATGAACTTAAATCTAGAGTTTGTGTCCAAAAGAAAAGTCCAATCTATCTTATAGGAAAAATGACATATAGCGGTTATCCTTCCAAATAACAACCAGGGCCGTATTCCGATCTTCGTTACAAAACGGAATCAAAAAGTATTTCTTTAAAACGGAGTGCGGCCCTCCCCCTCCCCAAACTAACCAACCCGTAATCGCTTCGTAATATATATGTAACTCAAATCACGTAAAAATGTCTCATTACTTCTTATGGAGCTTCCGAAAGCTATGCATAATCGATATACTAATCTCTCTCTACGCCAATGGATCGCCATTGCACTTGTAGGAGGATTCGTTCTTACTGCAACTTTACCTACTTTTTCCCAAGATGCTGCGCCTACCGACGCAAATAAAACCGAACAACCTTCCGCAGAAAAACCTGCAGAACAATCCGCACCTGCTCCTGCTGAAAAAAGCGGGACTTGGGGATTTGTAGATCTTTTCAATAAGGGTGGATGGACAATGTATCCATTAGCTCTTTCTTCTATCATCGCTCTTGGAATTATTTTCGAAAGGATATACTTCCTTACTACTTCCAAACTTCTCCCAAAAGGTTTTAATATCGATTTAGGGGAGAAGGTAGATGAAAAAGGTTTCGAAGGCGCGAAAGAATTCATAGATGCAAATCCTTCTTATAAAATTTCCGATATTTTGAAAAACGGTATCGATGTATCTGCAGGTAACGCTGAGATTTTCGCAAAAGGTATCGAGAGAGAGGCCGCCGAAGTGATCGTTGTTCTTGAAAGAGGGCTCGTGATCTTAGCTGCCGTTTCGACTATCGCTCCTTTGATCGGGTTCTTAGGAACAGTTTCCGGTATGATCAACGCATTCGACGCGATCGCAAACGCCGACCAAGTGAACGCAAAAGTGGTAGCAGGCGGTATCAAAGAAGCTCTTATCACCACTGCTGCCGGTTTGATCATCGCTATTCCTGCAATGACTTTCCACCAATACCTGACTGCAAGGATCGACGGATTTACTTCCGAAGTGGAAGAAGCAGCAAACAGAATTTATAAAGAATTCCTGAAACGTAACGCAAGAGCTTAATCCTAACTCTTCCATTTATTAGGAATTCGGAATATGATTCAGATTAAGAAAAAAAGAGGTTTAGAAGAAATTTCGGCCTCTTCTATGTCGGATATCGCGTTTCTTCTTCTCGTATTTTTTATGGTGACGGCGGTGTTTTTCGTGAAGGAAGGTTTGAATATACAACTTCCCCGCAAAAACTCTAACCCCACCCTAGTTTTACGAGAGAACATCTACGAGATATTGGTAGCCGGCGAAACGATCAAGATGAGGAATAAAGTCCTCGGCACTCGTGATTACAAGGATCTGGCAGAATTCAGAAAAGATCTGAACGATCTGGAGATACCTAATCTAGACGAAAAAGTCGCTTTGATCAAAACGACCGGCGAAACGAAGTACGGAAATATGTTGGATGCTCTTTCTGCGGTGCAGTTAAGAGGTTTCAAACAAGTCTCCGTAAAAAGATTAAAATAAGATATGGCACTTAAAAAGAAAAAAGCTCCACCTTCTATTCCGGTCAGCTCGATGGCCGATATCGCCTTTCTTCTTTTGGTATTCTTTATGGTGACTTCGGTCCTGGACACGGATCCCGATCTTCCCATCGCTCTTCCGGATGTTCCCGGCGGAGAGCAGCTTAATAAGAAAATCGCGAATTTATATTTAAGCGCGGATAAGGAGAAGTCCATTTACTTTAACCAAGTAAGGATGCCTTTGAATGAAGCAATCAATAACGTTCGTGCTAAGCTTGCAACCACTCCGGATCTAAAAGTACTGATCCACGCGGATAAAGAACTGGATTATGCGGATCTGGACAATGTGTTCGAACTTTTGAAAGAAGCCGGCGCATTAAAAGTTTCTCTGGTAACTAAAACGACTCAAGGAGGAGGATTAAAATGAACCAAGTTGTTTCTCCTCCTTCGTCCAAAAAACGCTCCGGTCTTCGAAGGTTTGTCGATCGTTATAGGATGGAAACCTTCTTAGGTTCTTCTGCTATTCTACAGATCGCGGCACTTCTTTTCTGGTACACTCCTCCTAATACTTACGATCATCTAGACAAGCTGATCGACGAGGTCGCTTTCGTGGAGAATCTTGTGATCCAGGATCCGAACGTGGGAGAAGCTCCGGATGACGGAGAATTCGAAGTTACCGATACTCTTAAGAAAAAAGAGGATTCGAGGATTGCCGGCGCTCAGGATGCGATCGTTTCCGGTGCTACCGCTCCAGTCGATCTTTCTCCTAACGTTCAACCCGAATATACGAAAGACGCTCAGTCCGCAGGTGTGGGTGGAACCCTTACCTTAGAAGTGATCATCGCCGACTCGGGAGAAGTTTTAAGAGTGCGCAATATTGGCAAAACGTTAGGATACGGGTTAGAAGAATCCGCAATCCAAGCTTTCTACAAAAAACGTTACTCTCCCTCTATGTTAGAAGGAAAAGCGATCACTGTAAAAGTCTACGTTCCAGTTCGATTCTCTCTCTATTAATATAATCTTCTTCTTCCGCTTGGAAGAAGAAGAGGTTCTAATTACTCACCTAACACTAGTTCATTAACTATATTTTATATATTTATCCCAAAACAATCGTTCGAATTATAATTTTATGATTTGCTTTTTATTCCCTGCCGGAGGTAATTACGGCCCTCGGGAGATATAAACCTATGGAATCGAACTCGAATCAAGCCAAACATGCATGGAGAATTCTGATCCTTCTATTCTTGGCAAACCTTCTCAACTTTTTTGATAGAACGATTCCCGCAATCATCATAGAACCTATCCGCCACGAATGGGATCTAAGCGATCTTCAATTAGGTATAGTAGGTTCTGCATTCACCGTAATTTATGCGATAGCAGGTCTACCCTTGGGAAGACTTGCAGATTCCTGGAGTCGTAAAAAGATCATCGGCTGGGGACTCGCAATCTGGAGCGCATTCACCGCTTTGAACGGATACGCGTGGAATTATTTGTCTTTTGTTTCCGTTCGTATGGGTGTGGGAATCGGAGAAGCAAGCTATGCTCCTGCAGCAAATTCTCTCATTGGAGATCTTTTTCCTTCTCATAAAAGAGCAAGAGCAGTCGGCATTTTTATGTTAGGACTTCCTTTAGGATTAGTTCTCGCATTTTTTACAGTAGGGGCAATGGTAAAAACTTTTGGAACTTGGAGAGCGCCATTCTTCATCGCAGCTTTGCCCGGAATACTTCTTTCTATATTCTTCTTTTTTATCAGAGAACCTGAAAGAGGAGCTGCCGAATCCATTCAAATATCTCAGGCAACTCCCTCACACCCCATCCGAAAAGTATTAAAAATCCCTACTATGTGGTGGATCATATTATCCGGTCTGACATTCAACTTTGCGGCTTACGCTGTTAATAGTTTCCTGGTTTCTTTATTACAAAGATATTATCATTTCACTTTGGTAAAAGCGGCTATCACTACCGGATTTATAGTAGGGATTACGGGTCTGATCGGTCTGACTCTTGGCGGTTGGATCGCGGATAAGATCCACCAAAGATCCGAACGAGGCCGGCTTCTTTTCGGAGCATCCAATTTGCTTTTGTCTGGAATTCTGATCCTTCTCGCGTTGCTGCAATCGGAAGAATTGGTCTTATTCTTCTCTCTTCTACTAGGCTTCGGATGGTTACTTTCTTATAATTATTATACCTGCGTTTATCCTGCCATACAGGACGTGATCGAACCGAGACTCAGAGCCACTGCGATGGCGATCTATTTTGCAGCAATGTACCTGTTGGGTGGTGCGGCAGGCCCGGCAGTCGTGGGTTGGTTCTCAGATTATTTAACTCGGTCCGCAATGCTTCGCTCGGGCAGTTTGGAAATGACGGAACAATTTAAGGCAATCGGTCTTCATGATTCTCTCTATTTGATCCCCGTCACGGTCTTATTAACCTCCCTATTTGTGTTCCTGGCTTCCAAAAGTTTCGCCAAGGACGCATCCGAGATGAAGAGAAGTTTGGAAGGAAAAACACAATAAACTAATCATATGATTAGATTATGTAGTCTTATTTCTGTAACTTAAATGATACCAGTCCTGCATAAAACTTGGCCAAAGGAGGCTTGTAACCAAATCCTCGTCATACTGTAATCATTTTGTAACCAAATAGAGCCATTCTGTTACCTGAACGTAAAACAGAATTCGCTAAGCGGAAAAAATCCTGGAAGCGAATCGAAAAGGTAACTCTGAATGAAGCAGAAATCTAAAAAGAGAAAGAACTTAGAAGGGATAAAATCTCAATTTCTTATTCTAGGACTTGTCATCTATTCCCAGGCGATTTTCTCCCAGGGGACGTCCGCTGGAGCGGAACTTGCGCAAGCAAACGAGCCTCCAAAAGTGGAAAAACCTAAACCCGAAGAATTCACTATTTATGAGGATCAGGACGGACAATTGTTCACCAAACCTGGTCCGGGCCGTTTTAAGAGTAAGATGGACAAAGCGATCAACAAGAACGATCCTAAGTTCAATCCTTATCCGAACCATTTCACAAGTAGACCGGAAGAACCTCAAAAAGAAAGACTTACCATCACCGGTAGGGTTCAGTTCAGAGGTATTTCCGCTCAGACCGGTTCCAATTACAATAACGGTAACGAAGATTTTAATTCCGTGGATTGGAACTTTAGACGCCTTCGTCTAGGATTACAATACCAAGGCGGTTCCTGGTGGGGAATGGCAGTGAACTTAAGGGGAGAGAACATGTTGAACGCTCCTTATATCACCCAAACCAAGAACGCAACCGGAGAAGTAACAAACGTCTCTCTTAAAGAGAATAGAGGTTACATCCAAGAAGCATTCCTTTTTGTGAATATTCCGATCTTAGGAGCAAGATTGAGTTTCGGTCAATTGCCTACTCAATTCCACAGAGAATATCTGATGTCTTCCGCTAACTTCATCGCACTGGAACGTTCTTATATGACAAACGCTTATCCTCAGTTCGATATGGGCGTGAACTTAAGACTTTCTCCTTTGAAAGACTTCTTCGAAGGGAAATACGAAAAATATCTGACCATCGATCTTATGGCGGGTAACGGTCATGGTGCCGGTGGCGACTATGGAACAGGCAGACGCCAAGATCTTACTGTTGCAGGTAGACCGAACCAACCTATTTTGAATTCTCCTTTATACTTTGCCAGAGTTCAATGGAACGTGTTGGGCGGTATCGTAAAAGAGAACGGTAGCAACGTAGGTTGGCAAGAAGGAGAAGAGATCTTCCAAAAAGATCTGAAAATTTCCTTGGGTGCTGCAGCAATGCAAACTAAGAACGTAAGTTTTAGTTCCGGTCCTGCATCCACTCTTGCTGTGGACGGCGCTATTCCTAGAGGAGCTCCAACTCAATATCTTCTTACAACTCAAACCACTGCAGACAATAGCACTGGAGATTGCACTGCTCCAAGCTACCAAACCAGCTATTGCCAAAAAAATCTGGATCTAAGAGGTTATACCTACGACGGAACCATGACTTGGAACGGTATTTATCTGAGTGGAGCTTATACTACTTATACCGGAGCTGCTTCCAATAATCTTTCCGGATGGCAGGCAACCGTCGGATATAATATCCAGATATTCGATAAATACTATATTATGCCTGTTTTCAGATATGATTTCCTGAAAGGGGACTTCAATCGTAACGGTAAGATAGAAGATACCGATCTGAAAAAATACTATTGGGTGGGTCTAAATCTTTTCGGGGATAAGCACCTATTCAAAGCACAGTTGTTCTATCAAATCCCTGTTCTCAAATTGGGAATCGATCCTATAACAAGAGAACCCGAAACGATAAACAATCAAACTATATACTTCCAGCTCCAGGCTACTTTCTGGACCGGGACCGTTACACCGGACCAATTGAACACCAGGTTAGATTAAGAAGAGGAGAAGGCAAATTATGAAATCTAAACTTAAATTCATACTTCCACTTTTGGTACTTTTAGCAATTTCTTGCTCTTCCGACACAAAGGATGATTCAGCTCTATTGGGAGCCTTAGTAGGAACTCCTGACGACGGAAACAAATCCATCGTAGTAGCGGAAGTTGCAGGCAATTTCACGGATTATACGGGAGAATGTTACGACCATTTCACCGTTTTAGGAGTTTCCAATTCTACGATATCCCCGACAAATTATTACCTTTATGTAATGTTCGGGCATTCTTTGGATACGGAACTTAGGAAATCGGCCCTCTCTACTTCTTCTTGTAGTAGTTTGGGTTTTTTGGGTTCCGGAATTCCTACAAATGCAAGTCCTGTGAATTTTAGATATTATACCTGTGATCCGAACCTGGGACAAGCTGGGGGAGATTGTGGGAATAAGATCAAGGCAGCAGTAGGATTTCCTACCAATTAACGATAAAAAGCCCCTGTACTTTCTTGCAGGCAGGGGCTCGTTTGCATAGAATGCGTTAAATTGCCAAATCCATGCAACAGAATAGAGTGTATCAGGATTGTAATATTTGAGAAATCCGTTCGTAACGGTTCTTGTTTATGATTCAAAAATATTTCAGGAGAAATATCATACAGATGAAAAAGATAGGTTTAAGACTTATTGTCTTATTAGCATTCGCTCTTTCTTCATTTTCCGTATCCGGGGAAGAGAAAAAGACAATCACCATTAAAGGATCCGATACGATGGTTATCCTGGTTCAAAAATGGACCGAAACCTTCCCGGATAAATCCGCTCAATTCCAAGTTACCGGAGGCGGTTCCGGAACCGGGATCGCAGCTTTAATCAACGGGACCACGGATATTTGCTCCGCTTCTCGCCCGCTCAAACCTCAAGAGATCCAACAATTAAAGGAAAAATATAATTCCAACGGTGTGGAAATCAAGGTTGCAATCGACGGTATTTCACTTTATGTAAACAAAAAGAATCCAATCGCAAAACTTTCCATCGAAGAAATTCGCAAAATTTTCACCGGAAAGATCACCAATTGGAAGGAAGTTGGCGGAGAAGATCATAAAATCGTACTCTATAGCCGCGAGAATAACTCCGGAACTTATGAATACTTCAAAGAGCATGTTTTGGAAAAACAAGACTTTGATCCTTCTGCACAACACATGGTAGGAACTGCTGCACTAGTTAATGCGATCTCCAAAGACAAATGGGGAATCGGTTACGGTGGAGCAGCTTACGCTTCCGGAGTAAAAGACGTTGCCGTATCTGCGGACGCAAACTCTAAACCGGAACTTCCTACTGAAGCGAATATTTTAACCAATAAATATCCGATCTCCAGATATCTATACTTTTATTTGAGAGAAGCACCTAAAGACCAAACTAAAAAGTTTATCGATTGGGTGATCGGAAAAGACGGACAAAAAGTTGTGAAGGACGTAGGTTACTTCCCTCTTAAGAAAAAGTAATATTGTGCGATCGGCTCCCGGGAACGGGGGCCGTTCTTAAATCCAGAATTCGGAACATTCAATGAGCAAACTCGATCCTCTGCTGAGATATCTTTTACATCCGAGCAGAAGAAAAATAGACGTTTTCGCGGAAACCTTAGTTAAAGGAACCGCTGCAACTTCCATCCTTATCATTCTTCTTATTTTTTTCTTCGTCTTTAGAGAAGCTTCTTCCTTATTCTTCTCGGATTCTCCGCAAGCCACTTCCTCTATCCAGAGCTCAGGAGCGCCAACAGAATACAATCCTGACTCAAGCTCCGACGCTCCTACGGAATATAATCCTGACGGAGATACTTTAGAATTAAATAAACCTGTTGCAGTCTCTACTCCCGAACCTGAAAAACTCTCTCTTTTTGAAAATCTTTTCAGTAAGGTATGGCAGCCCGTGTCTTCCGTCCCTAAGTTCGGTATTCTACCTTTGATCGTCGGAACTGCGAAAACTACGATCATAGCAATTCTACTCGGAGCCCCATTAGCTATTTTAGCTGCTTTGAATATTACGTTTTTTGTACCTGCAAGAGTCCGAGAGATCGTAAAACCGGCAATCGAAATGTTAGCAAATTTCCCTTCCGTTGTGATCGGTTTTTTCTGTTTGATGGATGTTGCCACTATAGTAAAGGCAACCTTCGATATAGATTTCAGATTAAACGCTCTAACAGGAGGGATCGGTCTTGCGATAGCGGTCACTCCAATTATATTTACCGTTGCGGAAGATGCTCTAAGCACAGTACCTCAATCTTATAGACAGGCATCCCTGGCATTAGGAGCTACCGAATGGCAGACCGCTTATAGAGTTATGCTTCCTGCTGCACTTCCCGGAGTATTCGCCGCAGTACTTTTGGGTATCGGAAGGGCCTTCGGTGAGACGATGATCGCTCTTATGGCGACCGGTAACGCCCCCATGATGAGTTTCGGTATTTTTGATCCGAGTAGGACATTTGCCGCCACGATCGGCGCTGAAATGGGAGAAGTTATCTGGGGATCGGAACATTATAATATTCTGTTCTTCCTGGGAGTTCTTCTGTTCCTATTCACTTTTTCCTTGAACGCGATCACTGAGCTGTACGTCAAAAAACGGCTTATGAAAAAGTTTCATGGCTCCTAAACAAACAAGATTTGGTAAACCTCTTTGAAATGGAAAAAAGTTAGACTTAAAAGAAAAAGAGTCATCCAAGATAAAATTTATTCCATATTAGCTTTGGGCGCTCCCATGCTTGCTACAGGACTTATTTTATCGGCGGTCCTTCTTATGCTCGGGAATATATTCTACAAGGGATTTTCCGGTGTTAATTGGGAATTCCTAACGGAATCCCCCAGGAATAATAACTTAGAAGGCGGAATCTTTCCTGCGATTTACGGAACAGTATATCTAGTTTTTATAATGATCTTATTCAGTATTCCTATCGGGACGGCTACCGGGATCTTTCTTTCGGAATATACCGCAAGAGATTCTAAGTTTGCAATGACGGTTAGATTCGCGATCAATACGTTAGCAGGAGTTCCTTCCATCGTATTCGGTCTATTCGGGGTCGGGTTCTTTATCCAGTTTATCGGAAAGGGAATGGATTACGTTGCAAGCAATACCACTCCGATCTGGGGCAAACCCGCTCTGATCTGGGCCGCGGCAACTCTTGCAATCCTCACCTTACCCGTAGTCATTATTTCTGTCGAAGAAACCATGAGAAGTAATCCGAGGGAAATGAGAGAATCCAGCCTCGCGTTAGGCGCAACTAAATGGCAAACCATCTGGAAATTGATCCTGCCGAATTCTCTTACGGGAATTTTGACTGGAGCAATCCTTGCGATCGGAAGAGGAGCCGGAGAAGTAGCTCCGATCTTATTCGTGGGAGTCGTGTATTCCTTGCCGGAATTACCTTCTCATCTATCGGATCAGTTCATGCAATTAGGTTATCACTTATTCGTATTGGCGACCCAATCGCCTGATGTGGATGCCGCCATGCCTAAACAATATGCAACCACAGTTGTATTATTGACTCTTACCTTCGGTATGAGTTTTTTCGCTACATTCTTAAGATACAGAATCAGGAAATCCAGGGGTAAGACCCATGTATAACGTTTTTATTGGAGATGCGAGGAGTTAATCGCAGATGAAAGATACAAAAGTAAAAATAAAATCCCGCCATTTCAATTTTTTCTACGGAGAAAACCAGGCATTACATGATATCTCATTAGAGATCCATGCTAAAAAGGTCACTGCATTCATAGGACCTTCCGGCTGCGGTAAATCCACTTTTTTAAGATCGATCAATCGAATGAACGACGTGATCGATGGTTCCAAAGTGAACGGCAAACTGGAAATAGACGGTATCAATATTTACGATCCTCTAATGAACGTTGTGGAACTTAGAAAAAGGGTCGGAATGGTTTTTCAAAAGTCATTCCCCTTTCCTAAATCCATCTACGAGAATATCGCTTACGGCTTAAAACTGAACGGTGGAGTTCCCAAAGACCATATGGATCATATCGTCGAGGAAAGTTTGAGAAAGTCCGCGCTCTGGAAAGAAGTCAAAGACAGGTTGAACGATAGCGCTCTTGGGCTTTCCGGTGGACAACAACAAAGGTTATGCATAGCAAGAGCGATTGCAATGAACCCGGAAGTGATCCTAATGGATGAGCCTTGTTCCGCATTAGATCCTATCTCCACTAAAAAAGTGGAAGAGTTCATTTCCGAATTCAAGGACTCTTACACGATTGTGATCGTGACACATAATATGCAACAAGCAGCCAGAGTAAGCGATTACACAGGATTCTTTTATATGGGTCGTTTGGTTGAATTCGATACTACGAAAAAGATGTTCCACGACCCTTCTAAAAAAGAAACAGAGGATTATATCTCCGGAAAATTCGGTTGATATCAAGCCTAAGGATCCCTGTACAAAACGCCTGTTTTCCAGAGGCGTTTTTTTATTTTACACTGTAACCTAAGGCGCTAAAATCCGAAGTCTCCCGCGATGAGGCAGACAAAATCAGACTTAATAGATTCACTCGAGATCATTTTTTCGAGATTTGCAGACTTACTACTTAGGATCTCGGAAAGAAATTATACCAGGCCTTTACATCTTTTATCAGGCGCGAGTATAGGCAAACAAGTCCGCCATTGTTTAGAATTTGCAGAAGCGTTATTGAACGGTTATGAAGCAGGACTTGTTTCTTATGATCAAAGAGAAAGAAATCCTCTCTACGAAAATTCACCCAAAGCGGCGGCAGATCGCCTTCTTGAATTGCTGAAAGAATACGAGCTCAGGAATTGGGAAGGAGAAGTGCAAGTTTCTTACTTGGTCCATTCTTCTTCCGGACTGGAGAATGTAGTAAGATCCTCCTGGGAAAGAGAACTACTCTATGTGCAAGAACATACGATCCACCACGAAGCCATTATAAGAGTTGCTCTCGAGCACGACTTAGGGTTCGAAGATATTCCCGAAAATTTCGGATTTGCAATTTCTACATTGCAATATAATTCAAATCGTCTCATTCTCTCTTGGGACCCAGTCATCTAATGTTAGAAACACAGACAGAACAAGATCTTCTTGGGTGGTCCGATCCTATGGAATTTTGGCCTACCTGGAAATTGTATCTACCTTTGATCCCTTATATAGCATTCGAATCCATTCGATCCATTCGGCTCAGTTCCGTTTCTTCCTTAGGATTCGGGAGCATTGCGGCAGCAAATCCGGGAATAGATCTGGGCGGACTCGTGGGAGAATCTAAATTTAAAATATTGCGAGAACTGGATCCTGAACACGTATTAAAATTCTTTTTAGTTCCTAAAAGTTCCAAAGATGTAAGTTCCATTTTAGAAAAAATGAATTCGATCGGTTTAGATTTTCCAATTATACTCAAACCCGATTCGGGACAAAGAGGCCAAGGAGTAAGGAAAATTCAGAATAGTAAACATTTGGAAGAATGTTTATTAGAATCGAACGTTGACCTGCTTGTCCAAGAATTCCATCCTGGTCCGTTCGAAGTCGGAGTTTTTTATTATAAATATCCGAATAAGGCGCAAGGAAATATATTCTCCATCACCAGAAAGGTATTCCCAAGGGTAGTCGGAAATGGAACATCCCCTCTTTCCCAATTAGTAGAAGATCATCCTAGATTCAGAATACAAAAGAAAACATTTCAAAAAAGATTTTCGGAGATCTGGGATAAGGTCCCTAAATTAGGAGAGAAAATTCTTCTTTCGGAAGCGGGCAACCATTGCCAAGGAACTCTATTTTTGGACGGTTCGGAATGGATCACTCCGGAACTAGAGAACAAGATCCATGAGATCTCCTCTTCTTTTTCCGGCTTCCATTTCGGAAGATACGATATTCGATTTTCTTCCCTCAAAGATTTTTTAGAAGGAAAAGATCTGCATATAGTAGAATTGAACGGAGTCACTTCCGAATCTACGAATATATACGATCCCAGATTTTCTCTTAAGGAGAGATATTCAATATTATTCTCCCAATGGAAGATACTCTTCCGGATTTCCAGGCAATCCAAAGCGAAAGGTGCAGGTTTATTTTCCATTTTAAAAGCGTTGCAAGATTTCTATTTCGGCACTAGGATCGTCTCCGATCTTTCCATATGAAACAGAAACTTGTACAATTTGTTTACCTGATCTTCGGAGACCCTAAAAAGAATTCCTTAGAGCATAGATTATTCAATGCAATTTCATTAGTAAATGGAACTCTAAATATATTAGGTTCCATCTTCGAAGAGAAAACGGAATATTCTCACCGGGTCATTCTTCTCAATTTGATTTCCGGACTTATTCTGCTCGCAATGTATTATTTTTCCAGATTTCGGAATATTTATTACGTCCTTTTCTGGCCCTTAAATCTAACAATACTCGCATATTTATCCTCTCTATGGTTCTTGCATGGAGGCTCGAACGGAGGAAATCATTACTATTTTATCCCTGCCTTGGTAATCGCCACGATTCTTTTAAAGAATCATAATATCTTTTTTATTTATGCATTTTACGCATTTGTCACAGGCTTCCTATATATTTTCGAATATCTTTATCCAAATTTCATCGTCCCTCAGAAGGATAGAGACGCCGAATACATGGACTTGGGAGGGAATTATATTTTCGTCCAGATCCTGACGGGAATATTGATCTTCATACTAAGCAGGAACCTGAATATAGAGAGAAAAAAATCGGACAATCTACTTCGTAATATTCTTCCCGAATCAATCGCGGACGAATTAAAAATGAACGATCGGGTACAACCGAAACGTTATGAGAGTGTTACCGTATTATTTACGGATATGGCAGGTTTCACTCAGATTGCGGAAAAAATGAGTCCGGAAGAATTAGTAAAGGAACTCCATTTCTTCTTCGCTGAATTCGACAGGATCGCCAGAAAATACGGTTTGGAAAAGATCAAAACTATCGGAGACGCTTATATGGCAGTCGGCGGACTTCCGACACCGAATCGTACACATGCAAGAGACGCGGTTTTCTGCGGGTTGGAATTCCAAAAATTCATGAAAACTCAAAAGGAAGAAAGGCAAAACTTAGGACTTCCGACCTGGGAACTACGTTTGGGAATCCATACGGGAAGCGTAGTAGCAGGAGTGATCGGGACCGAAAAGTTCGCCTACGATATATGGGGAGATACGGTCAATACCGCTAGCCGTATGGAAAGCTCCGGAGTCGCGGGAGAAGTGAATATCTCCCTAGATACATTCCATTTTGTGAGAGAAGATTTTATCTGTGAGTCCAGGGGATTGATAAAAGCTAAGAACAAGGGAGAGATTGAAATGTTTTTGGTGAAAGGAGCCAGAGAAGCATAATAGGTTCTTGACCTAAAGTTCCCAGGAAAGAATTTGAACCAGTCAGATTCTCTTTCTTATGAATTTTAATAGTTTTGGATTTTTCATATTCTTATTCATTACCTTTGCTCTTTACTATCTTCCTTTCCTAAAAAAATTCCAACTTCTGACGGTAGTCGCCGCTAGTTTTTATTTCTACGCATATTCGGATCCTTGGCTATTAATCTTACTTTTGTTCTCCATTTTTTGGAACGCGAGTATAGTATATCTGATCCAAACTCCCGATTTTAAATCTAAAAAAGCGGTTTTAGCGTTAGGGATAGTACTAAACTTAAGCGTATTATTCTTCTTTAAATATAGCGGCTTATTCGCCAAAACTTTCTTAGGAAGTTCGGGGCCCTCGGACTTATATTGGATTTTTCTAATTCCCCTTCCTATAGGTATTTCTTTTTATACCTTTCATGGGATCAGCATGGTTGTTGATTTTTATAGGATCGGTTCCGATATTTTCAAGGAGAAGGTCCCCTACCCTAAACTTATCCTACAATCTTCCCTATATATAAATTTTTTCCCTCAATTGGTGGCAGGACCGATCGTTAAGGCAAAAGAATTTTTCCCCCAGATAAAGACAAAAGATTTCAAAGATATTCCCTGGATCCAAGCAGCAAAGATCCTGATCCTAGGATATTTTCTAAAAACGGTAATCGCGGACAATTTGAATGATCTTACCTTTGTTATCGATTTTCCTTATAATTCTCACCATTCTACTCTTACATTGATACTTCTGATCTTAGGTTATTCCGCGCAGATATTTGCCGACTTTGCGGGATATTCTTTGATCGCTATCGGAACTGCATTCTTATTCGGTTATAGACTTCCAACCAATTTCAATTTTCCTTATATATCCTCCAATTTTTCGGAATTTTGGAGAAGATGGCATATATCCCTTTCTACATGGCTCAGAGATTATTTGTATATTCCTTTGGGAGGAAACAGAAAGGGGAACTTTAGGACTTATATAAACCTATTCTTGGTTATGGCATTAGGCGGTCTTTGGCACGGAGCTGAATGGAGATATATGGTCTGGGGGATAGGCCACGGACTTCTGTTATTAATAGAAAGATTCTTAGATCAGAATCTTCCGTTTAAATTCCCCGAGAATCGTTTCTTCTCGTTTATAAAGGCCGGGTTCGTATTCTTAAGTGTTTCACTTTTATGGTTACTATTCCGTTTACCCGATTTCGAAACTGCGATTAAGTATCTGAAACTATTAAGAACAAATTTAAGTTTGGGAACCGACTGGGAACTTTGCATATTTTTAATATTCTTTTCCGTTCCCGTGTTCCTTTATCATTTTTACGGATGGTACAAGGAAAAATATCCGGAAGAAACAATGGAGAAAATTTCAAATATAGGTTATGCATTCCTTCTATTCTTGATCGTTCTGAACAAGGGGCCTTCTGCCGCATTCATCTATTTTCAGTTTTAATTATGAATTTTTTTATCCGACTCACACTATTCTTTCTGATTTTTTTCGGACTATATTCCGGTTTTGTGTATTTTGTTTCGCCGCAGAAAATCCCAAAACAAAGTTGGTGGCAACATAATAGGGTTCGGGTAGAAAGTTTTTTAACGGAAGGGAAAGATTCCAAATTCGTGATCGTCGGATCTTCCATGTCGGATAGGATGTTGCCAAAGGCTGACACCGGCTGGTTCAATCTTTCCCTAGTGGGAGAAGGTGGCCTAACCGGACTGTCTATATTAACGAATTCGGATACTTCTCCCAAATTTGTTCTAATCGAAGTTAACCAGCTTTCAGTAAAGGAAAATGAAAAATTCTCTCGGGAAAATACCGAACCGTATTTCGTTTTCACAAGAAGGAACTTTCCTGTTCTCAGATCTGAAAAACAACCCTTGAATTATGCGGTAGGATTTGTTATACAATTTACGGATCGTTTTTTTGCCGCGGAGAAAAAACCGGAACCTACGTCTGAAAAAGAAGCTATAGAGATTTCTAAACGATTAAAGCAGGAGCATCTTCTGGAAGTAAAACGTTGGTATGGAGCTGCGGTAGATCAGAAAAAGCTAAATGAGAGAATGACGTATCTAATGTCTGCTCTGAAAGATTTAGAGGCGAGAGGTGTACGGCCGATATTCTTTGAAATGCCTATGCATCCTGAAATTTTAGTTTCCGCAAAAGAAACACGGACAAGAGAAACTGTTCTGAAAAACTTTCCTCCGTCTCAATACCTTTGGTTTATTGATAGTAAAGACATCTACGAAGATAGCGATGCCTTACACCTTACTTATCCGGAAGCTGATCGATTTTTTACTAAATTGAAAAAATACGCCGAATCCTTGCCTTAAAGGAGTTCCTACCACTCCAGGGTCGGCCTTTATACCGGAAGAAAAATTAGATCCATAATTTCTAATATTCTCTTCCGGTTTTTATTTAGATCCTAATTGAATATCCGAAAGACCAGATAATACTATGAAGTGGGATCTTCTGCTCCAAGTGTTTATTCACCAATGCTTGTTTTATATTAGGATCCAATCCTGAATTCTGGATGGAACTTAATATAAAATCATTCACTAATCCGTACCCCTTAGAAGGATCTATGGTCAAGCCATCGTTCGTGTTTCCAGTTAATGGACCTACCCAGGTGGCACCGGATACAGTTCCGACCGTTTGGCCTCCTACGTTATTTGGATAATAATAATTATTATCTATCATGTATGTATTCGGTCTGTAAACATCGGTGAGCGCAAAAGAGAATCCTAAATACTTTACGGTCACCTTATAGTCTATATTTTTGAATCCGGACCTTCTATCTATATTATCATTATAGTATTGGTATCCGAAATCTATCCCTGGTTGTATCTTAAAATTTTCAGTAATCTCATAGTCGTGGAATATCGAGAATTTATGAAAAGTTGTACCATTAAACGCGTTAGTAGGATATCCGGATTCCAGGTCTTTCTCTCCTGCGACACTTGAACCGCCAATTCTTTCCGAAGTTACTCTCACATTATAAGTATAAGTCGGATGAATATATTTCAATACAGGCAATGCCCAACCGAAAGTAAAAAGCCCTAGAGCAAAACTAGGCTGGTTATTCGCATAATAGATCCAACCTGCATTCCAATCCCCTAAACGATTGGTAGACCATCTATAATTTAGAAGAGTAGCGAGACCTTCCCTCAATCCGTTAGGTTCTTTTCTCAATCTGTTCGTATTGGGATCTTCCGCAACCTTCTCCAAATCAACTCCTGGTCCGTATGGATGCGATTGAAAAACTCCATCCACATCTCGATTCGCTCTTCCGGTTAAAGGGGAATAATCCCTGATGATAAGTTGCAAACCTTCCACTGGCGTAGGGATATTCACCATCGTATCCAGTATCAAAGATTTAGGAACTTCCGAATAATGAAGACCTCCTCTTCTATCGAATGCATTTCCGAAAAGACTATTTCCGTTAATGAACACATCATTCGTTAAAGATTGGGTCCAGATCAGATCGTAATTCCTCTTCTGAGGGACCTGTTTATGATCCTTCGAGTCTTGGATATTTTTCTCTGTCTGAGCACTTTCTATCTCGGACTTGGGAATCCGGACCGGAATAGAATCTTCCAAACTGAAAATATAATATTCTTCCGTTTCCTTCTCCAACTTCAGATTTTTCAGGATTTTACCTGATTTCAATCTAACCTCATCCCCGAAAATAGGAGTGATCAAAAAGAAAGAAAACAGCAAAATCGGAATACTTTGGTAGGTTTTCTGAATCGACCTAAGCTCTATCATAGGAATCTCCTTTGTCCCGTTTGCCCAACCTTTCGATTTAAAGGCAAAACCAGGATCTTTCCCATTAGTTCAACAATTATTGAACTACAAAACTTAGAAAGTGCTTGTCAATCCTTTGTTCAAATATTATTGAACTTTATAGGTATTACTGGAAAAAAAATTCAAATGTCTAAGCAGCCGACTCATCCCAATTTAGATCAGATAGAATTGAGTTCTATTTTCGAGGCGGTAAGCGATCCGATCCGAAGGAAGATACTATTGGACCTTTCAGAAAAAGGAGAATCCAATTGCTCTACCTTTCTAACATATACCTCGAAAACCAACCTTTCGTATCATATGGGAAAGTTAAGGGACGCAGGAATGATTTTTACTAGGTACGAAGGAACTCAAAGATTTTCCATTATCCGCAAGGATGACCTGGAAAAGAAATTTCCGGGCTTGTTAGATACAATTTTAAAAAGCGCAAAGATAGAAAGTAACCAAGAAGAAATGTCCGAGATCAAAAATTAAAACTACAAAGTTAGGCTTTCATTAATTGTAAACCTTGCGCCACGCTAACCACAGGTTTATATCCTAATTCCTTTTTTGCTTTATCGATCCTAATAGTACATTCTTTTCCCATAATATCTACAGGGAATCTCATCATTGGAGGTTCTTTACGAATTCGGAATATTCTCCAGATTCCCTCCACTATCATCGCCAAAAATCCCGCGATAGAAGACGGTATGGTAGCCTGAGGAAGTGTAATTCCTTGCGTCTGCATCATCTCCGTTAAGAACGTTTTTACCGTTTTATCTTCGTCGTCTGTAATAAAATATATTTGGCCGGGAACACCCTTGGTTAAAGCAAGTTCAGTTGCGTGAACCAAATTCGGAATACATGTCACGGAAGTTTTTGCTCTTCCCCCGTCCAACCACATGAATTTTCCTTCGGCCACCATTTTTTTGAGAACAGGAAGAACTGAGGTATCTCCAGGCCCCCAAACCAATCTCGGTCTTAATACAATCGTTTCGAAACCTGGTTGATTTGCGGAAACTACTCTTCTTTCCGCCTCTCCTTTGCTAATGCTATAGTAATAAGGAGTTTTTTTAGGATACGGATAAGTCTCGTCTATCTGGACCATATCTTGTCCGTAGAAGAGAGCGGCCTCTGTTCCCATATGTATAAATCGTTTGACTCCTGCCTTTTGTGAAGCTTCTAATAATCGAGTCGTTCCGTCCACATTCCCTTTCCAAAAATCTTGGTAACTCCCCCAGGGACCAACAAATGCCGCGCAATGGATTACGATATCAATACCTGCGAGATCTTGCGGAGTGATAGATCCTAAACTTCCACTCACTATTTCAAAACCTTGCTGAGATAAGGCGGAGTCCGTCTTGGGAGATCTGGACAGCACTTTTACCTTATGCTTTTCTTTCAAATGACGAGCGATCGCACCGCCTACGAAGCCGGAAGCTCCAGTGATGAATAGATTCATATCTTCTCCAAGATACAATTCTCCCAAGGAAAGATATGGAAGTATACCAGAAAATCCGAAACTATACCTTTAAGAAACTAGGACCGTGTAAATCTACAAATTAGATCAAAAGATCCAGGCCAATTGGTTCCCATTTTTTTTGTCTTAAAAGAAAATTTTTGCTAGAGTAAAATAGAATCCTCCTACGGCAAAAACACAAGCAATCATCCATCTCGTTTGAGAAACGATCGAAGAATTCAGGTTTGCAACCGCTTTCCAAAGTTCAGATTTCAATTCTGCTCGAAAATCCGAAATCTCCACTTTTAACTCCGTGATCTTATTGTGTAAATTTTTGGATTCCTCAGAAAGTTTCAGATCGAATTTTTGAGAAAGAAATTCTTCCATATTTTTCCTCCCTGTTTCATGAATATTATAAGTTAATTCCAATAAAGATTCGGAAGCGTCCTCTCCCAAAACTTCTCTTAACAACTTAGAAACTCGGTGTATGTAATTAATTTCCACTGTATCCTCTTAGAAAAGAACCGCAACTATTCTTCCCATTTTCCATACACGTGTATCGGAAGATTGTTTCCGATTATACTTTTTCAGAATTTCTCAGCCCTTCATATAGAAAGTTAATTCCGCGGAATATGTATTCCGACGTATAATATTTCTTTTCGAATCAGTAACTTTATAGTCGTTGACCTTTTCATATCTTAAAAGAAAACTTTAAACATTCTTTTAAGGTAGGGAAGAATATGGATCTTTATCAAAAATATTATGTTTTCATTCTATTGAATATATTCTTAATTTCTAATTTACAATCTTCGGAAGATACCCCAAAGAACGGGACCCCGGAAAGGAAAAAACAAAAATTCGAATTATTATTAAAGAGGCAAACCTACAGCTTTATACCTTATAACTTCACTTCTTACTCCGAAAAAACGGATCCGAATGAATCTATAGAAACGAATCATTTACAACAAAATCGAAAAGTATTAGTACCTGCGGTATTCAGCTTCGAAAATTATGAGAAAAACTACAGAGCCGAGATCTCTTATTACGAAATAGAATTGGTAAATCCGAATTCGAATGTGATCCGATCTAATTCAACAGGTCTATCTGTGGAAAGATCCTATTACTCTCCATTGGCAAGATCCGAGTTTGAAGCGAATTTTTATAAAATCATTTCTCCGATCCAGAATTGGAACTTATACCTAGGCGGAGGACTTCGCAATATCAACAAATATACCTACGGCAAATACATGTTAGACGGTGCTTTCCAAGAATATTTTTACACATATGGGCCTCAAATTTCTATTGAATCTTCCTATCAATTCTCCGAGAATTTTTCGGCTTATATCGGCTTAGATACGTTCTATACCGAAGGGACTAGATTTTTTAAAACTCCCATCATTTCCACGGATACATTGGTTTTTACGAATGGAAGCGCCGGGACCAGAGGGATTTTCAGGGGTTATGAGTCGGAAATCTCTTTCCAATATAAATTCCATGAGAATATGAAATTTCATATAGGATATAACCAAATTTTTTCATATTTTAGTTATTTGCACTTCGATCAATGGAATATGAGTTACAATCTTTCCTCTCCTTCTTCTATCTCCTTCAGTAATGGTTCCAGATCCGGGAACTATGAGATTTTAAGAGGATTCTTCTTGGGGTTTTCAGTCTTTTTTTAAAAACATTCTCATGCAATTTTCTATACAGGGTTCAGGCGAGGAATAAACTGGAGACCAGATATAAGAATGAGGTTGTCTGTCTTTCATTTACTATTTCTCTTTGCATTCATTGGATGTTCTCAAAAAGCCGATGTCTATTCTCCACAAGCAAAAGATGGGATTTTAGACCTGAGAGATTGGGATAGGGACCGTTTTTCTACCGTCGCTCTGGATGGCGATTGGGAATTTGCCGACACAATCTTGGCTCCGGAGACTTTTACAAAGGATGGACTTATTTCCGTTCCTGGAGCATGGAACTCATTCATAAAAAATAACAAAAGTCACGAGGGAGAAGGTCTCGGAACATATAGACTGACAGTTCTACTCGACAAACCAGTAAAGGATCTGGCTTTTCAAATCGGAGATGTTTCCACAGCGTTCAAACTATTCCTGAATGGGAAATTGCTGATCGAAAATGGTAAGATCGGAAATTCCAGAGAGGAAATGCTTCCTTCCTACAAGCATCCTATCGTTCTAATAGACGAAGAATCTAAAGAATTAAAACTAACTTTACAAATATCAAATTTTTATCATATAACTGGTGGACTTAGAAAATCCATCAAGTTAGGAAATACATTAGCGGTATTTGAGGAGAAAAAAAGACAAGTAGCGCTTGGATGGGTCGTTTTCGGGGCAACTTTTTTTATGGGATTATATCATTTGATCCTATTTTTAATGAGAAGAGTGGACAAATCCGCGCTTTGGTTCGGATTATTCTGTATAGATCTAAGTATAAGAGGATTTTTTACAGGATCGGTATTTATCTACGAGGTTACGCCTGATTCCTTTTGGGTGTACATCCATAAACTTGATATTTTGACTTTCGTTTCAGCCCTTCCCTTATTTTCAGTCTTTTTAAAAGCGGTCTTCCCAGACGAAAAATTCCACTATTATTTCAATAATCTATTCATAGGTGTGAGCTCGGTATTTTTTGTCCTTGTACTTGCCCTTCCTTCTACGGAATACATGAGTTATATTAGGATCTTTCAAGTTTTTGTGGGAGCCAGTATAGTTTACTTTTTTATAATGATCGCTCTTTGCATTTTCAGAAGAAGAGAAGGTGCAATTCTATTCGCAATAGGCTCCTTGATACTTTTCCTAACCACTTTGAACGATATTCTGAACCAAAGTTTGATCATAAAAGCGGAATATTTGGCTAGCTGGGGTCTTCTCGCATTCTTATTCTCCCAAACCGTGATGCTATCCGTCAGATTCTCGAATGCTTTCGTAAGATTAGAGGAACTCCAAAAGTCCTTGGAACAAAAAGTATCCGAAAGAACCAAACAATTGGCTGAGGCAAAACATATTGCAGAAGAAGCGAATTCACTCAAAGATACATTTTTGTCCTTAGTTACTCACGACTTAAGATCTCCGATCACCACAGTGATCGGTATCCTACAATTGATCCGAAACGATTACGAACATTTGGACGATGAATCTTTATTGGAATGGGTTTCTAGAGCGGAATACACATCTTCCCAATCTTTGGAGATGATAGCGACACTTTTGGACCTGAACAGACTCAAATCCGGGTCTTTTCCTTTGGACAATAACTTGATCTATGTATATCCGGAAGTAGAAGGTGTATTGGCCAAACTTCTCCCGCAAGCGGAAGCTAAGAAGATCCGGATCATAAACGAGATCCCGGATGATGTGAAGTTAAACGTGGATCGGACCTTATTCTCCGAAATATTTATCAACTTAGTTTCAAATTCTATAAAATTCTGCAGAGAGAACGATTTGATCCGTATTGGATTTTCTGACGAGAAGAATGATCCTGAATTTTTTGTGGAAGATACCGGGATCGGAATGCCCAAAGATATGATCCCGAATTTATTCCTAACCGAGATAAAGTCAACTCGCTTGGGGACCAAGAACGAATCCGGAACCGGTTTAGGTTTACCTTTAGTTTATAGCATTATCAAGGCGTATAACGGAAAAATTTCAGTGGAATCTGAGGAGAAAAAAGGAAGCAAATTTACGTTCAGGATCCCTAGAATATAAAAGTCTATCCTAAAGACCCAGGCTCCTGAAGCCAGACACCAAGTATTGATCTAGAATCTTTTTAAGGCGGACATTAAGAAACTTTCGAACAATTATCACAATTTTCGCAAGAATGAAATGTTGCATCGAAATATTCGTATAAAAATTCTCTTCTGCATTTTTCGGACTTTAAATACATAAGCATCCGATACAATCGATTCAAACTCGCCTTCTTTCGTTCTTCCAAAACTTTCGGATCCGTTAAAACTTCGGGCAATTTTCCTCGCAAAACGAGAGACCTTCTTTCCAAATCTCCGGAGGTAACTCCATGTCTTTCGAAAAGATTTAACACCGTCTGTAGACGATGATCTCCTCGATTCTTATGCACCAACATGGATTGTAATTCCTCATAATCGAGAGAGGATAATTTTTCTCCAACAGTCTTAAAAACCTGATACGCACGACTGATAAAATTTCCATCCGGATTCTGCCATTCGATAAAATCCATAAGTACGGTTAGATCGTCCTGATTATAAAACAAAATACAATTCGAAGGTTTCCCATCCCTTCCTGCTCTTCCTATTTCTTGGTAATAGGATTCTAAAGAAGAAGGTAATTCTGCATGAATGATCGTCCTAATATTTGCCTTATCCACTCCCATTCCGAACGCATTCGTGGCCAAAAGCAAAGTATCTTTCGAATTTAGAAAGTCGTTTTGTATTTTTCTTCTTTTGTCGGAAGACAGTAGCCCGTGATAAACTCTATACCGGATCTTTTCTATGTCCAATGTTTGGGAAAAACTTTCTATATTTTTGATCAGATTAAAGTATACGATAGTATTTCCTTTCAGATCTTTTAGATAAGAGATAAGTTCCTTTGCTTTAGAGGAGGAATCTACAAAAGTCCTAACTTCCAGATGAAGATTCGGTCTAGAAATCCCTTCATTGTAGATCTGAACTTCCGATTCAGATAATCCGATCTGTTTGATAATGTCTTTTTGGATCTCTTTCGTAGCAGTGGCAGTTAAAGAGATGATCCTAGGATAATTTAAGATCTTTCTAAATTCCGAAATTTTAGTGTAGTCCGGTCGAAAGTCGTGCCCCCATTGACTGATACAATGAGCCTCATCCACAACCAGCAAGGAAACTTTTCTAGTTTTAAAAATTTCCAAAAAGGAAGACTTACGAAATCTTTCCGGAGAAACATAAAGAATTTTGTATTTTCCGTTCTTTAGATTTTCATAACGAAGATTACGTTCTTCTTTGGCAAGCGCGGAATTTACAAATTCAGCATCTATCCCCAAAGATTTCAACTTATCTACTTGATCCTGCATGAGAGCGATCAATGGAGAAATAACCACCGTCAATTCTTCTAAGGCTAATGCAGGCAATTGGTAACATAGGGATTTACCCATACCGGTCGGCATGATAACTAAGCAGTTTTTGCCTTCTAAAACGTCTCCGATGATTTTTTCTTGAGAAGATCTGAATTCGGAGATTCCGAACTTCTTCTTTAATTCTTGTAGATCTGACATTCGGACAGTTTCCTTTCTGGATCAGATCCGATTTTTGCCAATCCGGTTTTTAAATAAAAAAAGTCGTAGAACTTTCACTGAAGGAGCCACTATAGTAACTAACTTGATTTAAGTTTGGATCCTCTCTTACAAAAATTCCGCGAGACTAACCTTGTATAGGGTCCAAGAACCTTTGTTTCCAACATCATCGCAAGCAAAGATACAGAAATTCAGACGGTATTCTGTAATAATCCCCTTTAGATTAAATTTGGAAAAAAATTATGAACGAGGAAGACTTCTCCGGATTTTTTTCCCCGTTTTGGACATAATTTCTTGTAGCGTCCCCTACAAAAGTTCTCATTCTTTGCCATTAAACTTTTCACCAAGAGTACAAAAATGAATCTTTCAACATTTAGAAATCTTCTGATCGCTTTAGGCACTGTGTTCACCGCAGGTTTTCTGTATTTAGTGCTTCCACCTTTATCACAAAACTTCGATGTGATTGCTGCGTTTTTAGGAGGATTTGTAAATCCGTTCTCCAGCGCTTATGCTCTGGATATAATTTTTACCTGGCTCGTTCTCGCCGCTTGGATCGTATACGAAGCAAAAACAAAAGGGATCAAAAACGGTTGGATTGCGCTTCTACTCGGCGTAGTTCCTGGCGTAGCTGTTGGGGCAGCCTATTATATTTATCTAAGAGAGAAACAAAGTCGTAACTGATCTTAGTTTTACCTTTGTAGGAAATCCAACATTCGGTTTCTACTTGCCGGAAACCGACCAATCTCCATGGGCCTATAAAACCATTCTATCTTCCAAAATTGGTGTGGGCCGTTCAACTCGAGTTTTGTATTTTGGATAATCTTATAGTCTGTTCGAAAACTTAGGTTATTGATAAGTATTCGACCTAGGACATCAGGAGCCTGGACCTCTGGGACAGCCTCTTATAATTTATTGAACGGCCTGAAGGAATCGTATGAACTCCAACTCTCCCATTGTTTCCATCCAGAACCTCTCCAAATCCTATTCTAACGGATTCCAAGCCTTAAAGAACATAAACTTGGATATTGAAAAAGGAGAGATCATCGCTCTTTTAGGTCCGAATGGGGCCGGAAAAACCACTCTAATCTCAATCATCTGCGGAATAGTCAATCCAACCGCCGGTTCCGTTTCCGTGGGCGGTTACGATATCATCAAAGATTATAGAAAGACCAGATCCATGATCGGTCTTGTGCCGCAAGAACTGACAGTTCACGCGTTCGAATC
Organism: Leptospira licerasiae serovar Varillal str. VAR 010; assembly: GCF_000244755.1. Taxonomy (NCBI): domain Bacteria; kingdom Pseudomonadati; phylum Spirochaetota; class Leptospiria; order Leptospirales; family Leptospiraceae; genus Leptospira; species Leptospira licerasiae. The sequence continues at coordinate 1,625,651 of NZ_AHOO02000005.1, read as the reverse complement.
CGTTTTGACTACGGTAAATTTTAGTAGAGGTCTATTCGGAAAATCACCTAACAAAGATTATATCGATGAACTTCTAAAGTCACTTTCACTTTTGGAAAAGAAAGATCAGACAATCATGACCTTATCCGGTGGAATGAAAAGAAGAGTTCTGATCGCAAAAGCATTATCTCATGAACCATCGGTCTTATTTTTGGATGAACCGACTGCGGGTGTCGATGTAGAACTCAGAAAAGATATGTGGAATGTAGTAAGAGCTCTCAGGGATAAAGGAGTTACCATCATTCTCACTACACATTATATAGAAGAAGCGGAAGAAATTGCAGACAGAGTCGGCATCATGAACAAGGGAGAATTGGTCCTTGTAGAGAAAAAAACGGAACTCATGCATAAGTTAGGAAAAAAACAGATCTTGTTGGATCTTGTTTCTCCTCTCCAAAGTTTGCCTAATAATTTTAACGGTTATGAACTGGAATTGAAGAACGAAGGAAAACAATTATTGTATACCTACGACGGCCAGGAAAAACAAACTGGGATCGCAAACTTCTTGGAACAATTAAAAAAATCCGGAATAGAATTCAGAGACCTAAATACAACCCAAAGCAGTTTGGAAGAAATTTTCGTACAATTAGTGAAGGAATCCAAATGAATCTGAACGCAATCAAAGCCATCTATTTTTTCGAAATGGCAAGAACAAGAAGGACTTTGATGCAAAGTATCGCATCACCGGTTCTTTCTACTTCTTTGTATTTTATCGTTTTCGGTTCTGCGATAGGATCCAGGATACAAGAAGTGAACGGAGTGTCTTACGGTTCCTTTATTGTTCCAGGACTTGTTATGCTTTCCCTATTGACTGAAAGTATTTCCAATGCTTCGTTTGGGATCTATTTCCCTAAGTTCACGGGAACTATTTACGAAATTTTATCAGCTCCTGTCTCTAGCATGGAAGCTGTGATCGGTTTTGTGGGAGCCGCTGCAACCAAGTCCTTGATTTTGGGCTCCATCATGCTTGCAACCGCTTCTTTGTTTGTGGAAATCAAGATCGCTCACCCGTTCTTAATGGTATTCTTCCTGATCCTGACCTGTGTCTCTTTCAGTTTATTTGGTTTTATCATAGGGATTTGGGCGGATAATTTCGAAAAACTGCAAGTGATCCCGATGCTCGTCATCACACCATTGGTCTTTCTTGGGGGAAGTTTCTACTCCGCAAATATGCTCCCTCCTTTTTGGCAAACAGTGACCCTATTTAATCCGATCCTTTATCTGGTCAGCGGTTTTCGATGGAGTTTTTATGAGATTGGAGACGTAAGTCTCGAGATCAGTCTGGCAATGATATTATTCTTCTTGGTTTCTTGCTTAGGAGTCGTTGCCTGGATGTTCAGGACGGGATATCACATTAAAAAATAATAAAGTATTTAGCCGAAGGTCATAAGACTCCTTCGGCTATAAGTTCCCACCTTCAAAACGACCTGAGTATTTTTTCAAAAGGTCTTTCACTTTTAAAACGGATTCATTGGACGGATTTAAACGTACCGCATCTTTTAGAATTGAATCCGCTCTTTCGAAATTTTTGACAGCAATATAGATCTCGGCAAGATTAGTCAGATTTTTGATATGAGAAGGTTCCCTCAAGCGAAGACGTTCGCCAAAATCTAAAGCTTTTCTGATCTGACCGGCCTTTCTTGCCGCAAAAGAAGCCACATACAAGATCTCGCTATCTATCGGATTCATCCTAAAATAATCTTCCGCATATCTGGCGGCCTTTTGGTAATCTTTCAACTTCAGAAAAAGTTTTATGAAGTTTTTCTTTACTTCGGGAACTCTACTGTCCAAGGATTCCGCTTCTTCCAAATAGCTAAGCGCTTCTTGGGTATCTTTATTTAAGAAAGTTTCTTTTGCATTCCTAAGCAATTCTTTGATCCTTTGCCTTTTTTCGTCCTGAAGAAAATGAGGTTGACCGTTCCCTATAAAAGACAATCGAATAAGAGAAAGGTCATCACTCAATTTACCGTTATTTAGAATAACATAATAGATCTCCTGAAGATCTCCTCTTGCCTTCTCTACGGAATTTAAGAATAACTTTTCGTCGTCGTTGATGATCCTATCTCCGTCCGAATCCGTACCTACGATGATATCGTCCCTACCGTCGGACCCTACAAAAAGACAATCCCCAGGCTCTAATTGGAATGTTTTGATAAAAATAGTGCCTTCCACTCCCGTTGTTCCTAATTTACGGAACATGAACTCGTTCTCGATAAAACTCGCTATCCCATCCCGATATAGCACTGTCCAAGGATGCTCTGCATTAATATAATATAATACTCCTAGTTCATCATCGACGAGGCCGATCACGGAAGAGACCAACATCGACCCGTCAAAACTTTCAAAAACCTTATGCAATTCTATAAAAGCGTTTTTCAACCATCTTTCCGGAGATTGTTTTTTGACCGTATCTACTACTCTTGTTCTTTCTATAATGGATTCGAAAACAGATCCGAGGACCAAAGCCCCTCCCGCCCCTTGCATCGACTTACCCATTGCGTCTCCATTCAAAAAGACGGTGTATGACCTGCCTTGCAATTCTATATGATTGGAAATATTTAGATCTCCCCCGATCTCATCTTCGTGCTTTCTAAAAGTGAATCGTTTCTTTTGTTTTAAAAGAAATTCCACTTTTACGTTCTCTTGACTCGCTTTATTCGAACCTAAAGGTTTGATCAAAAGAGAAGTTAAAAAATAATCAGCATCCTGTTGCTGCTTTAATTCCTGGACCTCGTTTAAAGTTTGCTCCAACTCTTTGGTCCTGTCTTTTACCTTCTCTTCAAGTTCGTTAGCATATTGCTCCAATCTTTTTCTGGCAGCTTGGATGGATCTTGCCATTCGATTAAAAGATCTGGCGATAAAACCTATCTCGTCCTCAACTCTTGGAACTAATCTATATTCCAAATTTCCGGAGTTTACCTCGGTCAATCCAACTACAACTTCTTCCATCGGATTTACGATTGCGTTATGAAAGAATAATCTGAAACCGAAACTAATCGTAACGATCATCACCAAAAGACAAATCACCATTACTAAAGAAGGAGAATGAAGATATTCTCTGAACGATCTATAAGTGAACCCTACTTCGTAGATTTTTTCGCTTTGAGGATGGGTCACTAAATATGCTAGATAGAATTCCGGGGTTTTTTCGTTTGCTTTGTTGAATTTTGCTCCTCTATACATCCTTTCCCCCACTTCTCTCAGAGAAGTTAATGGAAGAATAACGGAAGATCTCACCTCCAACTCGGACTTCCCGGAAGAAATATCCTTCTCAACTTTTATACGAACCTGCTCCAATACGGACTTTAGACCTATCTCTTCCGAATTAAAAAGTTTAGCCACCGCTGCCGGGTCGTTTTTAGAAGGTAGATTAGAGAATTTATTTTTTATAATATTCAGTTTTCGATTCAGAAATCGGAAGAAATCAATAAGATCAGCGTCTGAGACCTTTGCTTCTCCTTTTGATTCGTAAAAATTCTTTATCCCTTCCGAATAGGCGTAAAATTCCTTCGGAGAATCCGAAAGGATCGTTTTGGACCTTTCCCATCTTTCTTTTGCGCTCAATGTTCCCATACTAGTAAGTTTGCGAGTCACATTAAAAAATTTGATCTCTAAACGATCTTCAGAATCGAACCTGGGGTCCTTCTCTCCTTTTTCCAAAACGAACTCATTCGAATCCGGATCAAAAGAAAGAAGGTAAGCAAATCCCTCCGGTCTTTTTCCCTGGAAAGCCGCAAGTTCCGATGCCTGTCCCTTTAACGTATCAAAGGAAGTATCATAACCGTTTAATATTGCATAACCTACCAATTGGAATGCCAAAAGAAAAGTAGCCATGGTAACAGCCACTATCTTACTTAGAATGGTAGTCCTTTCCTTGGTCGCATTTGCATAAATGATCAGTACCAGAAAAAGGCCGACCACAAGCGCTATATCCGTAGTATGTTGGAATACCTTTCTAGAGATGGAACCGTCTCTGCTCATCACATTCAAGATACCGGGAATGATCGTGATCGTAGAGTAAGCGATCGCGATATAGATAATCCACCTTCTTTCTTTTCCCTTTTCTACGATTGCCCTCCAAGTAGCGGATGCCAAAAATGAAAAGTTATATATCAAAATTATAATGGAGAAAATTTTATAGAACTTATGAGATTCAAAGTCCCAATAATTACTCCCTATATTAAAACGATGGTCCGACTGTAACGTTATCGCGATAAATGTAGCCGTTACTATAGCAAGTCCCGCATACAAAATGGAATAAACCGTCAAACCGAACTTAACGTTCCTGGGATTCGGAAAATAAAAGAAAAAGATGAAACACTGGATGAATCCCATCATAGGAGAAGGGATCGCCAACCAACGATGCACGATAGTCCACTGATCGAAAGAAATGAATGCAATAATATAAGCTAAATGGAATAGAGTCATAGCCAAAGTGGAAAGACCCAAGTGGAACGCAGCCTTACTTCTATCCTTGATACTTAGAAAGAAGAAGGTAACATAGATGGAAAAAAGACAGGCTAATAGAGAACCAAAAAAGTAAAAATTAAAATAGAACTGATCCATATCGGCAGCATAAAAAGGATCTCAAAACCCGCTTCCGTCAAGAAGATTGTTTGTAGATTAGAACCGGTTATAGGAGAAGCAGCGATTAGAACGATTCCATTCGAAGATCCGACTACGCTCCCAGTCTCTCCTGCTCGGAATTTCTAGGAGAAAGACCGTAGATCCTTTTGTATGCTTTGGAAAAAGCGAACGCAGAGGAATAACCGACTGTCCTTGCGATCTCTTCCAAGGTAAAATTCTCCATCGCCATCAAAGTTTTTCCTTTATCCATTCTTAATTTTGCCAAATAATCCATGGGAGTACATCCCAAAACTTCTCTGAATCGATTAGCGATAGAAGCTCTGGAAACTCCTACTGCTCTGGATAATTTTTCCAAGGTCCAAGGATATGAAATTTTTCTATGCAATGCCTCTAACGCACTCAAGATCTTTTCATCCTTAAAAGCGTTTCTCCAACCGGGAGAAGAAGAAGGATGGATCTCCAGCCAGTGTCGAATTACGTAATACAAAAGAATATCAGTCAATCTTTGCAGTATTAGATCGGAACCGATTCCCGAATCCAATTCCTGAGATATCAACACTTGGGTGGTGTTTAAGGGATGGTGCGCCAAAACATCGGATGACTTCACTAATATATAATCCGGAAGTTCTAAGAAGAACGGATGCTGTATCGCATCAGGTACCTCGTAACGAACGGATACGAACGTAGTTAAAGGAAGTTTTTCGGACCTTTTTTGTTTTTCGGACATATCCCTGAATTTAGCAATGTCAACGACCTTATCATTCGGAGAATATACCAACTCGTGGTCCAAACCTTTCGCGACGAAAAGAATATCTCCCTTTTCTAAATGGATCAGTTTTCCCTTGATCCTTCCGTAACAGGAGCCTTGAGAAAGGATATGAAATCCACCGCTCCTTTCACAAGGAAAACGAAATCCCCAAGGTTTATATAGAGAAGTTCTGGCGAGTAGATCCGCCTTCCAACCTGCGTTCGTTAATATTTCGGAAAGAATATCCATACTTTAAGAATAAGCCATAATATCCAAAAGTCGATTCCTTTATACTCTTGGATATGTTTTTTAGATCCTGGGACATAGCCAAATTTCAGGACATCTTGTATCATCAAAAGTTACAGGAGAATAAATCAAATGAAAATTTTCGTTTATGGAGGATCCGGACAGATCTCCAGTTCCGTAATCTCTAAACTATTGGATCTAGGACATGAAGTATATGCAGGAACTAGAGATCCGGGTGCAGGCAAAAAAATTCCGGGACTACATTGGGTATTTGCAGATGCCACTCAGCCGACAAAAGGTACTGAAGTTTTGGAAAAAGTAGAAAGAGCCTTCTTCATTTCCCCGCCGGGATATACAGATCAGTATTCGGTGTTAAGTCCTTGGTTCGAAAAAGCGAGAGCCTCTTCCTTGAAAAAAGTCGTCTTGATGAGCGCCATGGGAGTAGACTTTGCTCCTCCCGAAGCTCCATTTAGAAAATTAGAGATCAGTTTGGAAAACTCCGGAATTCCTTATACAATTTTAAGACCGAATTGGTTCATGCAGAACTTCCAAACATATTGGCTTTCCGGAATATTAAAAGATAGGAAGATATTCTTTCCTGCAGGAAACGCAAAAACAAGCTTTATACACTCAGATGATATATCCTCTTCCGTAGTCTCCGTACTTTTGAATGATCAGTTCAATGGAAAAGGAATCACGTTGACCGGAAAAGAGGCGCTCACACACGAAGAGGTTGCAGAAAAGATCTCCAAACATACTGGCCTAAAGGTGAGTTACACTGATATCAGCCCGGAGACGTTTAAAACAAATCTTTTGCAAGCAGGTGTACCGGAAGATTATGCAAGTTTTATGGTATTCATCGCAGGAGCATTGAGAGAAGGCCACTCCTCTCCCATCCTGAATACTGTTCGGGAACTCACAGGAAAAGACCCGATCACATTTGATGAATATGCGGAACAAAACAAAAAGGTTTGGATGAACTAAAACCGACTCTCTTGTTCGACCTTAATGGACCTTTCGGATCGATTAAGGTCGAGCGATTGTAATATGCCGGAGAAATCACCTAATCATAAAAAGCTGAAAGAAGAAAATAGCACGAAAGTTTTAGTGCATATCGCAATTTAACACAAATTCTGAAACAAATTTGAAATGATTTTCTAATATCCTTTCTTTTTACCTCTTCCCAATATTTTTGTCGATCAAACGCTCGATAAAAATCCCAAATAACGACTTCATATTCTGCTATTTGGCATGTATTCGAGAATCCTCTTGACATTTAGTCATTTATGCAAAATCTAACAAGTCCGATATGGAAGCCTCCATTCTTTTCTCCCACCATGCAAGCGGAGTTTTCTCCTTATTCCTTCTAACCTTCGTCCTAAGCGGTTTCTTGGTATTCAAGAAGAACAGGACTTTACCTACATATTATTTAATTATAATGTATATTGGATATGGGACTATGTTCCTGGGTTACTTCCTCTCCTACTCAATATTTAACCCATTAGCCGCATATCATAGATATCTTACAGTCTTTGTAATCTTCGGGATTGTAGGATTCATAGGTTTCTGTTATCATTTTCCAAGAAATATCTATCCGAAAGAGTCCAAAATAGTCATTCCATTATCCTTAGTGATCGCATTGGCCGCTTGGATCCACTTCATTGTTAAAACTGCAGGAATGGAAAAGATATATCTATTCTCAGCCCATCATTATAGTTTTGATTACGGAAAAGAAGCCAGTTTTGCGATCCTTTTGTGTTTCATCATCAGCACAGTCATCCTGATCCGAAAGACGCTCCATTTTTCTCGCTATACCGGAATATTCCAAAAATGGAATACTTCATCCAGCTCTTTAGCTTTCCCTATTCGTATATTTGTTAAAACCCTGCTTTTTCTACCTCTAAATATCATGAGAATCGTTCTTCCTGCAAGAAAGGAAGGAATTGCTTTAAGAGCGTTTTTACTTACCGTGATTTTGAATATTTTAAATGCGTATAATAACGTATTAAACAAGTCAGGCGTTCTCTCTTACGACACGTATGCGATCACATACTTTATTCTATCGGTAGTCACGATATTCTTCATACAAAGTGCATATCTGAATCATTCCCCTGAGCCTACCAGCTTCATGGGTAAGATCCTTTCCAGTGCGGTAGTTACAGTTGTTTTAGCATTAGGCGCAATCAGTTATATTACTTTATTCTCCACAGATAGGTCCATCGAGAAAGAAGACCTAGTGGAAATGAATTCGGTCAAAACGGAGATCCGAAACGGGGATACGAATTTCCCCCCGAACGTAAGATATGTTTTATCCCGTCCCGTCGGGCCGGGAATATTCGATCATAAATATGAGATTATCTTTTCAAAAGACGGTCTGAATCAATCCATCTTAAAAGAAGGAGAAAAATATTATAAAAATCAACAGCTCAAAGAAGCTATAGAAAAGAACAAAAAACTCCATAAAGGAAAATCCGAATCCGAACTGGAAACGATCACTCTAAAGGAAATGAAAGAGACAAATCTTCCCTTAGGTTCGAGGCTTTATAGAGTCGCAGGAGATTTTTATATCCATTATGATTTTTTGATAGGGCAAACAAGGTACGAAGTCGGGTTCGCTTATGTAGAATTCAGACAAGTGATCCATGATGTGGCTCGCTGGTTAATCTTGATTATTCTAGGTACTACCATCTTTATATTGATCGCTTTTCCCATCTTGCTAAGAGTAAGCTTGATCCATCCTCTTAATAACCTATTATCCGGGGTGGAGAAGGTTAATCACGGAGATCTAAACGTAAACGTTCCGATCAAGGCAATGGACGAGATCGGTTTCCTATCTTTATCTTTCAACTCAATGGTAGATTCTATCCGAGGCGCAAGAGAGCAATTGCAGGAACATGCGGACCATCTGGAAGAAAAAGTAGAAGAACGAACGAAAGAAGTTCAAGAAAAAATGGAAGAAGTCCAAAGATTAAAAATCCAACAGGATGGGGATTATTTCCTAACTTCTCTACTTGCAAAACCTTTGTTCTACAATGCGAACAAATCTTCTAAAGTAAACACCAGCTTTCTTATCAGACAAAAGAAATATTTCGAATTTCGTAATAAGCAGGGAGAACTCGGAGGAGATATCTGCTTAACTGGAAATTTAAGACTAGGAACTCCCGATAATTACAAAAAATTCACCATGGCGATGAATGGCGATGCTATGGGAAAATCCATGCAAGGAGCAGGAGGCTCCCTGGTTATGGGAGTCGTAATGAACTCGATCATGGCAAGATCCGCCGCTAACAAAAGAGTTCTAGCAAAAACGCCGGAAGAATGGCTGACCGAGACCTATATGGAAATACATTCCGTATTCAAAAGTTTTGACGGAACCATGGTCATCTCTGCGACTGTAGCATTGATCGATGACGAGACCGGGGAAATGTTCTATTGGAATGCAGAGCACCCATTTTCGGTATTGTATAGGGACGGAAAGGCCTCCTTTATAGAGGACACATTAGAACTTCGTAAATTAGGATTGGATTCAGAATTCGAATTTAAGGTGAAAAAATTCCAACTTCATCCTGGAGATCTGATCATTCTAGCCTCCGACGGAAGAGACGATCTTTTGTTATCCATAAACAATGGCAAAAGGATCATCAACGAAGATGAAAACGTATTTTTAGATGTTGTCGAAAGATCTCATGGAGATATCAAATCCATTGAGAACAATATCAGAAATATAGGAGAAGTAATAGATGATCTCTCTATCCTAAGGATCGGATTTCAGGAAGTGAACGCACCTGTGATTGAACAGAGAGAAGATCGAAATGACTTCGCAGATAAGGTAGTTCTACAAAATCTTTACAAAGAAGGAAAAGAATTGTATCGAAATGGAGAAGCGCAAAAAGCGATCTCCATACTTCTGGATGCGTATGCGACAGACAATAATAACCAAAAATTGAACAAGCTACTCGGATTGATTAGTTTTAAAGAAAAGGATTATCCGTTAGCGGTTAAAGTACTGAGTAAGTATCTAAGCCAAGACCCGGATACTGCAGAACTTTGGTATTATCTATCCATTGCAGAAAAACGTATCGGTAACTTAGCGCAATCTTTGGAAGCGGCGATGATGGTAAATCGAATGCAACCCATGAATGTACAAAACCTTGTACATCTTTCCGATCTAAATCGACTTTTAGGAAATAGAGAAGAGGCCATCGGTTTCACAAAGTCCGCCGAAGAGATAGATCCGGAGAATAAGAATATTCGGAAGTTGAAAAAACTTTTAGAAATGGAATCCTAAATACTCCCGTTTTCAATGACACATTCTTTTATAAAAGCCGGAATCTATTGAAGTGAGAATATTCAATTGCACTGATCATTTTTATACCCGCAACTTCTGTGGAAGCCCTCACGCTTCCACCTTTAATAAAAACATACATATCCCTATAGAATATGGAAGAAGAACAAGAAGGCCTTCTTTCGATTTATCTCGAAAAAAAGTTATTAACTTCCAAAAATTTTCCCCCTGACCTAAAGATCAGGAAAAGAATTACATTAAATATCTCTTGCCTAAATTATCTCTCTTCTCCGTGTCCGCGCCATTGGAGATTAGAAGTTCCGAGATCTCTGAAAGCCCGTCATAACTATAAGAAATATGTAATGGAGTCACACCTCTCGGATCGGAAACGTTAGGATCTGCACCATGTTCCAATAAGATCTGAACAGGTTTTACTTTACCGTTTTCCACAGCTTTATGAATCGGAAAGATCCCATTCCCATCCGGAAGGTTCGGGTCAAGACCTGCATTCAACAAGGTTTCCAGATAAAACGGATCTTGGATCTCAGAAGCGCAAAAGCCGAGAAGCCCCTTTGTACATTCTTTCAATTCACCTTTATCAGGGATCAGATCTAAGATTTTTCTGAAACCTTGTTTGTCTCCGTTTTGGATCTTAGAAAATAGTTCTTTTCCTCTTTGTATCGTCTTTCGATTTTCAATCCAGTTTTTAATCCAATCTAGCATACTAATTTCCGTTCTATATTTGAAAGATAGACTGTTCAGATCCGGATTTTGATCTTATCTTTACGGAGAATCCAAAAAATCTTGGACCAAAGCGGAGGTTAATTCGGGGTATCGATCTTTTCCTTGAGACATGATCGCCTCTCCCAGATAATCTCCGTGTCCACCAGGTAAGACCAACAGCCTGGCCTTAGGGATCATTCGAACCATCTCAACAGCATGCTCCAGCTTTGGAACATCTCTGTCCCCAAGTAGGATCAAAGTTGGAATTCCTACAGTTCTAACATCTTTATCGCTAAGATCTTTGAAGTTGCGCATTCTAGCAGCATCTTTCTCATACATAGTATACAATTTTTTAGGATCAGGATTTACTTTCAGAAAAGCATCTTTTAATGCTTGAGGCATATTTTCAAAAGTAGCGTTCTTCATAAAATTCCAAAACATTGGATAGGCCCCTTCTCTCTTTGTGATAGAAGAAGCGAATACAAGTTTACGCACTAATTTCGGATGTCGGATCACGACATTTAAAGCAACGCTTGCACCATTACTAAAACCGAAAATATCAGCTTGTTCCACTTTTAGAAATTTCAAAAGAGCAACTACATCTTCTGCAGAAGTTTCGAAACTAACAGGCGCATTTCTGTCACTCGTTCTTCCATGCCCCTGTTCATCCAGAGCGATCACCTTACGATTTTGTGCAAGAAGGGGAAGAATCCGACTATAAGTCACTTCTATCGTAGAGCCTCCACCATTCAGTAGAACAAGTGGAATACCATCTTTTTTGCCGTGAATCTCATAATACATCTGGATATCTCTAATAGGAGCGAGTCCTTTTTCAATAGGTTCAGATGTGATGTCAGGAAGTGTTTCGCGGAGTTGAAAAGATTGTCCGGTGGAACAACAATTCCCAATCGTAAATAGTATAAAAATAGAATATACTGATATAAAAAATTTCATCTTAATTCTCCTTATTTGACCTTTTCGAGATAATCGCTTAATCTTATCAAAAGGGCCAAGGTGCCTTCCTTTCTGGATGCAACACCTTCTCTACCGATCGTTTGGTCCAAAAATGCAACCTGTTCGGTAAATATTAATTTTGTGTTGGAAGAGTCTACTTTTTCGATTTCTACGGAAGCAATGGATACTGAGTGTATCTTTCCGCTTAAGATCATATCGTAAACGAAAACGATCCTTCGATTTTCAATAAGATCGGAAAATCTGGCTTTATATAAGGTCTCTTTTCCATTAGGAAATCGACCATGCAATATTTCTTCTCCGCCAATTCGGAAGTCCAATTTCCTTTGTACTACCGACCAATCTCCAGGACCTATGAACCAGTTCGCCTTAACTTCTGCATTACTCCATGCAGAATACACGGATTCCGGATCTGATTGATATATCCTTTCTATGCTAAAAATTTCGTGAGCGACTTTCAGTGTTTCCATAGTTACTTCTTTCCTTTTTCCGATCTTTCTAAAAATTCTCCCAATCGATCCAAATTCCTTTCCCAGAATTTTCTGCGTTGCTGGACCCAGCTTTCGATCAGTTCCAATGAGTTCATCTCCACCTTGCAAGAACGAACACGACCTATCTTCTGGGTCTTGATTAAGCCGCTTTCTTCCAAAATTTGTATATGTTGGACTACCGCAGCCATGCTCATATCCAGAGGACCGGCGAGCTCACTTACTGAAGCGGATTTTTTACTCAGTCTTTCTACGATATCGCGCCGAGTCGGATCCGACAAAGCATAGAAGATCCTGTCCAGGGAAGAATTGTTAAGCATTTACTTAAGTATAATCGAGGGCAATAAATAGTCAAGCGTTTACTTAAGTATTATTCCGCGAATTCGGACTCCTCTCGAAAAGGAACGGGGGATATTCTGAAGAATTGATCCGGTTTAGCACAGAGCGTAAATTACCGTATAACTACTTATTTACGTAACAGAATTCGTATTAGTACGAATACCACTCTTCAGGAAGATCTGATATTATTGTCTCATTTCTTTTGGGAACATGCGTATGATTTCTTCTATTCGAAAAACAAAAATTCTATATTCTATTTTCGTTATATCCCTTCTCTCCTGCTCGGAAGGAGGAGGAAATAACTCTCTTGGCTTACTCGCATTATTAGGTGGGACTCAGAGTATTTCTCAAGCCACATGGACTTGGATCAGCGGAAGATCTTCCGATACAGTAGGCGGCGGTTATGGTATAGGTGTCTATGGCACAAAAGGAATCACAGACCCAGCAAATTTTCCCGGTGGACGCCAGGACGCAATGCAATGGACAGATTCCTCCAATCAATTGTGGTTATTCGGCGGTACGGGAAGGGATCCAGGGACAGGTTTCGGACGATTGAACGATCTTTGGAAATTCGATGGGACTAATTGGACTTGGGTAAAAGGATCCAACACAGTCAATGCAAACGGTATCTATGGAACGAAAGGTGTTACCGATCCTACAAATACTCCAGGAGCCAGAATGGGCGGCACTACTTGGGTAGACTCCTCTGGAAATCTTTGGCTTT
>NZ_AHOO02000004.1 GCF_000244755.1 Leptospira licerasiae serovar Varillal str. VAR 010 | reverse complement strand
ATCTTTTCTATTTGTATAAATTTTATTTAATCTTTCGGTCACTGATTCTTTACTATGTAATTGAATAAACTCTTCTAATGCCTTTGCAAAAAGTTGGCTTCGAGGAATCCCAAGCCTTTTGGCGGTTTTTTCCGCTGTTTTAAATAAATCATCAGGAATTGAGACAGCAGTCTTCATAAAATAAGTATAACTCGAGTTATACCTGGGTCAATTAAAAATTCTATCAATTTGCAGAAATTTCGTTTCCCTTGAATAAAGACAGATGCACGGGTATTGCGTATAACGTCCAACGCTTGGCGACGTTCCGCGAGTCCATAGGACTTGGCGCGAGAATTGCCTCTGCAAGGCGAGTGACAAAGCGGAATGTGCCGAAGGCCAAGCAAGGGTTGCGTAAGCAAACCCGAAGCGCAGTGCCAAGCTGTTAGTTAGGCGTGCCCGAAGGGCCGTAGCGGTTTTTTGAAGCGGCTTTAATCTAATCCTGATGAACTATTAAGCCTTTGTTAGACAATTCCAACCAATCGCTATCATTAAACTCTTCCGCAATTTTCGACAAGAATTGCTGAAATAGTGAAAACAGCTCTTTATTCTTTATATTTCCGGTAGTTACTACCAATAACTTACGCGGCTTCTTTCTTATAAGATACGAGTCTAAGAAATCTGAGTCTTTTGTGATTAAAATTAAATCATTTGAATCACAATATGAAATTATATCAGAATCAGATGTTTTATTTCCTAACGGGAGATGCTCCGTATGGAGCACTTCAAAATTCTTTTCTTTGAATAAATAGACTAAGCTAAAAGGAAGTTGAGCATCAATAAAGAACTTCATGCAGAAGCTTTGTATATTGATTTAACTTTTACCAAGTTCGAAGCATATTCAAGACAAGCTAAGATATCTTCTTTTTCAATAGATGGGTAATCTAAAATAATCTCATCTTCAGACATTCCAGAAGATAAAAGATCAAGTATAAGCTCAACTGTATACCGTTGGTTCCGAATAGTAGGTTTCCCATGGCATACTTCAGGATTTAAAGTGATCCGATTTAATAAATTTGAGCTCACAGATCTAATTTATACATTTATCAGATGAGTGTCAAACACTAATCGTTTGTAATGTTCAACCTTTTCAGCTAAATACAAAACTTGAAAGACTAGAATTCTTTCAAACTATATGATGCCGCTTCAAAAAACTGACGCCTAACGACCAAGGTGTTCCGACGTTTGCAATGGCACGAGTTTGCGCATGCAAACGAAGTGACAGAAGCAAATGTGGCGAAGCCCGAGCGAGTGGTCGCGTAGCGATCCGCGAGCGGAGCGGAAGCACCGTTAGTTATGCGTAGTAACGCTTTTTTAGAGCTTTCTTTTTATTAATTCTTTAATAGCTAGCAAATCACTTGGAGAAAAGTCAGCATCATATGGAAACTCACCCGAATAAAAGCGAATTGAAAGGCTGTTCGCATTCAATAGATTATTCTGTAATTCCTTAGTGAGAACGACTTCGGCAGAATATGAATTCCACGATGAAAATCTATAACCCTCAAGACTACTTTTTGGATTTTGAAGTTCAATTTTAATTTTCTTATCATCAAGTTTAAAGAAAGCCAAAGTAGATAATGGCAGGTCATGATCTGTGAATTTTGAAAAAAGATATAACTTAATAACAGGTTCTGAACCTTCAACAACTGTTTTCGTCAGCATTACAAATAGTGTTTTAGCACCTCTTGATATAGAATTCGTATAAGCATACATATCTAGAGTGAAGGTTGTTTGATTTTTAAAATCATCTTTTAAAACTTTTATTTTCCCATAGGACAAGCATTGCAATGTTAAGATTCCAATTAATACTATGACTGATTTTCTCATTTTTCCTCGTAGATTGCTATTTTTGCGAATTAATATATTGATAGCGTTATTACGCATAACGACCAAGGTGTTCCGACGTTTGCAATGGCACGAGTTTGCTCATGCAAACGAAGTGCCAGAAGCAAATGTGGCGAAGCCCGAGTGAGTGGTCGCGCAGCAAGCCACGAACGTAGCGGAAGCACCGAAAGTTAGGCCGACGTCCGATCCAAAAACGGTGCATTCCAAATAGTTGCATTTCTATACTTCAGTAAATTGCCGCTTCGGTAAAATACTACTTTCAGATGCCAGATCTCCGCTCCGAATACGGGATCCGTTAGGGTTATCAAACAGCAAGCTAATCATCTAGATGAAACTCAACGCTCGGCACCAGAACATCACAGGAGCGGGTAAACAGATGAAAATCAGCTACGGCTCTATTTAAATAATATCTTACCCTAAAGTAAAAAAGAAATAAATTATCGGATGTTCGCCTAACGTCCAACGCTTGCCGACGTTGGCGACTCTGAGCCTCAGAAGGAGGCGTTAGAGACTGGCACGAGACTTGCCCTGCAAGGCGAGTGACAGAAGCCAATGTGCCTAAGGCCAAGCGAGGGTTGCGAAGCAGGCCCGAAGCGCTGCGGCAAGCTGTTAGTTAGACGTAGTGGCGTCTTATAAAGACCAATCTTCTATTTTAAGATTCTTTACTCTATTGAATTCTTTAGTATTGTTCGTTACAAATACCAAGTCCCGCGATAATGCTTGAGCTGCCAATAAAGTGTCAATGGATCCGATTAAATTTCCAGACTTCTTTAAATCTGATCGAATAATGCCAAAAAATTGCGCATCCGATTGATCGAATGGAAGAATATCAAAGATGGATAGAAATTCAATTAATGAAACTCTATTCTTCTCTTTATATTCACTATTTTCAATACCAAACTCTAACTCTGCAAGTGTCAGAGATGAAATGAATAAACCTTTATTCAGATTTTTCTTTAATTTATCTAATAGCTTTTGATTTTTCTTTTTAATTAGGAAAATACAAATATTAGTATCAAGTAGATACATTAAAGGCTTTCTCTTTCTGATTCAGAAAGAGTTTCCCTTCCCTCTTTCAAGAAACCTTCACTAAAACCATTTAATCCATCAAGAAAAACATTCCATGCCTTATTCTTAGGCACTAATATAACTGCTTCTCCAACCTTCTGGATGAAAACATCATCACCCTTGAATTGGAATTCCTTCGGCAATCTTACGGCCTGACTTCTTCCGTTTATGAATAATTTCGCAGTTTGCATTCTAATCACCCTTTAAATAGTATATACCGTGATATATCACAAGTCAATGCTAAATTTTCGAGAAAAGGTAATTTTTAAGCCATTACGTCTAACGACCAAGGTGTTCCGACGTTTGCAATGGCACGAGTTTGCGCATGCAAACGAAGTGACAGAAGCAAATGTGGCGAAGCCCGAGCGAGTGGTCGCGAAAGCGATCCGCGAGCGGAGCGGAAGCACCGAAAGTTAGACGCAGTCGCTAATCATTTAAGTCAGATAAAGACTGCTGGAGAAACTTTGAATTTCTTTCCTAATGCTTTGATTTGGCGAATATTCAATTCTCTCTTACCATTTAGAATCTCGGAAACAACTCCCTGACTGCCCAGTTCTACCATGTCCTTTTGAGTAAATCCATTCTCTTCCATAAGATATTTCAATACCTCAACGGGATCTGCATCAATTGATGCAAAGTTGTCTTTCTCATATTCTTCAACGAGATTTCCCACAGTTTCCATTAAAGGGGCCAATGGATGTTTTTCGCTGTTACCAACCTCATCTATCAATTCATCAAGAGCTTTTAAAAGTCTTTTGTATTGTTTATCAGAATGAGGAACAGATAAGAGATCTTTTACTTCTGGCCAAACATTTCTTACTCGCTCTAATTCAAGAATCATACCCTACTCCTCCTTCCATTTCCCTTTATCATATTCTGAATGTGTTAAAACATATCGAATAAAGACTTTCTTTCTATTATAATGAATGGCAGAAATTAATCTAAAATTATTCCCGCTAATATTGAAGACTGTAAATTTACCAACCTGATCAGCGCTTTTAAATACTTTTCTTAATTCATTGAAATCTTTAAAATCTGTATTATGAACTACTTTAAACCAGCCTTTAAGAGAAGGCCCTGAATTAGGATGTTTAGTTACAAAATCAGAAATCTTCTTCCAGCTAATAATATGCACTAATACAACAATATCTCAAAATGAGATATTGCAAGCGTTTTTCTTAATTTTTCTTTTCAAAAATGAGTTTTTAGCGATTGCGTATAACGACCAAGGTGATCCGACGTTTCGCGAGTGCGCAAGCACTTGGCGCGAGACTTGCCATGCAAGGCGAGTGACAAAGCGAAATGTGGCGAAGCCCGAGCGAGAGTCGCGTAGCGATCTCGAAGCGTAGCGGAAGCACCGAAAGTTAGGCGTTGGTCTCAGGTATAACTATTATTTTGAAGGGGATTCTTTAATTATTTTAGATTTAAGAATAAGAAATCTTTCACCTTTTATTTCTTCTATTCGAATAATTTTTTTCGAATCAAGAGACTCTTGAGGCACCTGAATAGTAATCCCCTCTTCTAACGTCAACTTTCTAATATTAATTAATTTCTTTAGCTTCGCATTTACCGATTTTGGGAATTTTGCTTGCGGAACATCAGTTTTAGAACTCTCACTATTAAATTCCGCAAGCGCAGTAGGAGGAATATATTCTTCCGCAAATTTTGCAAGAGACAAAGTTTTATTGTTATTATTTAACTCTGCGTATAAGCCGCTAAGAATTTTCAATGATTCTTTGCTATCTATTCGCTTATTTCCTGCAAATTTAACTATGAATTCGTAAAAAGCATGGGTATAATATTCTGTAGTTTGAGGATAGCGACATCCAAGGAACCTAACTAACCAAAATTTTGAAACCTCTTGCCTGTTAATTTGGTCGTCCATTACATATGTATGCATCAAGTGCCCGTCGTCAAATTCGAAGAAAGCCATTTTAAAAACTTTGGTCTTATTCGTTATTAATACTTTTTCAAGCGATTTCATTTCATATGCTTTTCTTTGCTTATTGAAATCTGCTTCACTTCCCTGCATTCCTTCCAGCTTTAACATACAAACAAATGACTTATCATTTCTTTCACCTCGGAAGAATATTAAAAACCCATCTGAAATTCCGTGCTTGCTCTGCGCTGAATAAAGAATTGTTGCTATTCTCTGAGAATATTTTATAAAGTCTTGCTGCTTTGCAAACTTTAGAAGCCTTATATTTTGGATGACCGTACTCGGCGTTTCCGGAATATCTTGTACCTCAATAGTATAGTTTTTCAAAATTGATTCTTCAATTTTTTTGCCCCAAAATTTTGAGTCAAACAGTAGTGAAGTATTCTCAGAAAGCTCAAAGGCACTTTCACTGTTCTTATTGGGAACCCAGTGTATTATTGCATCTTCTAATTTCATAATTATATTCCTGAGACTTACGCCTAACGACCAAGGTGTTCCGACGTTTCGCGAGTCCGCAAGGACTTGGCGCGAGACTTGCTCTGCAAGGCGAGTGACAAAGCGAAATGTGCCGCAGGCCAAGCGAGAGTTGCGAAGCAATCTCGAAGCGCTGCGGAAGCACCGAAAGTTAGACGAAGGCTTACGTGTTTTTCTGAAAATACTTTTCAAGATTACCAATAATCTCTTTATGATAGTTGTAATTTACAAATAATATTGCTTCAGGCCATGTATTAGCAAATAGCTCTAGGAGAAATTCGTTTCTTTCACCACGGCCTGCTAACTTCTTAATATTCAAAAGAATCTTCCTGTTGTGTGATTTTAAGTCTTCCGATGGATTCGCACTATATAGTAATGAAGCAACCGGGCTTGCAATATCCTTTGTTTCCTTTGCATTCTCTAATGTTTCAACTGTAACATTAGGATTAACTATGTATAATGGAGATGTAGTGATTACAATGGGGATTATCGAATTCGCTGCTTTATCAGGTTTAGAAAGCGACCAAAATAATGATGAGAGATAGATTTCGTTAAAAATCGGATAGCTAACTTGTGCAATTGCTTTTTGGATCAAAAAGTCCGTCTTATCGGAATGCCGTATTTCTATTCCTTTATATACAGAATTACCGAAAAGATGAATAACCTCTTTCTGTTCCATTTTAAGCTCTGCTTTAAAAGGACCTAATTTATAAGTGTGCACAAAAGGCACTACATTAAGATGCTGTTTCATTTGCAGCGAGGGAAGAAATAGCCAATCAATAGTTTCATCCGTCTGCTTACATTCAACAAGCAAAGTTACATTGTGACCGTGTATTTCCTTTCTACAAACTAAATCACCTGCGAATTTCTTAGCGGTTCCTGTTTCATCGTCTCGTTCATACTGATACTCAGCGAGAATTGAATATCCAAACTCATTAATAGTTTTGGAGATAGCGTACTCTAATATAAAGCCAGAATTTTTTATTAGTTTAATTTTGTTCTTTTCTGTAGTCATAAAGTTTGCGTAAGCTTTCGTCTAACGTCCAACGCTTGGCGACGTTCCGCGAGTCCGAAGGACTTGGCGCGAGACTTGCTCTGCAAGGCGAGTGACAAAGCGGAATGTGGCGCAAGCCCAAGCGAGTGGGTCGCGAAGCGATCCCCGAAGCGACGCGCCAGAGCTGTTAGTTAGGCGACGTCGCCCCTTTCTTAGAATAATATTTCACCATCCAGGGTAAAGCGATACAGTCTATCATCCCAACTCTTAGCATATATTATATTATTTTCTATTTTAAAAACATCAATCCCATCGGAAGTTGTAAATATATCACTACCCGAATGCTGCCAAATTATATTGCCAGCAATATTAATCCGGGTTATTTCCAATTCTCCATGAATAATAAATCCATCTGATATTTCATAAATTCCAAAGCAGCTTATTCCGTCCACTTGAGATCGCCATTGTAATTCAAGGCTTGGAATCGCTAAAGAGAAGACTGAATCCCCAAGGCATAAATACAGGAAATCATTTTTGACTAAATAACAGTTTTCATGTAATCCAGAGACCCCTGAATTTGCTAAGAGTACACTACAATTTGTCGTGAAAATTCCGAATTTCGTTGAAGCAATATCATGATTCACATCAATAATTCGATCGTATGAATGTAAATTGTCTACCGAACCGATTCCAAATGTAGAATCGCTTATTATTTTTATCTTTCCTTGCTTAGTTTGCAGCTCAAGTTCTTCTATCATAATTTTGGGCGATGTCCGCCTAACGACCAAGGTGTTCCGACGTTTCGCGAGTGCGCAAGCACTTGGCGCGAGGCTTGCTATGCAAGACGAGTGACAAAGCGAAATGTGGCGTAGCCCGAGCGAGAGTTGCGAAGCAATCTCGAAGCGTAGCGGAAGCACCGACAGTTATACGCTGAACCGGACGTTAACTCGATAGCTATTTTTCATTAACCTTTCGCATCTAGTAATTGCCTAATAAAGCTTTTGATGATTTTAGATTCACTTTTAAAGAAATACAATAGAACGGCATAAATAAAGAAAGGACCGATTAATATCTCTGGAGGCACTTTACGATTTAACTTTAACAATTCGAACTTGGATACTATAAAGAGGATAAAGGGCATAATAATAAATAGCCCCATTATTAATTTCGATACAGGATGCAATCGAATCCTAATTGAAATGAATGTCGCCTCTTTTTCAGGAAATAATGTTCCCTGCAAGAATGGTAGAGCAGCATCATTTCTATAATCAAGGTGTCTATACATTTGAAATTGATTTTTAACTATTCTTTGGAAATAGTCATTATCAGAAATATTACTAATTCTCGCGAAAATTTCCTCTTCCGACAACTTCGTGTATAAAATGTAATTTTCATATACCAAAAGATATTTTGAAAGAATCCTTAATTTAGCAATTAATTCTCTAATACTCATGCTTTAAATATTTGAAGTCTTATTCCTATTCTTTCTCAAAGAAAAATTATGCCGGTTTTGCGTATAACGACCAAGGTGCTCCGACGTTCGCAACGGCACGAGTTTGCTCAGGCAAACGAAGTGACGGACGCGAATGTGCCGAAGGCCGAGCGAAAGGTGCGAAGCAGCCTTGAGCGGAGCGGAGGCACCGATAGT
>NZ_AHOO02000003.1 GCF_000244755.1 Leptospira licerasiae serovar Varillal str. VAR 010 | reverse complement strand
AATGTATCCCCGATCGGAATTGCGGGAAGTTCGGAAGCATACGATTCCTGTGCGAACGATAACACAGGAGGCCATACAGACTGGCGAGTAGCTAGTTTCTTGGAGTTAAAATATTTAAGTTCGAATAGCCGCAACTTCATGCTCTTAAAGTTTCCTGATACCATAGAGGCATTCTATTGGAGTTCTACAGGGAATGAACAAGATGCAGCCGGTAAGACAGCTAGAGCAGTATCATTCTCTAAAGATAGATTTGGTGAAGACGAGGCTTTTAGCAAGACTAGCCGTTACTTTGTTCGTTGTGTAAGATAAGGATAAAACACGGAGTTTATTGAGCCACAGGGAGTTTTCACTCAGAGTCACAAAGGCACGGAGGTTTATAAAGTATAAATGTCAAATGTGGGATTTCCTACATCCAATCCCCTCTGAAGCTCCGTGACTCTGTGTGAAAAAAAATTCTGAGACTCTTCTGAACTCCCTGACCTCTTACTGAAGATCTCCATGCACCAGATCATTGATCAGAATCGTATCATGTCTGGATGGGGATCTGTTCTCAGGATAGTCGGTAGAATAGTGCAGGCCTCTACTTTCGTGTCTGGCAAGAGCGGAACGAATAATCAATTCGGCAACCAACACCAAATTACGAAGTTCTAATAAAGGGTTTGTGACTATTGTCCTGTTATAATAGTCTCTGACCTCTGCATAGATGAGGTCCATTCTTCTTTTTGCTCTTTCTAAACGAAGATTGGAACGAACAATTCCCACGTAATTGGACATCGTGTTTTTGATCTCCGAAAGATCATGAGAGATCAATACCCATTCTTCCGTATTCACAAGTCCTTCTTTGTCCCATGCAGGGATTTGATCATGCTCAGGTAGGAAATCAGGCGGATTTTTGCGAATCTCTTCCGCTATACGATTGGAGAATACTAAACATTCCAACAAACTATTAGATGCTAAACGGTTCCCGCCATGGACTCCTGTGCAGGAAGCTTCTCCCGCTGCGAATAAATTCTCTATCCTTGTTTTTCCCCAAAGGTCAGTTGCGATCCCTCCACACATGAAGTGGGCGGCAGGCACAACAGGGATCGGATCCGTAGTGATATCTATTCCGAGTTCTAAACATTTCGCATAAATAGAAGGAAAGGATTCTTTTATCTCGGTAGCCGGTCTATGTGAAATATCCAACCAAACATGAGGATCTCCCGACTTCTTCATTTCTGCGTCAATTGCTCTTGCGACTATATCTCTTGTTGCAAGGTCAGCCATTGGATGGTATTTTTTCATGAATGGCTCTCCGTCCATTCCGAGCAATACGGCGCCTTTTCCTCGAACCGCTTCCGAGATCAGAAAAGAGTCGCCTTTTTCATGATAAAGGGAAGTGGGATGGAACTGGTAAAATTCCATATTTCTGATCTCTGCACCCGCCCTATACGCACAGGCAACTCCGTCTCCGGTAGCGATCTTTGGATTGGTAGTATGGGAGTATACCTGTCCGGACCCACCGCTTGCGATGATCGTTTTTTTTGCAAGGATCGGAATGATCTCTCCTGTATGGCTGGAAAGAACGTAAGCACCGAAGCAGATAAGTCCCTTCTTTTTGAGATGGTGAGGAGTAATCAGGTCAACAACAGTATGGTATTCTAATATTCTAATGTTTTGGTTTTGTTTTACGATCTGTAGGAGGGTTTTTTCGATCTCGTGACCGGTTCTATCGTGAGCATGAACAATACGATTTGTTCCATGCCCGCCTTCTCTGTGCAGATCGAATTCTCCCTCTTGATTCAGGTTGAATGGAACGCCGTATTCTAAAAGTTCTTTGACTAGTGGTGGACCTTCTTGTACGAGAACTCGAACCGCTTCCGGATCGCAAAGACCTGCCCCGGATTCCAAGGTATCTTTTACGTGGTCCTCGAATTTGTCTCCTTGGGCAAAGACCGAGGCGATCCCACCTTGGGCGTAATTTGTATTGGACTCATAATCGGACTTCTTAGTCACGATCACCGTTTGTCCGACATTAGAAAGTTTTAAAGCTTGGAAAAGACCGGTAATACCGCTCCCGATGACTAAAAAATCGGTTTTAATTCTTGGCATTTGTGCTGGTTCGGCGGCTCACGCCGCCGAGAAGATTAGATTACTTACGTTTTGGGCCTGTGCTTAGAAGAGCCTCTACGTAGTCAATGGAGCGAATCAATTGGAAATCCGGCTTGATCGGATCGTTCTTATGTTCTTGGATGAATTTCTCCGCTTGTCCGTTAGATTTCACCCAGCCTTCCAGTTTTTTCACGTCGAAATGGCTTTTTTCCTCAGCGGAAGAGGGTAACTCGGGAAGATGGTTCCACATGTTCTCTTCACGATAATGGAACGGGAAACTACCGTCTTCTTCTGCAGAAACATCCACATCAGGTTTGACTCCGACTACTTGGATGGTGTTCCCGGAAGGTGCATAGTATCTGGATTGAGTGAGTTTGATATAGTAGGCGCCGTTTCCTCTTAGCTCTTGCAGTTTTTGAACTGTAGCTTTTCCGAAAGATCTCTCTCCCAGGATCAAACCGCGACCATGATGTTTGAGTGCAGAAGCTACGATTTCGGAGGCAGACGCGGACTTAGCGTTGATCAAAACCGCAACAGGTAGATCCGTCAGATCCTTTTTGCCTGCGTTAGAATCTTCAGGACTTCTATTGGGACTTTTTACGGAAACGATGAGTCCGTTCGTAACAAACATATCCGCAAGATCGATTGCAAGATCCAAATAACCTCCAGGGTTATTTCTGAGATCCAATACTAATGCCTTCAGCTTGGTTCCTTTGGCGGTAGATTGTTTCTCTAACTCTTTGAAATGTTGTACAAATTCTTTATCAACGGAAGGATCTGATTTTACGAAACCTGTCAACTTGATATATCCGATATAAGGATGATTGTCTATCAACTTGCTTGTGATATTTCGGATCTCGATCGTATCTCGGATCACTTCGATACTTAGAGTCCCTGCCACTCCTTTTCTTCGGATGGTCAGAACTACTTTGGATCCTTTTTTGCCTTTAATCCTTTCAACTACTTTGTCCAGCAGCATTCCTTTGGTGGATTTTCCATCCACTGCTAAGATCACATCCCCTGCGCGAACCCCGGCAGTGACTGCAGGTCTTCCTTCCAAGGGATTTTCAACGATAACTTCTTTATTACCGCCGCCACTTAAGATTGCTCCGATCCCTTCGAAACTCCCGTCTTCGATCTTTGCCATGGATTCTTCCCAGGCAGCTTTTAGGAATACTTGGCTATGAGGATCTAAAGAAGAAAGATAACCGTTAGCCGCTGCTAAATACACATCTTTGATCGTAAACGGTTCTTTTTCTTTAGGATCTTCTTCTCCAAACGGATCTTTGAGTGGAGGAGTAGTGTAGTTTTGTAGATTTTTTTCTAGATATGCCAGAACTCTATCGAAGTCTTTTTTAGAAAAATTGGTCTGTTCCCATTTAGCGGTGAGTACTTTTTTGCGGACCTTCTCCCTTTCTACAAGTTTCAGGACTTCGTCGTTAGAAAGTTTAGGTTTGTTGGACTCTTCTTTCAGTTTTTTGTCCCGGATCTTCTCTACTTCTTTATAGTCCGGATCGAATAGAACGAATTTGTCCTCAGGAGAAAGTTTGAAAGATTTACCCGGAAAAATCTCGTCCGCTTCTTCGTATTTTTCTCGATCGGTAAAATAACTTTCCGGATACAGATAAAGGCCATGTGGCAAAGATAGAAGTGCAAAAACCGCTGCGTCCTTATAGGCGCGGTTTTTATCTATATTTTTATCTATATAGTTTCCCTCAACGGTCTTGACTACGCTGTCAAAATCTTTGAGAGTGAAATCTGCCGTGGTCTTGGAATTTCCGGAAGAAGGTTGGCAGAAGAAGATGCTCGTACATAAGATAACGGAGAGAAAGGATAAGGAGAAGGATCTCAAGCTTTTCAAATCGGGTCCTCTTTTTGCAAGGTTGATTTTCGATCATTTTCCACCCCGAACAGGCATTGTCAATCTATTCCCCCGAAAACTCTTATTCTATAAGGGTTTGGAAAAGTTCTGTATTCTTGGTTTTTTCTGTTTTATGGGAACTTTTTACTGCACCTCGGTGTCCGTTCCGGGTGGAGGAAGATTCGGATCTGAACTTATACAAGAGCAGGCAATCCTAGATTTTTACGGATCAGAAGAAGAAAGAAAATCTTCTTTAGATTTATTAAAATCTTCCTGCAGATCCCTGAGAAAAGATAGGGGACTCGCTTGTTATAACTTATCCATTTTATACGATTCTTTAGGGGAAAATCAGTCTGCTTGGGAATACGCCGTCAGGGCAAAAAATTCCGATCCGAACGATCCACTCTACAAAGAACTTGCATTCACTTCTTCTTTAAAATTGGAATCGGAAAAGTCCACATTTGTAGACCAGGAAGAAGTTTTGTACCAAACTGCAATCTCCGCATGCAAAAAAGGGAATATTACGGAAGCTTCCGGAGCGATCTCCAAATTGATCGAAATCCAGTCCATTTCTAAAGAATCCCTAACCAAAGGTATATTTGGAGAATGTGGATTGGACAAGGAGCTTATTACAAAAGCAAAACCAAACACATTCAAACCTTCTTCCGAATATTATAAATTTCTGGAGAAGAACCATCCTTACAGAAAGGTTTGGGACTTGAGCGGAGAATTCGGTAGGACTCCGAAAGAATTGGTTTCTGGGAATAAGGCCACCCAATCCTGGAAAGAACTTAAAAAAGCGGTCTCTACAAAGGACCAGGTCTCTGCCAAAAGACATCTCCTAAGTTTTAAATCCAATTTGGAAGAATTAGCCAAAACGAATTCAGAAGCATCTTTACTTTCGGCAAATTTGAAAAAGGCAGCCTTTTTGTTACTCTCCGAAGATTCGAATTATTCTTCTTTTAAAGAACTGGCAAAAGAACTTTCTGAGGGAGAGACACAGAGGAAGTAGGGTCGCAGTTTTATTGGCACGCAGAGGCGCTAAGACGCCGAGAGGGTTTAGGTTTCATAGAGTTCTGAGAGAAAAATTGTTAAGGTAGCTCTTTGTTGGAGTTCCTACATTCGGTTATCTCTGCTCTACAATCTCTGCGGCTTGGCGACTCTACGTGAGAAATTCTTTGCGCCTCTCCTACCTCTGTGTCAGTGCCTTCAAATATTCCTTCACTGCGGCTTCTAACCCAATTTCAAGCGCATAGGACATGAGTCTATGGCCTATGGACACTTCTTCCAAGCCTGGGAGCCCGGAGAATAACGGAAGATTGAAATGGTCGAGGTCATGTCCCGCATTGATCCCAATTTTCTGAGTTTGTAGGAACTCTGCGGCTTTTCTAAAAGATCCGAAGATTAATTTCCCTTCTTCCGGAGAATGATCGAAAGCGTGTGCATACGGGCCTGTGTAAAATTCTACACGGTCAGCACCTGTATCTTTTACTAATTTAAGATTCTCTAAATCCGTTTCCATGAAGATAGAAACGCGAATTCCAGCATTTTGGATCTTTTTGATATAAGTTTTTAATTCCGAGGAATCCTTCTTCAGATCAAAACCATGGTCCGAAGTGATCTCACCCGGGGTAACCGGGACTAACGTTGCCTGGTCCGGCTTTGCTTCCAGAACAAGATCTAAAAACCGGGGAGAAGGTTCTCCTTCTATGTTATATTCTATCTTTTTCTTTTTATCCGCATTGTAGAGAGCAAGGAACTCCCTCAGATCGAATACATCCTTCTTCTTTATATGCCTTTCGTCTTCTCTGGGATGGACCGTAATTCCGTGAGCGCCGGAATCCAAGATCAATTTAGACAGATGGATCAGGTCCGGATGATTTCCGCCTCTGGAGTTTCTCAAAGTAGCAATTTTGTTTACATTTACGCTCAGATGGACCATAAAGCCTCGTATTTCGAATCCAATTCTTAAAAAGTACAAGTTCGCGGAAACTAGATTTCTGAGTGCTTTTTCTGCTTGAATCGGAATAAGTGTCTTCCAGCATGGTCAATTCCGATGGCAACAGCTAAGAAAACGGCGAAGAAAAAAGCTGCACCGAAGTCCAAACCTCCGGTGAAAAAAAGCGCTCCTAAGAAAAAAACTCCTCCGGCAAAAAAGAAGGAAGTTGCTAGCACAAGCAAACCTGCAGGGACTAAAAAGTCTTCTGCATCTAAATCTTCCCTCAATCCTCTGGGCAAAAAATTCACCTGTCATACTTGTGGAACCAAATTCTACGATCTAAACAAAGAAGTAAAAATCTGCCCTAAATGCGGAGCCGATCAAAGTAAACGTCCTCCTTCCAAATCCAGGGTCCGTCCTAGAGTGGAAGAAGAAGAGTTTCCAGAAGAAAACCTCGACTACGATGCAGAAGTAGGCTTCGAAGAAGAAGAAGGTATTGTGGAAGAACCTCTTGAAGAGGAAGAAGACGAGGAAGAGGAGGAGGAATAATTCCCCCTTTTCGTTCCATTCTGATCATCACCGCTCCCACCGGGGCCGGAAAAACGGCTCTGGTGAGAGAACTGGACCCTTCTCGTTTTGAAATTATTTCCTTCGATTCCAGACAGATCTATAAAGAGCTAAGTATCGGAACCGCAGCCCCAAGTCAGGAAGACTGCGAAAAAATTCCCCACCATCTTGTTTCATTTCTTTCTCCCTCTCAGTCCATAGACGCTGCAAAATTTGTGACAATGGCAGAAGAAGCTTTGGATGATATACTTTCCAGAGGTAAAATACCTGTTTTAACTGCGGGGACCGGCTTCTATTTGAATGCTTTTTTGTATGGAATGTTTCCTGTCCCAAAAATCAGCGAAGAAATAAAACTGAAAGTGGAGTCCTTGAGCATGGAAGAACGGATCCAAGAGCTCCAAAAGTTGGATCCAAAATCTCTCCAAAAAATCTTTCCGAACGACAACTACAGATACGGAAGAGCCTTGGAAGTGAATTGGATGGGAACTCTATGGTCCGAACTAAAAGTGGAAGAGGGGAAGGGCGCCCTAATTTCCAAAAATTTGAATATACTTGGGGCCTTCTTCTTAGATCTGGATCGAAAAGAATTGTACGAAAGGATCGATTCCAGGGCCAAAAAAATGATAGAATCCGGAATGGCGGAAGAAGCGAAAATGGTCGCAGATAAATACGGGGAAGATTGTCCTGGTCTTCAGTCCTTAGGTTATAATTTCGCGCTTGAAAATATTAAAGGAACGTCCAATCTTGAGACATTCTTTGGGAATTTAAGCCAGTCCCATAGGAACTACGCCAAACGTCAGATTACTTGGTTCCGAAAACAAAAGTTATTGGAACCGATCCATCCGAAAGAAGCGTACGAAAAGATAAAAAAAATAAACGGATAAAAATCTATGTCTGCTAAAAATAATATACAGGACCAACTGCTCAACACGGCTAGAAAAGAAAAACTAGAATTGACCATCTATCTTCTAAACGGAGTTCCTCTAAAAGGGAAAGTGGTAAGTTTTGATAATTTCACTATAGTCCTTGAGCAGGAAAATAAGCAGAGTTTGGTGTACAAACACGCGATCTCGACGATCATTCCTTCTAAAGTAATCAAACTTTATACAGAAGAAGCCGCTAAAGAAGCTCCTTCCGCCTAAATGTTCCGAAAGATAGGCCGGGCACTTTTCATTCTATTTATAGTAGCGGGGGTCCTACTGGTATCCTATCCGCTTTATTTTATAAAAGAAGGAGAGGCCTTGCTTGTCTGGGAACAAGATTCCAAGTTAGTTTCCTTTGTTCGTGGTCCAGGTTTTGCCTATGAGCCAAGCGTGTTCCAGTTCTGGGAAAAGTCCGTTCGAAAAGAATCCTTAAACTCTTTAGCTTTAGAGCTTACTATCCACCATGATCTTTCTTCCGGATTATTTTCGGAAAAATCGGAGGAAGGTAAGATCACAGCAAAATTAGATCTATCATTCCACTTAGAGGAAGAAGGATCCAAAAAGTTTTTTCTCTCCGGAGGAAAGACGGACCAAGGTAGAGCAAAATATCTTTCCAATATCTTTCAGTCCAAACTCAGGGCAGGGATAGAGGATGAGAAAAATATAAACTTAAACAAAGATTCTATCTCTTCTTTTCTAAGGAACGATATCGTGAGGATCCTCGCAAGCGAAGTTCCTTGGCTTAAGATAGAATCGGTTCGCATCATCAGTCTGGATATTCCGGACCCGATACTCATCGCGAATATATTCCGTAATCCTAACTATATTTTGGCTAAAAAGTTAGAAAGAATAGAAGCCTTAAAAAAGGCGGAATTTTACTCTATACAAGAAGAAGCAAAACTTGCAGTTTCCAAAAAGAAATGGGAACAATATAAGGATTTCTTAAAGAAGAATCCGGATATGAAAGAGTTCCTTCTATACGATAATATCGGGGAGAATGTAGATGTCCTACTTCTTCCTTCCGATAACGTTTTTGGAGATCCTAAATCTTTGAGTAAGAAAAAGTCCGCCCCCAAACCCAAAGAGGTGGAATAAATGACACAAGACAAACCCGTAGTACTCATTATGGCGGGGGGAAAAGGAGAAAGATTCTGGCCAAGATCCAGAGTTTCCACTCCTAAACAACTCCAGAAAGTATATTCTAAAAATACTCTTTTAAAAGAGACATTGAATCGGGCTTATACGATCACAAGTCCTGACAGGGTTTTTATCGGAACAAACGCTACTTTAAAAAAAGCGATCCTAGCTCAGGAAAGAAGTTTCCCAGAGAATAATTTTATCATAGAACCCGAAGGAAAAAACACCGCACCAATCATAGCTCTCGCTTCTTTATACTTTCAGGAGAAGTTCGGAGATCCGGTCCAGGTCGTACTGTCCGCAGATGCTTGGGTGAACTCCGAAAAAGAATTTGCTAAGAGTATCCAAAAAGCTTTGAAAGAAGCGGATGAACATTTAGTTCTACTAGGTATCAAACCGAATCGTCCGGAAGTAGGTTACGGTTATATTTCCGCAGGAAAACCGACCAAACACGGATTCGAAGTAAAATCATTCTTCGAAAAGCCGGACGTAAAAACTGCGATCAAGTATATTAAAAAATCAAACTTCTATTGGAATCCGGGTATCTTTCTTTGGAAAACGAGTCTGATCCTGGACGAATTCGAAAAACATTCTCCTAAGATCTTAAAACCTCTTAAAGATAGATTTCCATTTAAGAAGATGGGCGATCTGGGAGAAGCATTCAAACTTCTACCTTCCGAGCCGGTCGATATTGCGATCATGGAAAAGAGCGCTCGTATAAGAATGGTAGAGGCAAGTTTTTCTTGGGACGATGTCGGCTCTTGGCTTTCTCTAGAAAGAGTATTGCCTGGAGATAATCAGGGCAATCGTCATATCGGTAAAGAAATTCTATTTTATAAATCAGGAAACAACGTCACTCAGACTAGGAAAGAATTCACAGCACTACTAGGAGTGCAAGACATCGTAGTGGTCGAAGAGGAAGACGTTCTTTTCATCGCTTCCAAAGAAGGGATAGGTGATATCAAGAATATGGTAGCCGAGATCCGTAAAAATAAAGGTTTACAAAAGTATACCGAATAATTTCCTGGCAGGTTAGGAACAGAATCAGGAGAACCGAATGCCTTCCGGTAAAAAAAGAAAGCGAAGAAAGATCGCGACTCATAAGAGGAAGAAAAAAAGAAGACAGAATCGTCATAAGAAGAAAGGCAAATAAGATACCATTTTGATATCTGAAAGACCGGGAAATCGAATCGAAGACCCGGTCTTTTTCGCCCACCCCTCGATCGGGATCTCTCCCGACTCGGAATTAGCAACTATCAAAGCCTAAAGCAAAATTAGAAAATGGCCGATCATGTTGCTGTATGGCCTCCTTTCAGGACTATTCTTTATTAAGACGTTGGTGGAAACCTGAGTTTCCTCCAGCTAAAGGATATACGAAATCCTACCAAGCTAAAACTCCGGATGGAGATATTCTCCAAGCCGACTTTCATTTTCACGATCGTAAGATCAGGCTCACTTTGGAAGCGGCAGGGGAGAATGGCCGTATTTATGTTTCCACTATCCGAGATGGATCCATCCAAAAGGAGACCGATCTAACCACCGGCAGATCCTATCCTCTTTATTCCAGATTTGCACCTTTTAGAGACTTATTATCTTCTCTTCCTGACAAGGATGCCCTACAGATTTTGGGAGGGGCATACGGAGTTTCTCCCGAACCTCTTGGAGGACCGGAGAGAAGAACTCCTAAACCTTGGGAAGTTTCCACCAAGTACGATCATATTTTCGGAATAGATCGGAACCCAAGGTCCTGGAAAAGATTTTTCCAAAGGGAGAAAAAAGAGCCCTTATGGACCAGGATCAAGAGAAGGATATGGGGAGATCTGCAGGACTATTCCTTAGGTCTTATATCTGCGTTGGGGATCTGGTATGCATACATGGATTTTTATTTACTCGGATTTTCGCTCGGCGTTTTCGGTTTGCTTTTTGGCGGATTGGACTGGATACTGAGGAAACGCGATCCGCTTTTCTCGAAAGTTGTAATCTTTCTAGGTTCCGGATCGTATTTTTATTACTACGGATTCACCCGTTTCTAAGGAGGGGGAATGTCCGCCGAAATCGAACACCAGTACATTCTATTTAGCTTGGGAGAGGAAGAATACGCTCTTCCAATCGTTCTTGTGGATGAAATCATCAAGATCCATAACCTGGTTAAGGTTCCCAGATCCAAAAACTACTTCGCAGGTATCATGGATATCCGCGGCAAAGTAGTGAAGATGGTGGACCTAGGTGTGAAACTCAATATTCCCCATTCTCACGAGCAGGGTTATGACCGTGCAATCGTGGTAAAGATCGGCGGAGAATCCGTCGGTATCATAGTAGACAAGGTAGCTAACGTAGCGCTCTTTCCGCCTGAAACGATAAATCCTCCTCCTCCTTCTATCAAAGGAATTTCCTCCCGTTATATCACCGGGGTCGGTAAAAAGGACGATAGATTCATCATCCTGATCGATATCGAAAAAATCCTTGGATCGGAAGAATTAGCGGAGTTGGGTGCCGGAGCGAAATGAAACAAACCCGCCTGATACTGGGCGTATTACTCCTGATCGTCTTTGGGTTAGGGGTAAACGTCCGAACCGAGGCGGATGAGCAGGACCAAAGATTAGATCCTGCAGGTATTTATAAACTTCCTCATGAGGTAATCCCTCCAGCTACTCTCCGGACATTAAAGGAGAACTTACTTAATTCTTCCGACACTGCTTCCGATCCGATTACATCCATCCGTCAGGTTTTAGATCCGTACTACGCTCAATTCGTAGATCCTAAAAGAACGGAAGAAGAAAGAAGATTGGGTCGTATTTTTACGGAAAAAACGGACCGCAATACTCTTCGTTTACTGATCCTGAAAATGTTAGGTAAGATCACGGGGGGGCAACAACTCCGTGATTCTCCCATCCTATTCGAATTACATTGGTTACTCAGCCAAGAATATTCCAAGAAGAAGCAGAACTTCAAAGCATTGGAAGAAGCCTTGGCCGCACTCAGATACAGGGATTTTTCCCATACGGAAGAATCGTTCTCCAAAGAAGAAAGGCTGAGGGAATTATACGATACGAACGAAGTGGAAAGGGCCAGACAACATGCAAAGGCCAAGAAAGAATTAGATAAAGCGAATTTAGATCTGGAGAAGGCAAAAGATAGGGTCCATCTTTTAGAAGCTGCTTCCGCGAGGGAAAAAGATCTGATCTTCGAATCCAATCCTCCTAGTAACGCTCGCAAAGTTACCGCAAACGATATAACTCTTGCAAAACAAGATGTAAAAAATGCGGATGATTCTCTAAAAAGAGCCGCAAATACTTATAAGGATTCCTTCGAGAATAACTATTATCCGTTTTTCAAAAGAAAGTCCAGAGAAGACGCAGACACAGTTTTTACTTTGGCGAAATTCGTAAAAGATTCGGAGAACGAGAACAAGGAAAGACTAAAAGTAGTCAATAAAACCTCTGTGAGCGGGCAGGGGATCTTCGTTCTATTCGATTATAAAAGAAATACGGACTTCTTTGCGTATGCCGCACTATTGGAGTTGGCATTTCGTTTAGACCCGGAACATTCCCAGATAGTTTTGGCATTGGCAGAAGAGCTAAAGGCCTCGGGAAAAAAAGCCAAGTCTCTAGACTTCTTCTTAAAATATCTGGCGCTCGCTTTAAAAGAAAATAAAACTCCCGCGGAGATTGCCTACGTATATCGAGCGATCGCATCTTTGCATACTGAACTTAAACAGTATGTTTTAGCCGCTGAGTTTTACGAAAAATATTACTTAGCGGAACCTGATCCGAAAAAAAAGGGGATCTATGCGTTTGAACTGGGGAATTTTTTCGAAAGCAAACTTGGTAATCTAGAATCGGGCAAAAAATATTACGAAGATTGGCTTAAGATTAGGGAGCAGGAAAAAGCGACGGCTTCCGATCTATCTTTTCCAGATTCACAAGAAAGGATCCGTATGGAGGTCTTGGCTTATTTAGGGATCTCTAAACTATATAGATACGAGAAAAAGCCTGTTAAAGAAAAGGAAGAATTGATCAGATCCATCCAAGCATATGATCGTCTTAGGGAAAATTTAAGATTGGAAGAGGAGAAATATTCCCTGGGTAAAAAGGAATTACTCCAGATAAAAAAAGGCCTCTTAGAAAGAACAAACGACCAAGACATGGCCCAATATAGGCTCAAAAGTTTGGAGATGGAAGAATCCAAAGAAAAAATGGATATTATTCGCACTAAGCTGGATGCCTCTCCAGGGCCGAGAGCGATGCAAAGATTATCCGTATTGTATGAGTTCGAAAAGGATTATGGTCAATCCAAAAGAATGAACGAAGAGATCCTGAAAGTCGGAAATCAGACAGAGATCAACTTGGCTTTGAAAAA
Organism: Leptospira licerasiae serovar Varillal str. VAR 010; assembly: GCF_000244755.1. NCBI lineage: Bacteria > Pseudomonadati > Spirochaetota > Leptospiria > Leptospirales > Leptospiraceae > Leptospira > Leptospira licerasiae. The sequence goes on along the minus strand of NZ_AHOO02000003.1, from coordinate 48,860 downwards.
TATAGAAAGGATCAATAAGATATTAGAAGATGGAATGCAGAGAGATCCCTATCCAAGAGATCCACTTTCCGGCGATACGTATTAATCCTATTTTTGAAAAGACATTCTAATCTTTCAGTTCAGAATCTTTTTTGCCTTAGTGTATTTTTCCACGTCATCCACTCCTGATTCTTTTTCCTCTCTTTCTTCCGGTTCTATTACTCTGAATTCAACTTGATCGATCACTTCTCCGTCATATGAGACTTTGATTAAATACTTACCTGCGATCAATTCTTGAAAACTTCCGGTAATGCTGGAGCTGGAAAGTTCCGGTCTTTTGCGTCTAACTTCTATCTCGTTAAATCCGACTTGGAATCTACTGAGACTTACATAGATCTCAGCTTCCGGATTTGGGACTCTGGAAAATTTGTAAAGATATACTAATGTTTTGTTTGTAGGGAAGATCAGCTTTTCTCTTGTAAGAGTGAATTCTTGAACGGTGGTGAATTTTTTCTCCAACAAACTTTGTTTGGTCTCATCCACCAACGCCCAGCCGAACTCTCCGCTCATTCCCAAACAGGAAAAAAAGAAGAAGGAGTATAATAAGATTATAAAATAGGAAAACCGGATATTCATTCCTTGGATCATTCTCCCTTTTCTACTACTCTTCCCTTATCGGAAATGTCTTTTTCTCTAGAAGGATATTCTCTGTCAGGAAATACTACTCTGAAACCGGAATTTTCGTTCCGCTGGGGAAACATGAGTCTTTGTAAAAAACGATACGTTAAATATGCGAATAATATAATTAAAAGGAGTTTCATCTCTTAAGTTCGGTCCGGTTCCGATAGCCGCCTTAGTCTATACTTGCCGGAAAAGTGATTCCGGCAACCCGATTTCCAAAAAACGGAGTTGCAGGATTGGGTAATGATATTACCTTTTAGGGATTAACGGGAATGCCCGAATGTGAGCCACTTGCCCCCTGGATAAAGTCCAGGCGGGGCATTTTTCTATACGTTTCAAAAAGGTTCGATGATACGGGAGACTCCCGGTCCAGAAGAAGAAATAAAAAGGATCAGATAAATCCCGATTCGCTATATATATAATTTTTTAAGTTTTTATTCTCTTCTTCCGTTTTCGCGATTTTGGCTTTTACTGCGTCTCCAATAGAGACGATCCCCACCAATCTGTTCCCATCCAGAATTGGCATGTGCCGGATCCTTTTTTTTAGCATAATGGTAAGAACTTCATCCACCTGGTCGTTCGGTTGCATAGTAGTCAATGTGGTGGACATCAAATCCGCCACTGTCTTATCAAATACAGCTTCTCGATCTGTGGAGGCGAAATGAAGTAAATCCCTTTCTGTAAATATACCGGCGAGTTTCCCTTCTTTGAGCACTATCACGGAACCTATATCATACTTGGTCATAAATCGGATCGCTTCCCAAACGGTGGTACTGGGTTCCACCGAGAGGATCTTTCGGTCCTTTTTTTCCAAGATATCTTTTACCAGCATGGCTACCTCTAGGCCCAAAGTGTAGTTTTGAGGGAGCTTCGATTCAAGGACTTTTTTTGGAAAAAAGAGGTCGGAACTATGACAAGCTTTTGGTTCTTTTAGTCGAATGAGCGGAAAAATGAGGACTAAAATCGGAAAAAAACATTAAAATAGGACTGTATACGAATTTGGAAAATTCAGTGATTTATTCCTGGATTTCAAGATGGTACAATAGATCAAGGGAGAAGTTTTGAAAATTTTGCGGAAACAATTATATTCCAAAAAAAGATTTCCAAATTCGCTCCTAACATGGGAGCATAACGGAAGAGCCGCAGTTTTTACCACTTCAGGAATATGTTATTATCGAACATGAGTTCTTCTTCAGAACAGCCGAATATTCTAATCGTCGAGGACGAGTGGCTCTTATCTTTCAATCTCCAAAAGACTCTCCAAAATTTAGGCTATAAGGTTGCAGGAGTTGCGGCCAATGGCCTGGACGCCCAATCTATTTTTAAGGAAACGGATCCAGATCTAGTTCTCATGGATATCTCTATCGAAGGGGATATGGATGGGATACAAACTGCACAACATATACAAAGGATCAAAGACGTTCCGATCGTTTTTATGACCGCGTATACCGACGACTCTACATTCATGAGAGCGATGGATGCTGCTTCGACTTACGCTTATATCACTAAACCTTTCCAAAACCACCAACTTAAGTCTTCGATAGAGATCGCGCTTCGCCAACAAAAACGTCTGGGAATCGTTAAGGAGAGCGGCAAAGAATTTAAAAATGTGATCCAAAGTATTTCAGAAGGCGCAGTTTCACTGGATGCAGAGGGAAATATTATATTCCTGAATCATTCTGCGGAGGAGCTCACAGGCTGGACCTTGGAAGAGGCTCTCGGAAAACCTGGAGACGTTGTCCTTTCTTTTATCCAGACCCAAATCGGTTCCGGGGAACATCCGGATAATTTAGGTCATAATCTCAGATATATTCCTGCGGTTCTAGTTAGAAAAGATGAAAAAAAGATCCGAGTAGGATTCAGGGTTTCTCCGATTAGGGACGAGGCAAATCGGATCGTAGGAAGTATCGTCACCTTCTCCGAATTGGACCTTCTATCCGTGTCCGAAAAAAGGATCTCGGAAATGGAGAAGGTGATCCAGTCCGAAAAAAGATTGGAGTCCATCCAGAAATTGGCAGCTGGTATCGCTCATGAGATCAATAACCCTCTTATGGGGGTGATCAATTACGGCAATATTATCCGGAATAAAAAGGATCTTCCCGCGGATATTCGAAATTACGCTAGAGTGATCATAGAACAAGGAGAAAGGATCTCCGGCATTATCCGGAATTTGATCTTATTTTCCCGCTCGGATAATGAAGAACCTAGTTGGTGTAAATTGGACGATATTTTAACCGGGGTAGAAGGTATTATCTCCGAATTATTGAAATCCAAAAATCTGGAAATTTCTAAGAACATTCCTTCCGATCTGCCGGATGTATTCTTAAAGCAGAATCAAATTAAAGAAGTATTATATTATCTTTTATATTTTTATGCGGATGGAGTAGGCTCCGATCTGAAAGGAAGTAAGATCCATTTTAGCGCAGGTTTAGGAACCGCTAAAACGGACTTAGAAAAGTATTTGGACATTCGACTTTCCGGAACCTTGAACGGAGAACTCGACCCTGAGAACGCTTTTCAACCTTTCGAAAGGATACAATCGGATGATTCTAGGATTGGGATGGGACTTTCCGTTTGTTACGGGATTATACAATCCAATCAGGGAAAATTGGATGTCCAAAAGTCCAGTTCAGGCACAGATTTCCATATCCGCCTTCCGGTTCAGACTAAGTAGGGATCTTGATTTAGGTCTTGCTTTGCCCCTCGGATTTCTCGCCGAAAATCGATGGAAATTTTGGGCTTCGCCCCAAAACTAGTCACCAGATCGATAAAACCAATAGGTATAACTGGAATGTTAGATAAAATCAAGAGCGCATTAGGTGCGGAAGCGGATTCTCTCTTAAATCATGTCTCTAAAACCATCCCCAAGGAAACCCTGACCATCCCTGGTCCGAATTACATTGACGAAATTTTTGCTAAGACCGATAGAAATAACTCTGTTCTTAAAAATTTCCAATCCATCTACAATACAGGACGTCTTGCCGGAACAGGATATCTTTCCATTCTTCCTGTGGACCAAGGGATTGAGCATAGTGCGGGTGCTTCTTTCGCTAAAAACCCTGCATATTTCGATCCGGAGAATATCGTAAAACTTGCTATTGAAGGCGGATGTAACGCAGTTGCTTCCACTCTTGGGGTTTTGGGATTAGTTTCCCGTAAATACGCTCACAAAATTCCTTTTGTAGTTAAGATCAATCATAACGAACTTCTAAGCTATCCGAACAAATTCGACCAGATCCTCTTTGCAAATGTAGAGCAGGCATTCGATATGGGAGCTGCTGCCGTAGGAGCTACGATCTATTTCGGTTCGGACGAAAGTTCCAGACAGATCCAAGAGATCTCCGAAGCTTTCCACAGAGCTCATGAGTTAGGACTCGTAACCATTCTTTGGGCCTACCTTCGGAACGATGCATTCAAAAACGATAAGACCGATTATCATATCGCTACCGACTTAACCGGACAAGCAAACCATTTGGCTGCTACTATTCAGGCGGATATCGTAAAACAAAAATTGCCTGAAACTAACTTAGGCGGATTCAAAGATCTGAAATTCGGCAAAAAAGACGATAAGATGTATACCGATCTTTCTTCCGATCATCCGATCGATATGGCAAGATACCAAGTTGCAAACTGCTATATGGGTAAAATCGGTTTGATCAACTCAGGCGGACCTTCCGGTTCCAATGACCTGGGTGATGCAGTAAAAGCTGCAGTTATCAATAAGAGAGCCGGCGGAATGGGACTAATCTCCGGAAGGAAGGCATTCCAAAAGCCTATGAAAGACGGAGTTGCATTGTTAAACGCGATCCAAGACGTATATTTGTCTAAGGATGTAACAATCGCTTAAGCCCGCAGAAGTGTATAACTAACTGTTCGAAACATAGATTATTTTTCCGGAATAAAAAACAAAATCGGAAAAATTCGAGGGGGGAAAGCGGATCCACGAAAGTGGATTTGCTTTCCTTTTTTTATTGGGACATATTAAAATAGTATAATAAAGAGGCTCTTATGGAGATCAAAAAAGGTTTTGCAGAGGCGATTGGGAACACTCCTTTGATCCGTTTAAATTATTATTCGAATCTGACAGGATGTGAAATTTTAGGAAAAGCGGAATTCTTAAATCCTGGAGGATCCGTAAAAGACAGGGCTGCATTATTTATCATTGAAGAGGCGGAGAAGAAGGGACTCTTAAAGCCGGGTGGCACTGTGGTCGAAGGCACCGCAGGAAATACCGGGATAGGTCTTGTGCACATATGTAACGCAAAGGGATACAAATGTCTGATCGTGATCCCGGATACACAATCCAAAGAAAAAATAGATTTACTTAAGACTCTAGGTGCGGAAGTAAGAACAGTTCCTGCAGTACCTTACAAAGATCCGGGAAACTATGTAAAAGTTTCCGCTCGTATCGCGGAAGAAATTCCGAATGCGATTTGGGCAAATCAATTCGATAATGTGGCAAATCGTTTGGCGCATTATCATACTACAGGACCTGAGATCTGGAGACAAACAGGCGGGAAAGTGGACGCTTGGCTTGCATCCTTAGGAACGGGAGGAACATTCAGCGGGACGGCGATGTTCTTAAAAGAAAAAAATCCAAAGATCAAAACGATAGCAGCTGAACCTTACGGATCGGCAATTTATAATTTTGTAAAGAAGGGAGAGCTTACTTCTGAAGGAAATTCCTTCACTGAAGGGATCGGTAACGGAAGGATTACGGAGAATATGAAAGACGCTCCGTTTGACGATGCGATCAGAGTCACGGATGCGGAATGTTTAGAGTTTATTTATACACTTTTACGCAAGGATGGATTGTTTGTGGGAGGTTCGAGCGGGATTAATGTGGGCGCTGCAGTAAAACTTGCAAAAGAATTAGGACCTGGGCATACCATAGTTACGGTTCTTGCAGACAGCGGTGCAAGATACCAGTCCAGGTTATATGACCAGGACTGGTTGAAATCGAAAGGTTACTCTATTCCGGAAGTTTAAAAAGTGCTCACATATCTCAGGTCGGTGCGATATTCCCAAAGATTGCTCGCGCCTCCTGCAGCAATAGGCATATAATTACTTTTAAAATTGAATCCTTCTTTCACTGCTTCTCCGGACGGAGTTTGGATAATATTATGAGTCGCCCATTTTTGTCCCAAAAAATAGCTCTGAGCCAATTGGACTAAATACAAACCTACACCCATATAAAGTCCGGTTCTACTATACGTTTCGTATTGGTTCTCCTTACTCTTGAAGGAATTGTATTCCGAAATACTATCCGATTGCAGTTTAGTCACTATAACTGAAGCTCCTGTAATTCCGGAACCTTGGATCTGCGCATAGGTGACTGGGTCTTCGAATAAAATTTTGCTCAGTCGATTCTCCGCCTTATTATGTTGTTCCGTTGCAGCTTGGCTTCCGCCTATCGCGACAATTATGGAAAGACCGATCGCTATCTGATAACCTCTCGCATAATTATCATGTTTCATTGTGGAAAGTCCCCAACCAGGAAGGATTGCGGACTTCCAAACAGGCTCCCAAGGATTTCTGTTGGCGGAAATATATTCTTCCCAACTAGAATCTTGTTCGTCTATATACTTCTCAATTAATGCCAAACGTTTTTGGACCGCCTTATAGCTGTTCTCCTTGATCATTTGTTCCAGAAGAATGGTATCTAATTGTTCTTCTTTTTCAGGCTTCTTACCGTCTTTGTTCAGCTTCTTTTTTTCAGTCTCGAATAATTTTGCAAGTTCCGCCTCGTCTTTGATATCCTTGAAGATGATCTTTAAGATCTGGGACTTGGCCAAGGTCTGTCTTTTGGTTTCTTTTAGGATTGTAACGGTATCTGTAGATTGATCGATTACAGTTCCATAGGTTTTTTCACCGTTTTTCAAAAGGATCGTTTCCGCCGAAGCTTGGCTGAATGCGATCGTAAGGAAGATAACGGATATTGATAAGGACTTAGGTCCAGTTAGAATTAAGCGGAGATGTTTCATTCGAATTCCTATTCGGTCTTTTGAACTTTTCTCTCTTTGTCACCTTGGTAAGGCCGCCGAGTCAACGTAAAAACTTGACTTCGCTTTTTGTAACCGAGGATTTTTCCTTGCCTTGTAAAGTAATTCTGGAGATAAAATAGCTATGATGAATTTTCGAACTCTGATCTTGGTTTTTGCCTTTTGTTATCTCTGTTCGATCGTTACCTCCGTATCGGGAGTTTCGCCTGAACCTCCTAAGGATACCAAGAACCAAGAGACTGCGCCTAAAAAAGAAAAACCTTCTAAGGTGCAGGGATGCTGCAGGATCAAATACGAAGGAGGAGGAATCGACTATTTTCCAAGCACAGAGGAAGAATGTGTTGCCAAGTCAGGCTTCCAAAGTTTCGAAAAAAATTCCGCACTCTGCTTCCAATCTCTTTGGGATTAGAATTTTATAATAAAACATATTTTCGCGCACAGACCACCGAGTCCAAGGAGAGTTTTCACACAGAGTCATAAAGGCATGGAGGGCTGTAGTAGATCTTAATTTTGCGATGTTGGAGTTCCTACCTCACAAAAAAACTCTCCAACTTGTCTGAACGAAACTCTCTGTGAAAACCCCTCTGCGACTTAGCGCCTCTGTGTGAGAAAAACCTCTGTGTTCTCCGCGTGCTCTGTGCGAAACCTCTGCCTGCGAAATTACTTCTTCTCCAAATCATCTTCCGATTCGAATTCTTCGGCTTCCTTTTCCGATTTTTTAGATGATTCTCTCCATTCAGGGAGTTCAAAAGAAATAGAGGTCGTGATCGCATAATCATAAAGTCGGATCTCAGGATCTCTAATCAGAGGAAGCCGACCGGCAATTGTAAGATAGGTACCTTTGGTAAGAGTATAATTAAAACCTAAACTAGCTTCTTTGAACGCTTTCGGGAATTTTTTCTGAGTTTCTGAATCTTCTTCCAAAAGGCTGCCACCGCCGATCACGTTTACATAAGGAGTTCTGTATAATACTCCGCCGAAGACGCTAAAATCCTTTGTCCAAAAATAAGTTACATATGCAAACCATTGGGTGATCTTTTGGATCTCGGGATGTTCTTCCGTGTTCTGTGTAGACGAGGTGGAACTTTGGGCCCAATAGGGAAGACCTGACTGAGTATCCAGATTCGCATGGTCCTTAGAAAGGGGAAAAATTCCGGAACCTCTCAGCACGAATAAGAACTGTTTCCATGTGGCGCCTAAGGTAAGATTTGCAATGCCTGAATAATAATCTCCACCTGCAAATTTATCGGTATCTCCTCCGGAAGGAAAACCAAGTCTTCCTTCCAAAATTACGAAGAATGGCCAGCCTGTATCGATCAAAGGATTCCATTTAGCTCCTACGAATGCCTTGCCGTAACGTGCCGCATCGCTTCTGTCCTTTTGCTCGTAATAGGTCCATGGAGCGCTGAAATTTGCCGCGAATTTGCCTCCTGCGAAATTAAACTCACCGAACACCGTGGTCGTATGTAGATTGGAATTATCGATCGTTCCTTTTTGGAAGTCCTGGGTGATCAAAAAATAATCGGAAGGTTTTTCTCTTTTTCCCGTAAAAGGATCCACGAATCTTGTGGAAGAGATCATATTTTGGCCTTCTCCCGCGTGGTGGGCAAAAATTTCACCGCCTAAAAAGACAAAAAAGAAAAAGGCCAGAACTCTGATAAAAGTAAGAAGTAAATGTTTTTGGAATATTAGAAACATGAATATAATACCATGACCTGACCGCTTGTATCCAGGTTCTCCAGGATTTCGGAGTAAATTGTAGTATTTTGGAAATCGTTAATTGTAATCTCCGAACCAGAGAGCGCAAAGATCGCATCTAAGATCGAAAAGGAAGATCCTGCTCTTTGGGAGAGTAAACCGTCCGTCCTGAATCCGATGGAGAATGGAACATTCTTTTTGTAGGGGATCTCTAAATCACAGGAGGCTTCTACTTGAAATTCAGCCTCTCTTAATTCTACATGGACCGTTTTTGTGGTAGATCCATTAAATATTTGGAATGTAAGAAGAAGGTCCGAAAATTCTCCGTAAATATGTTCCAAGGTCCCATACGGTACGGAAGGAAAAGGGGATAAACTTTGTTTTTTTACAGGTCCGGTTAAGGCATTAAAATCGGAGATCGAAATATCTCCGGGAGAAAAACTTCCTTTGATCCCGTATTTTTTAGAGTAGGAACCGGTTCCAGTTGTAGGAGTTTCCGAACCGCCCGAATGGAATACATGGTATTTATCATCCGCTGAAGAGGAGGAAACTGAAAAAGAATTTTCAGGCGCCTTGAACAGCATGGAAATACTCTCCAAGACGACTTCGTTTTCCGTGAGTTGTATCTGGTAAGTATTTCCATTTAACAAAAAAGAACCAATGTCTGAATCTCCTTGGTCGTCCGAGTAATACAACCAGGGAGAAATGATCGCTCTTCTTTCGTCCATGATACGGAAGAGCGCCTGAAGCTCTGTGGATCTTTCTTCCGTGGAATTTCCTAGGGTCCCGTAGGCGCATGCCTGGAAGGACACAAGGAAAAGTAAGATATATTCGAATTTTATTCTATTCTTCATCATATTTATCTAAAATTTTAGAAGGGATCCTGGAATTTAGGGTTGGTCGTAAATTCCGTGTCGGTCAGGCTTTTTAGGAATTCCACTAAGTCCTGTTTTTCGGATTCACTTAATGAGAAACTTCTTACAAAAACGTCCCTGTTTGAGTTGGTAGTTCCGTCTCCAGTTCCACCATTCACATAATGATTGATCACAGATAATAGATCCGGAATGGAACCGTCATGCATGTAAGGCGCCGTCAATTCTACGTTACGTAAAGAAGGCGCTCTGAATTTTCCGCGATCCGATTCCTTAGTAGTGAATTCGTACAATCCACCGTTAGGACTTACGAATCTGGAAGAATCCAATCCGTTATTATGAAATGTTACTTCCTCGAATACTGTTCCGGTATGTAGGATCGTATCCGTAAAATTGAAACCTCCATGGCAGTGGAAACATTCCGCTCTTTCTCCGAAAAATAGATTCTTTCCTCGAATGGCGGAAGCGCTCAGAGAGGATAAGTCTCCCGCCTGGTATCTATCATAAGCGGAATTTCCGGAGATTAATGTCCTCTGAAAACTGGACAAAGCTTTCGTAATATTCAATATACTAAAAGGGTTTTGATCATTCGGAAAGGCGGCTTTAAATTTAAGAACGTAATCCGGGTCGTTCTCCAATCTTTCCAACAAAAGATCTTCCCTGTCTTTCATTCCTAATTCCACTGGATTGTCCCCGAACATAGGAACTCTTGCCTGATCTTCTAATTTTTTAAGAAGCGGATTTGCCCATGTTTGTCTGAGATTATAGACTACGTTGGAAAGATGTTGTGCGTTTCTTGGATGGGATTGTCCTGTAGAACCTACAGAAACAGTTAGTCCGTCTGTGAACGCATTCTCTTGCTTATGGCAGCTTCCGCAGGACTGGGTTTCATTTTCGGACAACCTTGTGTCATAAAACAAAAATCTTCCTAACTCTACCTTTTCCAAGGTGATAGGATTATCACTCGGAACTTTTGGTATGGGAAATCCTGCGGGAAGATCCCAAGTATAAGGAGTTCCTTCGGAAGCGCCTGTGCCTAAGAGTAACAATAAGCCTTCCGATCCGGAATTTTTTTCCTTCTCCAAACCCAATTGTGAACATTGAAAAAGAAGAAGGAAGAATAAAGAAAACGTAATAAGTCGATTCATAATATACTCCGGTTTCGGTCGGGTAGACCGAAACCATCGTTTTAGTTTTTATTTGGAGACGATCCCAAATACTGTCTGAGCCGCCGATCCGGCATTTCCTGTGGAATAATCCAAACCGAAATTCGGATATACTAAGGAACAGGTCGAGCTGTCCATTGCTCCCATCGAATGACAGGATTTACTCCCAGTGCTGATATCCCAGCCGGTCACGGCTTTTTTCAGGTCAAATTGTACCTTTTGAGTAAACGGATTAAATCCTTCAGTTGGAGTTAATTCTATCTTGGCTCGATTCGAATTTGTACATGTATAAACTCCGGCGGATTCGGAACAACCGGCAGAACCCATATGTAAAACCGCCGCATTTCCGAGTGTTGCGGGATCGTTGGATAGAAACTCTCCTACGAAAAATCTATAACCCATGGTCCAACTCCAGGCAAGTCCTGAGACATTGAGAGGGGAAGGAGCCACACTATAATCGATATGATTTAAATTTTCCGGAACTCCCAAGGTGAATCTGAGAGTTTTATAAGTTTTATTCTCCACGGAAGCTTGGACAAAATTATTAGTTTCTGTTGTTCCGCTGCAGCTTCCTTTTCCGTTTTCGAAATCCAAAAGTGCAACTCCTGCATACTGCCAATCTCCAGTATTAGGAACATCTAAAGTAATTACATTATCGTTCTGATCCACCAATTCGAATTCGGATACGTAAAATCTAAGATCCTTGAGTCCGATCGGCATCACTCCTGCAACGTGTTGGATCGTGACGGAACTAGAATGGCTTTCTCCATGTCCGGTAATATCCCCTCCGCAGGTTGCGTCGCTATCTCCGACGACTGCTTTGAATTCTATCCCTGGTTGGTTTTGTATTGCTAATGCCAAAAGAGCCAGGTTTTGGTTGGAAGATCCGTCGCAATTGAATGCAAAAAGGATCAAAATAATTAAAACAATATGACTACATAATAATTTCATAATATTCTCCTGAGGAAAGTGTTATACTTTCCGTTTTTTCGTATATGCATGAGGATACAGCTATCCTATGCTTCCTCGTTCGAGGTTTAGAAAATGTTTAGGAGAATCGAGGGGGTCTTTCGAGTTCGAAAGAAACAAACACTCCGGAAGCTTCTTGTATGCGACTCAGAAGTTCCGAACCAAGAGCCTGGGGAGCGATGTTTTCTAATTTAGAATAAGTAAAAAATTGAGTGCAGATAGTTCCGCTTAAATAAGAGGCCTTGTCTTTTGCTTTTTTACAGGCACATTTATGGACTTCTCCCGACTTAGCGGAATGACAATCGGGTAGGGAAGAAGACTTATGCTCTTTATGATCTTCTCCCGCATCGGCAAGTTTAGAAGAGAATCTTGAATCTTCCGAGTCTGAGTGTTTTTCTTTTTGGCTTCCGTGATTACAATGACAAAGTTTAATCTCTCCGGCGAGCATTCCGCAGAACCAACCGCTTCCGAATACCAAACTTTGGAATAGGAAACATTGGGTCAGAATGATAGAAATCGTTTTCATTGTAGGGAGATTTTCAGTCGATTCAAGACGGTTTTGAGTCCTTCGCTGGTTTTGATTTCCACCGGGACTCCTTTAGATTTTAGTTCCGCCAAAAGTTTTAGGATCCGATTCAGGATGAGAGAAGGGATGGCGACTACGTTTCCAAGATCCAGCTCCACAAGATTCGGTTGGATTTCTTGGATCTTTTGCAGGATTAAGCCGATTTCTTCCGTTTCGACAGAACATACGTTTCGCACGAAAACGACTCTAAAGCGTTTTTTTTCCGCGTATACATGTGTCTCTGTAAACTGGATTGCAGAAGAAGTCATGGCCTTGGACCAAATTTTCTACTTTGAAACCCTAAGGGAAACAAAAAAAGGTCCCCTGAATTGATTTGTATCACTAATCGATCACATACTTCTTCTGTATTGGCCGCCCACTTCATAAAGAGAATGTGTCATTTGTCCCAATGAACAAACCTTTCCGGCTTCTACCAAAGCCTCGAATCCGTTCTCTCCTGAAAGACAGGCCGCCTGGAGTTTTTTCAGAGCGTTAGAGGAATCTTCTTGGTTCCTGAATTGGAATGCCTCCAATTCGCGGATCTGTGCTTTTTTCTCATCCTCTGTAGAACGGATCACTTCTTCCGGAAGGATTGTTGGAGATCCGTCTTTTCCTAAGAAAGTGTTCACACCGATCACAGGGATCTCTCCGGTATGTTTTTTGTGTTCATACTCGAGCGATTCTTCTTGGATCTTATTTCTTTGGTACATTCTTTCCATTGCACCAAGAACACCGCCCCTTTCTGAAATACGTCTGAACTCGGACAAGATCGCTTCTTCTACAAGATCGGAAAGATCATCTATGATGAAGGAACCTTGCAAAGGATTCTCATTTTTAGCAAGGCCTAGCTCTCTGTTGATAATGAGCTGGATTGCCATCGCTCTTCTCACGGATTCTTCCGTAGGAGTGGTGATCGCTTCGTCGTAAGCGTTCGTATGCAAACTATTACAATTATCGTAAATTGCATATAACGCTTGTAAGGTGGTCCTAATATCGTTGAACGCTATCTCTTGCGCATGTAAAGAGCGACCGGAAGTCTGTATATGGTATTTTAACATCTGAGAACGTTCCGATCCGCTGTATTTATACTTCATACTCTTGGCCCAGATCTTACGTGCCACTCTACCTATCACGGCATATTCAGGATCGATCCCGTTGGAGAAGAAGAAAGAAAGATTCGGAGCGAAATCGTCTATCTTCATACCTCTAGAAAGATAATATTCCACAAAAGTAAATCCGTTTGCGAGAGTGAAAGCAACTTGGGTGATAGGGTTTGCTCCCGCTTCCGCGATATGATACCCTGAGATGGAAACGGAATAAAAGTTTCGGACCTTATTCCAGATAAAATATTCTTGGATATCTCCCATCAGTTTTAGCGCGAATTCGGTGGAGAAGATACAAGTGTTCTGCGCCTGGTCTTCTTTTAGAATATCCGCTTGAACTGTGCCGCGAACGGAAGAAAGAGTCTCCTTCTTTAACTTTTCATAAACTTCTTTAGGAAGTATCTTATCTCCAGTGGTCCCTAAAAGAAGAAGACCAAGACCGTCGTTTCCTTTAGGGATCTCTCCCTTGTATTGAGGGATTGGAACTCCTTTTTTGGAATAGATCTCCGCAAGTTTGGATTTTGCCTCTTCCACTTTTCCTTCTGCGCGGATGTATTTCTCGCAGGTCTGGTCGATTGCAGTATTTAAGAAGAAGGATAGAAGCATCGGAGCCGGTCCGTTGATCGTCATGGACACGGAAGTGCTCGGACTACAGAGATCAAAGCCTGAATAAAGTTTTTTAGCGTCGTCTAAAGTTGCGATGCTTACTCCGGAATTACCGATTTTGCCGTAAATATCGGGACGAAGCCCTGGGTCTTCTCCATATAAAGTGACTGAGTCGAATGCGGTACTCAAACGATGTGCCGGCATTCCGTGGCTAACATAATGGAATCTTGCGTTTGTTCTTTCCGGTCCGCCTTCTCCGGCGAACATGCGTGTCGGATCTTCTCCCGTTCTTTTGAAAGGGAATACTCCCGCAGCAAAAGGGAATTCTCCCGGGAAATTCTCAGTATAGGACCATTTTACGATCTCTCCCCAGTTGCGGAATTTTGGTACTGAAACCTTAGGGATATTCAGATTACTTAATGATTTTGTGAAATTCTCTACCTTGATCTCTTTGTCTCTGACGGTATATGTGAAATATTCTCCGGAATATTTTTCTAATTTAGAATCCCATTCTTTTAGGATCTTTCTAGTATCAGGATGGAGCTGTGCTTCCCTTTTGGAATATTCTTCTTCCAGGTCGGAAACGTTTTTACCTCTTTCCTTTAATACGTCGATCGTACCTTTGATCCTGTATAAGACTTCTGCGGTTTCGGATTCTTTTTTGACGAAGTTCTCGTATTTTTCACATTCTTCCGCGATTTCCGCCAAATATCTTTGTCTATCGGGTGGAATGATATGGATCTTTTGGCTAGTCTCGGAACTGGAAACAAAATTGGATTTCCATCCAAGATTGAATTTTTTATTCAAAGAATCGATGAGTGCAACGTATAGATTGTTCGTTCCTGGATCATTGAATTGAGAAGCGATTGTCCCGAAGACAGGCATTTTTTCGGGAGGGGAATCGAATAATTTCCTGGATCTTTGGAATTGTTTTTGAACATCTCTGATCGCGTCTAACGCTCCTCTTTTGTCGCACTTATTGACAGCGATTAGATCCGCGTAATCGATCATATCGATCTTTTCCAGCTGTGTAGCCGCGCCGAATTCGGGAGTCATTACATAAAGAGAAAGATCGGATACTTCCGTAATCTCAGAATCGCTTTGCCCGATCCCTGCCGTTTCTACGATTACTAAATCGAATTCTGAACTTCTGAGAACGTCCAAACTTTTTTTGACATTTCGGTTCAAAGCTATGTTTGCTTCTCTAGTTGCAAAAGATCTCATATACACTCTAGGATGAGAGATGGAATTCATACGTATTCTATCTCCTAAGAGTGCGCCTCCGGTTTTTCTTTTAGAAGGATCTACAGATATAATAGCTATCGTTTTGTCTTCGAAATCATGGATAAATCTTCTGACGAGTTCGTCAGTAAGAGAGGATTTTCCTGCTCCTCCGGTCCCGGTGATCCCTAAGATCGGAATAGTTTTTTTAGAGATCGGAAAATCCAATTTTCCAGGTTCGATCTTGTGGGATCCATTTTCGGAAGATTCCACCAAGGAAATGGATTCTGCGATCGCGATCGGATTTTTTTTGCGGATCTCCGAGAAAAGATTTCCGTTAAATCTATGAGGCGGAATAAAATCTGATTTTTGTAATAGATCATTGATCATCCCTTGGAGACCCAATGAACGCCCATCATCCGGAGAATATATTTTAGAAACTCCGTAGGCTTCTAACTCCTGTATTTCAGACGGAAGGATAGTCCCTCCGCCTCCACCAAATACCTTGATATGAGAACTTCCTTTTTCTTTCAAAAGGTCTATCATGTATTTGAAATATTCTACGTGACCTCCTTGGTAACTTGTGACTGCAATGCCTTGCACGTCTTCCTGGATCGCACAATCTACAATTTCATGTACAGATCGATTATGCCCTAAATGAACCACTTCTGCTCCGGAGGATTGGAGTATTCTTCTCATGATATTGATGGAAGCGTCATGGCCGTCAAAAAGTGAAGCTGCCGTCACGAATTTTAATTTATTATGGGGGATATAAACTTCTGGTTCCATTATATTCTCCTAATGTTCAGGCTATTACAAATTTTAACCGAACTTTGTTTGTTTTGTCGTTTGGAGAACGATCGTTCAATAAATTCCATTTATATATCTATCATGCTGCAGGAATAAGAATCTAGCAACCTGGATTTTGGGGGGAAACTGGGGGATCTCGATCTAGGAGTTCCTACAAGGTGGATAAAGCATTGTTGGAATTCCAGCACCGCAACCGACTGCGATGTAGGACCTCCAACGCTGCGGATACTGTGGATGTAGGATCTCCTACAAACCGGGACTTATCTTTAAAAATCGAATGTTCTAAAAACACTCGGAAGGCAAAGATCTAGGAAAGAATTCATTTTGCGTTTAAAACCGAAATTTTATATGATCGTTTTTATGACGGATAGTTTCCTTTGGAAAGAGATCTTATTCTCTAACGGGCCTTTAGCGGCACTTCATATTTCATTTCTAAAACCTGCGTTGGATCCTCTTACAATTTTGTTCCATTACTTGGGATCTTCTCTCTTTTTTATGGGCTTAGTCTCTTTCATCTATCTTTGCGTGAATCGTAAAGTAGGGCTTAGAATGACTCTTAGCCTATTGATTGCAGGGATTATAAACGGAGTTTTTAAAGCTCTTCTTACTCTACCTAGACCGATCGGTTTACCTTTTTCCTCCGAGCTTGGACTCATGGAAGGTTCTTACGGATTTCCGTCCGGGCACGTGCAGACTGCAGTGGTGTTATACGGAACATTATTTTTGCATGTAAGAATACCTTGGGTAAGAGTGCTTACCGCATTTTTGATCTTATTCATGCCGATTGCAAGAATGTATGCAGGACTTCACTTCTTAGGAGATACTCTAGGAGGTTTTGTTTTAGGTCTTTTGATATTATTCGGATTAGAGTTCTTATTTGCAAAAGATCCTGGAATTTTAGAGCCGGGATTTAGCGGACAAGCTCCGGACCAAAAAAGACTCAAGTCGCTCGTACTTTTTATTTTAGCGATGACTCTGCCTAGCGTTCTTTTACAAGATGCGAACCAACCTGAATCCACGAATAAATCCTGGGAACAGGTGATCTCTTCTGCTGGAGCACTTGCAGGTTTCGGGATCGGGATTTTGTACAATAAGAGAGCAGGGCTGGATTGGAAATCAGTCGATTCTTGGATTGAATTTTTGATCCGAGTCGGTGTGATCATTCTCGGGATCTTGATCTTTTATTTGGCTCTCGGAAAAATTCTCTCCTCTCTATTGGGGGAAAATCCGGTTGCCAGATACTTTAAGTATGGGATCGTGTGTTACTATATCGGCCATCTCGCTCCCATTCTTTTGAAAAGGATACGCGGAGGCATCTATCTGACTTAACTTCATGCTTCGCATTGGATCCTCCTTACAGTTCATTTTCGAAAGTTTCGGAAAATTACGGACCTCCGGATTCATACGCAGTTTCTTTTCAGTAGGGTTTTCCAAGGTAGTGGCCTCCCTACTGAATTTTATTTTCATGGTATATTCGGTCAGGATCCTGAGTAAGAACGAAAACGGAATATTCCAATACTATTCCGGATTTCTGCCGGTGTTATTGGCCGTGGCAGAATTCGGATTGCCCACAGCCTTAGTGCGATTTCTTTCTCCAATGACCGAAGACAAACGTAAAATTGGAGTACTTTTAGCGTCCTCTCTTTGGGTTAAATGGGCAGCATTATTTCTATTAGTGTTTGTGACGAGTGTCGCAGTTTATTTTCTAAGGGAAAATGCTCTTGCTGCATTCCTTTTGGTATTCGGTAGCTTCGTCCTTTCGTTTAATTCATATTTCGAAAGTATATTCGTTTCTTTCGGACAATATCACGCACTTTCCATTTGGTATCCACTTCCAAACCTGATCCGTATTTTGATCCTGTACTTAGCGGATCAATTTTCGGAACATGCACTAGGGCATTTAGATATACTTGGAATCTTCTCCGTCGCCCCCGTTTTCACGATCGTTCTTTTCTTCCTTTTATTCCCAAGAGGAAAACTACACTGGGCTGGGGATAAGGAAGAAGTTCGACAACAAACCAGGGAACTCATTTCTTTCAACCGTTATGCGTTTTTGGCATCTTTATTCGCGATCGTATCGGATAGAATGGAGTTATTTTTTCTGAATAAATACCATTCTAACGAGGCGGTGGCGGCTTACGGAGTTGCCTTACAACCATTCAGCGGGTTTGTGATCTTATTTTCAGTTTTGAACTCGATGATCTATCCTAAACTCTCTAGACTTACCGAAAATAAGGAATTCACAAGTTACTTGGGTAAGTCTATCTTAGTTGCGGTTGTATTCGCATTGGCATTAGCGCCTTGGGTATTGTTGGGAGATTGGGTTTTCTCGGCATTATTCTCCGGAAAATATCCTGAATCGGTTCCGGTATTCCAATTATTGTATCCGAATTATCTTTTCCAATTAGTGTTTTCTCCTCTTGGAATGGCCTTGTTCGCTTTGGGGCAGCCTAGGCTACTTGCGATACTTGCATTAGTAAGATTGATCTTTGGATTAATTTTGGATAATCTTTTGATCCCTGAATATGGGACAATGGGAGCCGCAGGAGCGTTTTTCCTAGGCCAGATCCCTTCTTGGTTCTTGCTTAGCGGTTATTTTTTAGCGTATTACAAACCTTCTGCCAAGTAACGGGAGAATATATTTTAAAATCAGAATATTCCATATTTCTGATAAATTTTTCCGCTTAGGTTTGTTTTGCCTTCGCTTTTTGTAACTTCTTAACAAAGGTGACTTGGTTTCCCTTGTCGTTATAAGAAAGAGAGTCCACATTCATACGGACTAAGAAGATCCCTCTACCTGAAAGTTGGCTCGCATTCGGGTCTTGCACCGGATCAGGAACTCTTGCAGGGTCGAAACCGTCTCCTCCATCCTCCAAAATGACCGTGACTCTTGTATCGTCATAGTCCACTTCCACCTGGATCCATTCTTCTTTGGATTCGCAGATCTTATCCACATAGGAGAAGTAATCGTTTTCTTGGAACATCAACTCTTGTTTTTGATGATAGGTGATCCGAGCACAACCGTGTTCAATTGCATTTCCTATCAATTCGTATAAGGCGACTTTTAAGGAGAGTTGGTCCTCGTTCTGCAGGTTGGGAAGATGGGACAGAGACTTTAAGATCAAATGAACATATTGGTTTAAATTTCCGAGCCTAGGAAGAAGTGCGAACTTCTGTCTGGATTCCCGGACCTGGAACATTCTTTTGTCTACAAGATCTTTACCAGCATAGAATAAATTCTTAAACCTTAAGAGCGAATAACGGATCGCCTCCATTCTGAAAGGTTTTAGGAAAAAGTCTACCGCTCCTAATCGGAGTGCGTTGATAGAGATCTGGATGTCCTGATTTCCGGTAATGACTATAAAAGGAGTATCCACTCCCTTTTCTCTCAATTTAGTGATGAACTCGATACCGTTCATCCTTGGAAGGCGGATATCGGTGATGATCAGATCGAAAGTTTCCGACTCGGCTAAGCTTAAGCCCTGTTCCGCGGTTCCGGCAAGAACGAGTTCGTATTCGCTGCCGAAAATTTCTTGGAACAGATCTCGGATAACTTCTTCGTCATCAACGAAAAGGATTTTCATAATAAATTCCTAATTCAGAACTTCCGAATGCTTAAAATGCTCTTATTCGGAAAACAAAAGAAAACCCCGGAAAGGTATTCTAGTCAAGAATTTTGTCAGCGTATATTGTCTAGAGAATCGAGAGAATATAAGGATTTTATCCTTTCATCCAAACTTTTTAACTCCGACTTATCGAAAACCGCCAATTTATTTCCTGAAAATCGGAAGACCAAAAATTCGTCCTTATTTTCTGAAATGGCGGCTTTCAGGCCTTCTACGGAATCGACTATCTTATCGTTCACTGATTCTAAGATCAAATCTTGGAATTCCTGATAGGCCCTGTTCTTCTCGTCCGGGAAGGCTCTGGAAAGTAATACGATACGGCTTCTTTCCGGATGGAGTTTTTTAGAATAACTCTCAGCTAAATATACTAACTTTCTATCGCTGGAGGATTTGTATTTTTCCCCGTATTCTTTCAAATAAGTGTGAGTAAGCTCGGTAAAAAGTAATCCGCCTGCAATGATATATTTAGGAGCTATCTTGTCAGAACTTTCAGGGATCAGAAAAGAATCCTCGTTATACGGCTTTAGCTGGTAGCGTATCTCTCTTTTTCTACCGTCACGATAAAGTGAAAGAGTGACCCATTCTCCTGAATTTAGATAAGACCCACCTTTGCTGAGTAGAATATCATATAATACTTGTTTTTGTTTGGAAGCAACCGGAGTTCCATTTACGGAAAGAACCGCATCTCCAGGAAAAAGATTGTGCATAGGACCGATTCCGGGAAGAACTTCGGAGACTACAGCGCCAACGCTACCTTTCGGAAAATAATAATCTTCCTCCGCAGGCGTTAAAGAACCTTCTGCGGAAAAACCAGGATGAGGGAATGGAGAAGAGGACGAAAATCTACTATGATAGAATCTACGTAGAAGATCCGCTCCCGCGTTCCAAGACCCGTCGGTGAATCCGCATACTTTTTTTCCTGCAAAAAGAAAGCTCCTGGTCCCGTCCTGGTTTTCCTTTCTGGAAAGTTTCGAAAGAGGCAAAATCGATTTAGAAAATTCTAAACTTCCCCATTCAAAGTTCGTAAAGAAGGAGGAGCATGCTCCTTGGGTTCTCGTTCCTTCTTCTAAAATTGCGATCGGGGATACCTTTTTGCTTCTTCCATAATTTTCAGGAAGAAGCACGATACCGAGTCCGGTATCCAGATCTACTTTTTGGAAATATGCCTTTCTTCCCGCCGACTCTTCCGGATGGATCTCTGCGAATAGAGGGACTTCTCCCGGTTTTAAAAGTGCGAGAGCGGTTCTTTCATCCAAACGGATCGCCGGTATTTTTTTCTGGTATGGAGTTCCTTTTTGGAAAGGATTATGATGGGAGTACTTCCTGAAATGAACCAGAAGTGAAAATTCTGAATCCGCTTTTGCTTCTACATTTTCCGAAAATCCTAGGAAGAAGAATAGGAGAATTACTGTAAATCTATAAGATCTCATTTTCCCTCCTTTGATTCGTCCGACTTAATATCGAATCTTTTTCTGACCCTCAAGTCGATCGTCCTAACGGTTTTTGCGTCCAAAACCAAAGGAAGTCCAACGCCTCTAAATTTCAAGACCAGAGTCCCATTAGAATATTTTTTCCAATAGTCCTTAAATTCGGCGATATTAGCGGGAGTTTTTCCATTAATTGATTCTAATATTTTAAAACGATAATTTAAGTATTTAGAGTTGAGAGGGTCCGGAAAGAGCGTAGTCAGTATCAGATCTCTTTCCGTAAATTTGAAAAGATCGTCTTGTATAAAGTAACTGTAATGGTATCTGAGAGCGGTTTCCACTCTTTGGCTTTCTTTTCCGAATAATGCACGGTTCACAGGTTGGAATAAAAGTCCCGCCCCCAAAAAACTGCGGATCTGACGATCTCTATACAACTCCAAAGAATCGGTCTTTTTTAATTCTGCTTGGATCTTAAAGTTTTTACCGTTTCTGTAAAAGTATAGATTCAGTTTTTGGCCTACAAAACCCGGCTCGATAAGATCTACGATCGTTCTTCCGGTAAACTCCAAAAGTCCGCCTTCGTTATTTAAATAAGCCTCGTCTACCTTATATAAAAAATCGTCCGTTTGCAAAACGTCAGAAAAAGAAGAATTTGGATACACCTTATTCACAAGCACGCCTTGTAGATTCTGAGGGACTCCCAAATACTTTTTCACGGACTCGGAATTCCCATTTTGAAAGGTGAAACCTACGAATGGAAATCCGTCGTATTGCCCGTCTTGTATATCTTTTAAGAAATGTTGAACTACTTCCGGCGGGATTAGATATGCCGTATTTCCTTGGACTTGGCTGACCTCGAAAATTATTCCCGCTACTTTTCCGTTTTGGATAGCAGGACCGCCCGAATATCCCGGGAGAATATTTGCACCTACACGTATTACTTTTCTATAATCTAATCCCGTAAAAGAATATCTCAGTCTTTCCACACGATTGACTAAACCGTTTTCTAAAGTGAGATTTTCCGCGCCTTCCGGATAACCGAGCATTAAAAGATTACTTCCCAAAGAAGGGGATTCTTCCGTGATCTCTAGAGGTTCTACACCTGAAAAAAACTCCTCGTCTTCTACGGAGATCAAAGCTAGATCGCAGTCGAAACCTATAAATTCCACTTTTGCATTATAATATTTACTACTATTAAAACGTTTTACCTTCAAATACTTGGATTCCGAGATCACATGAGCATTCGTTAATATTCTATTTCCTGCAATAATGAAACCGGATCCCACATCTCGAGAAAGGTCTTGGTCCCCGAACTCTAAAGGGTCGCTTGCATCCGGATAAATATCGCTTCTTACGATTACTACACCGTTCAATAGAGTTTTTAGATCCGAGTTCCCGTTAGTTTGAGAAAAGACGGGAAAACTAAAAAGCAGGATCAAACCGGCGCGAAGTATCCAAAACTTATTCATGAAACAACTCCGCATCGGACCATACAATTTTATCCTTTTCTACCGATTCTAATTTCAATTTTGCCAGGTAACGTGCGCCTTCCTGTAGTTCTTCCGTGGGTTGGTTATCCACTAAAACATTTCCGCTCAGATCCGCTTTGATCCTGATCCAGGAATAAGGAGAATCCGGCAAACAGCTCGCCTGGAAAGAATAATACAAAGACTTGTCCCAATAAAAATCCGCATCCTTACCCAAGTAAAGAAGAGGGCAAGAAGAATCGAAAAAGATCTCTTTCCCTTTCGGAGTGGGACGATCTATCGGATGTTTTGCGATACTTAAGAAATATTGGAGACCAAAATTCACAGTGGAAGCTTTCTCCACTAATTTTGTTTCCGGATTGGATTTACCGCCAGGCGCCGGTTTGGAACTTGCGGCTTTTAAATTCTCCGCAGAAAATTCAAGCTCCCAATAGACGGTTTTTCCTAACTTAACTGGACCTTTTACTCTGAAAGAATCGATCCTTTCTGGAGAACGTAATCTTTCTTCTCCCGAATAAAAGAAACCGTTCAGTTTTTTTCCGGGACAATCCAAAGAAAGATACTGTATTTCCTCGGATTCAGGAAGAGATCTAAACTTGCACTCACCGATATGAACGGTCCCATGTTGTTTAAACCATTCTTTCAAAGGCCTTGCATCTTTTTCTTTGGTATATTTTCTCCAACCTTCCTGAAATTCTTTCTCAGCAAAGTCTCCAATCCTGGGATTTGCTTTTTGGAGTTGGGGTTCTTCCGCGAAACTTCCAGAATCCGGAATAAAAACGGAAAAAAGCAACAAAACTCCCAGGCTCGTAAAAGAAAGAAGGAGTCTTTTCGTTCTTAAATGGAAAATATTCTGCATCGGGGAAAACATTCTTAATTATTATCGGTTCGGGAAAAAGCGGATTTTACAGATCTGAAAATAGAAGAGGAATTTCCGTAGAATTCTTGCGATTATGTCTCGAATTTTCAAGAATACCAAAAAAAAGTTAAACTCTGAAACGGGACTCTGGAATATGGTTAAAACTAAGAGTAAAAAATATAACGGTATTCATCTTGTCTCACTGGAGTTTTCTTAAAACCGACCTGAACGAAAAGCAGGACTTATTCATCGATTGTCGCTCCCAAGCGCAATACCAGGAATCCACCTTAAAGGGTGCGTATTATTTTCCATTCGTCAAAAAAGCTTTTGCTTCCGATCCGGATTCTTCCAAAAAATTATTGGGTCCGATCGAAGAGATACTTGCTCTCGCTAAAAAAGAGGAGAAGTCCAGGATCTTAGTTTTCGACGAAGGAATGGGGATGTTCGCATCCAGACTCGTTTTCCTTTTGAGAGCGGCAGGTTTTCAAAATGCCTTCTTGATCGGACAACGCTGGCCTGTAGATGGGGCAAAAGAAAAAGGTTCTAAAGAACTGGATTGCGGCCCTGCGTCCAAAGTTCGCAAGCTCGAAGGAGTGATCGACAAAGCCTTCTTAGAAAAGAACTTAACTAGACTGCAAATTTTCGATACTCGCACTCCGGAAGAATACGACGGAAAACTTCCACGTTTAACCGCTCCTGAACCGGGGAGTTTATGCGGTAGATTACCGGGAGCCTTCCTTTGGGACTGGAGAATGTTGTATGACGCGAATGGCGAACTCGTGGACAAAACATTCTTCAATAAAAAGTTAAGAGGTTTCCCTTTTATGCCGGAAAGGACCACTGTTATCTACGATTATAACGGTGCAAGGTCCTCATTGCTCGCAATGATGCTCAAAGAAGTAGGATACAACGACGTGAACGTATATGTTGGCTCTTGGTTCGAGTGGAGAAAATCAAATCTACCTAAACAAGCGGCGAATATATACGGACAGACTGGAGCAGCAGCTTCTGCACCAAGAGTCGGTGGCGTAGACCGAAAAAGTTAAAAAAAGAAAGACTTCTTAGGCTTCTTAAAAGAACCTCTCTCGTTAGTTTCTAAGAGGAATAACGATGAGGTTCTTTTTTATTATCAGCATACTATTTGCATCTTTATTGGATTGTGGATCCAGATTCGAAAAGATCTCTCCATTTTCCATTCCTCCTCAAGAATTCGACCTCGGCAACGGTGTAAAAGCAGTATTCCTACCGAGTGAACTTTCGTTCATCACTTCTAAGGGTAGAATATTAGAATTCAATTTAAAAGATGCATTTCTATCTTCTGCGAAAGGAGAACAGAACGTAAATTATAGAAAGGCGACCTTCAAGATCAAAGATAAGATCTTATTAGAATGCGGATCTCAAACAATCGAAAGCCTTGGACTAGAGTCCGGAGCATTAATTCTGAAAGGAAAACTCTCCGGAAAGAACTGTGAGACAGATTACTCGATCCGATTTGTATCTTCTTCCAATTCCGGACTTGATTGGAAGGTGGAGATTTCTAATCCGGAACTGAACCGGACGTTTATTAAATTCAAATCGGACGAATCGGAGAGTATATACGGACTAGGCGAACAATTCTCTCATCTAAATCTAAAAGGAAAAAGACCATTTTTATTTTCAGAAGAACAGGGAGTGGGAAGGGGAGATCAACCGATTACCTGGGGAGCCGAATTATTAGAAGGTGCTGGAGGGAACGAATACAGCACATACACACCCATTCCATTTTTTCTGACATCAAGGAACAGGGCATTCTTCTTCGAAAATAGTTCTTATTCCGTTTTTGATTTTGAAGAAGATTCAGAAATCGCAATTGAGTTTAGGGAAAGAGGACTTAACGTCAAATCTTGGAAAGCGACAAGTCCGAAAGAGATCCTAAAATTATACACTTCTCATACAGGAAGATTTCCGAATTTGCCGGATTGGGCCTATGGAACATGGCTCGGTATCCAAGGCGGAAAATCGGTTGTATTGGAAAAGATAGAAGAAGCAAAACTCTCAGGAAATCCGATCTCCGCTCTTTGGATCCAGGACTGGGTGGGACAAAGAAAAACCGTATTCGGTTCCCAGCTCTGGTGGAAATGGTTTCCGGATGAGACACGTTATCCCGACTTCAAAAACTTCGTAAAAGAATTAAACCAAAAGAATATCCAAGTTTTAGGATATATCAACCCGATGCTCGCCACAGAAGGGCCTTTATTCGAAGAGGCGGTCAAAAATAACTATTTAGTAAAAGATAAGGAAGGGAAAGATTATATAGTCCAAACTGCTGGATTTCCGGCCGGGCTACTTGATCTTACGAATCCTAAAACTAGGACCTGGATCAAAAGTATAATCAAACAGAATTTGATCGGCAACGGACTTTCAGGTTGGATGGCGGACTTCGGAGAATGGTTGCCTACGGACGCGGCATTGTTCTCTAAGGAATCCGCAGAACTTTATCATAATCGTTATCCAGTAGAATGGGCGAGGCTGAACAGAGAAGCGATCCAAGAAGCTGGCAAAGAAGGACAGGTCGTATTCTTTACTAGAGCAGGCTACAGTTATTCCAATAAATATTCCACTTCCTTTTGGACGGGAGACCAAATGGTAAGTTGGGGCAGACATGACGGGATCGTTTCTTCTCTGATCGGAATATTGAGCGGAGGAATGTCCGGGATCAGCTTAAACCATAGTGATATAGGCGGATATACCACGATCCCAAGTCCGATCAAAGATTATTTTAGATCCAAGGAATTGTTCTTACGTTGGGCAGAATTGAACGTATTCACTCCTATATTTCGGACCCACGAGGGAAATAGGCCTTCTAAAAATCACCAACCGTATTCGGATCCCGATACTGTAAAAGAATTTGCAAGATACGGACAGATGCACATTGCATTAAAAGAATATTTTAAATTTCTAAATAAAGAAGCAAGTGAATCAGGACTTCCCATTTTACGACCTTTATATCTTTCTTATCCGGAAGATATTAACACAAGAGACTTACAAAACCAATTCTTACTCGGAGAGGATTTACTCGTAGTTCCTGTGCTGGAAAAAGGAGAAGATACAATAAAAGCATATCTACCAAAGGGAGAATGGGAACATGTATGGACAGGTAAAACTTTCCAAGGCGGAGCTTGGATAGAGATGAATGCGCCTTTAGGATCTCCAGCAATTTTTTTGAAAAAGAAAGGTGCTTGGTATGAAAAACTAAAATCGGCTCTTTCTACTTTCAAAAAGAACTGAAATAGGGCAGAGTTTTTATTTGAATCATAAAACTTCTAAACTGTCTAAATAAAAGAAGAAGGGCCTTTTGTCAGAATTTACGGATCCAATCGTGCTATTTGACGGAGTTTGCAATTTATGCAATGGTGCAGTGAATGTACTTTTGGATCTGGACAAACATAAAAAACTAAAATTTGCGAGCCTCCAATCTGAATATGCCAAAAATCTAATCCAATCGAATGCCTTAGAAGAGAAAATCCGAGGCATAGACAGTATCCTTTTCTGGGATGGGAAAGAAATTCATATCAAATCCAATGCAATCATTGAAATCAGCGGCAAGTTGGGCGGCTTCTGGAAAATTTTCCTCATCGGTTATATCATTCCTAGACCCATCCGAAATGTATTCTACGATCTGATCGCCAAAAATCGCTACAGGCTTTTCGGAAAAAGAGAATCTTGCAGAATGCCAACCCCGGAATTGAAAGAAAGGATTCTAGGGTAAAGATACCGCAGAGTTTTTATTGCAAACAGAGACACAAAGTCACGGAGAAACGTTTTGTTGGAATTCCCACATCGCACCAAACTTTTTACCCTCTTTGAGTCTCCGTGCCTCTGTGTGAGAAAGCTCTGCAACTCTATGTAACTCCGTGCTCTGTGCGATCCCCTGTTCAACAGAACAGGGGATCTTTCTCAAAAACCTCAAAAATCCGTACAAAATCTGGCCTTTGAGTGCCTTCCCTTATGTCTATTCCTTCCAGGTTTGGAGGTTTGGCCTCGACGAAACTTTCTTCAGTTTTCTGAAAACTTTTCACTAAGTTTGTAATTTTTCGGGACTCTAATTGTGACACCTTGTAAAAATAGCGAAAATTCTTCAAAATACATCATAAATCAATGAAATTAGGAATAAAATAATTAATTTCATTGGAATTCGGTCGGATTCATTCGATATCGTTAATTCCTCATGATTTGGGTGGAGAAAAATCCTTGTCCCTAGATTATGGACCAGGAGGATAGGTTGAACTTTCGGAAATTTACCGCCGATCTTAAATACAAGACCCGTTTTTTAAGAGAATTTTTGGCGGCGCAAAAAGGAAAGAACCAAATGAAAAGAAAAACTATTCTTTCGATAATAGGCGCATCAGCCCTTGTCGTCCTTTCCTGGAAATCTTTCGCAAATACATATTTGGAAGAAGTAAAGGTCGATAACCAATTTATCCAAACCTATCAATCTAGAGAAGGTATCTGGATCGTTCCGGGAAAAGTAAAAGAATCCTTAGAGGATCTATATCATAAATTCGGAACTTCTGAAAGAGAAGTCCGCCTTCTGAACGGGATCCACGACAGTGGAAAGATCCAAAACTCTGAGCCGGTATTTTTTCCTTATAACGCAAATTACACACGCAATCTTCTATTAGAGGACAAAGGAAGAGAAATATTCACTTCCGATTCCAGAGAATTGATCTGGCCTTTGAGCTTTAAATATTCAAGAGTTACTTCCAGATTGGGAAGACGCTGGAATGCGTTGCATGCGGGAGTGGACATCGCTTGCCCGAACGGATCAGTCGTGATCGCAGCTGCAGACGGAGTTGTGACCGATTCTAAAAGAGACGGCGGATACGGACTAAGAGTGGTACTTACTCATCCTCAGATCAACGGGATCCAGACATTATACGCTCATAATTCTCTTCTTTTCGTAAAGCAGGGAGATAAGGTTAAAAAAGGACAGGTGCTTGCACTTTCGGGTAATACTGGACATACGACTGGACCACATGTTCATTTCGAAGTTCGTTACCAAAACGTGGTGTTGAACCCGGAACATTATCTTCCTCCTTTTTTAGCGGATAAAGAATCCCAAGTTGCAATCGCAAAAGAAACCATCCAACAATAATCGTGTTTTCTAAGTCCGACTGGTCTTCCGAAATCTTTTCCTATTTAGAAGAGAATCTGACCGGTCGAAAATTCCAAACAGCTTTATTCGATTTTGATAATACTCTTGTCCGAGGAGATTTCGGAGAAGAAGTCATGTGCGAACTTCTTCGCGCAGGAGTTCCTTGGATCCGATCTCTTTCTCCTTTTTTTCCGGAAACTGCAATCTCCGAAAAAATGGAAACTTTACGTAAAACAAACACCCAAACCTTCATGGTCGAAGTTTGGAATTATTATGAATCCAAGATCGAGAAAGAAGGCCTAGAGGCAGGGTATAGGTGGTCCACTTGGATCTTTTCCGGTAGGTCCACACAAGAATTGCAAGATACCGCAAAACTTGTTTGGGAAAAGAACCAAAAGGATACAAATCCAGAAGCAGTGCAAGCATTCCATCCTATGTCGGAACTAGTGAAAGAATTCGAGAGGGTGGGAACCAAAATTTGGATCCTGACTGCTTCTCCCGCCCCGGTGATCCAAGTGGTTTCCGAGCAATGGGGCATTCCGAAAGAGAATGTACTTGGTATGAGATTGATCGAAAAGAATGGGATCTTAAGCCACGAGCTGATCGAACCTTTCACTTATGGGATCGGAAAAGTAGAATTTCTGAATCTTGCCAATGGAAACCAAGGATACGATATTGCATTCGGAGATTCGGAGAATGATTTCCCTATGCTTTCTTATGTACGATCCAAAGGGATATTTTTAGACAGGGGCAAGAAGAAAATCCCGCCTCCAGGAACTCTTATTCAAAGTGTGGCGGATTGGAAGACGATTCCGAAACCGTTGTAAGAGACTCTGCGCCTTACTACCTTGCCTTCAGGTAATCAGGCATTTCAGGAAGTTTGGCTTCCGTCCAGATCCAATCTCCGATCAAGGAAACGATCGGAGCCTTTTCTCCATCTAAAATTTTTAATAAACCTATTTTTAGATCGTTCGGTTCGGTGGCTCTATATGGAATGTTTGGAAATTGTTTTTCGAAAATCCTTTTTTCCGATCCACGAACATAGTCCCAAAAGAATTCGGAAAACTTTTTGCCGGATTCCTTATGCTCTTTCATCAGGTTTTGTAATTCCGGAAAAGGGGATGTCCTGCCGATTTTTTGCAGAAGTATTCCGATCCCTCTAGCGCTTGTGCTTATAAAACTTCCTGCGCGGATCATTTTTCTGGAATCCGGTTTTTCAATAGCCCATTCTTCCATTTTCTTTTTGATGAATGCCAAAGCTCCATAAGAAGTAAGCAAATGAGGAAGATAATAAAAAGCGGAATATCCGACAGTCAAACGAGGACTTAGTTTTGCTTCCAGTTCTATCATGGGGTCCAGACAGAATTTAGCAGTGTTTACGATATCTGCATCCGGAGTTTCAGAAACAGGATAACCCAAATTCCCTCTCGCAGGAGTGTAGATGAAAAGATTCACTTTTTGGTTATGGATTTTTTTTAGGATTTTTTGAACTGCAGTTTCCGGATCTTCTAATTGGATATGCTGGATTGTTTTGTCCGCTCCGTTGATCTGAGAGTCGCCGGAAGTAGTCGAGATAATATTCCATTTGATCCCTGACTTTTTGGAATGCTCCCGAAGAGCTTCTATTGCGCTTTGGCCTGCGGCACCCGACCCACCTACGATCAATGCAATCGATTCGCTCATTTTTAGCCTCCAAGAAAGTGAGGACCAGCTTACTTATTCCGGGAATCGTATGCCAGAAAAAAAGCGTAAGTACGGCTGAAAATCCGCAGGAGGCTCCGATACTATTTTTACTTCTTCTTCAAATTCGTTTTTGAATTTTAAAAGATATGAATGTAATAAAAATCGTTTTGGTTTAGAAACTAAACTTTTAACGGAAGATCCTGTGTAAGTTTCGTCTCCCAAGATGGGAGTTCCGATGGAGGAAAGATGAAATCGGATCTGGTGTCTTCTTCCGGTAACTAATTTTGCTGCGAGCAAAGATAAATTTTTTTCCCTCGAATAGGAAAGAAGAGTAAAATCAGTGATCGCTTTTTTTCCGCCTGAACGAACGGAACTTACCTTACCTTTCCCATCTTTTAAGAAACATTCTACTCTGAATTCTTTCTCCGTTGGAATTCCAGCGCAAACTGCCAGATAAGTTTTTTCAGAATCGGCTAAGATCGAATCCGCTTCTTTATTTTGGGACGGCTCTTTGCAGAATAAAAGGATGCCGCTTGTGTCTTTATCCAGTCTGTGGAGTAGTCTTAATTCCGGATTCTTCTCCTGTTGTCGTAAAAGATCTTCCAGGTTGGGACGGTTTGGGTCGAATGTAGCATGAACCGGGATACCGGCCGGTTTTTCTACAGCAAGTAGGAACCCCTTCTCATATAATTTGTGAATCGGGTGCATAATGGACTGGAATTTGGGCTTGGCTTCCCTCATATGCTACTCCGTCGTAACTTCTCTAATTTGATCATCCTCTTTTGAAAGGATTGAAATTGGATTGACACATCTTCCGTTATATTGGACGAATTAGGAATGAAACAGGCCGATGCCGAAGAACTGGATGGGAAGGAACTCATCTCCAGCGA
Organism: Leptospira licerasiae serovar Varillal str. VAR 010; assembly: GCF_000244755.1. Classification (NCBI taxonomy): domain Bacteria; kingdom Pseudomonadati; phylum Spirochaetota; class Leptospiria; order Leptospirales; family Leptospiraceae; genus Leptospira; species Leptospira licerasiae. The sequence goes on along the minus strand of NZ_AHOO02000003.1, from coordinate 18,082 downwards.
ACATATAACAGAAGTCGTTAAAGAAAACCTAAAATTAATTCGCCATACTAAAGGACTCTCATTAGACAAATTGGCATCTCGTTGTGGTGTGAGCCGAGCCATGCTTTCTCAAATAGAGCAAGGTAAAAGTGTTCCTACAATTGCGGTATTATGGAAGATCGCAACAGGTCTGAACGTTCCTTTCAGTGAACTTCTTAAAGAAAAGGGAACAGAGGGAGTTTTTCTCTTAAAAGCGGAGAATACAAAAGTCTTATATTCCAGTTCAAAGGTATATTCTAGTCGTGCCTTGTTTCCGTTTATCGGAGGCAGAAGGGTAGAATTTTACGAACTGATCCTGAAACCGGGCGGTATCGAAGTTGCCGAAGCTCATAAAGCTGGAACAACCGAGAACCTTGTCGTGGTCCAAGGAAAATTGCGCCTCCGTGTGGGGGATAAGGTGGTAGAACTGGATGCAAAGGATTCCGTATATTTTAGAGCGGACGTTCCCCACGAATACATCAATCCGACTGATACAGAAACTCTCATGTATCTGGTCATGGAATATACGGACGAAGCTAGCTAAACTTTTAGTTCTAAACATATTTTTCACTCCGGGCCTTCTATTCTCGGAAGCGCCCGATCCTTCTACAGGTTATTTCGGGATTGATCGATACGAAGAACAGATCTCTTGTCATGAAGAGGATTGTATCCGTTATACTTTGGACGAATTGAATTCCAAAGGCGGAAAATCGGAAGTCCGAAAACTTTTAGAAGAGAATGCCGGAAAGGTATTGGTGGATCTTTCCGGAAAAAATCTCAAACTCACAGACGACGAACTGGACGATCTTAGGGACTTTCTATTAGAAATTTCTAAAAGAGATGGAAGGGTCGCGATAGAAAAACTTCATATTGCTATCCGTGGATTGGAAATTGCCGATCCTCCCGTTTTGAAAGACGTCGGCTTGATTGGCTGGGGTCTTATCCGAAGGATTTACAGAAGCGTTTACTTCAAGAGAACCGGAGATTATAACGCGAAAGTCCTCTATCATCCCGGAAGCGGAAAGATCAACTTGATATTCTTCGTTCATAAAAGGTACGGTGATATATGCGAGACTGTATTTTCTTCCTGTAACGAAATAGAATATTTGGATGAGGACACTTTCGATCTCCAATTGTCTACCGCTCTTAGAGAATCTAAGGAGAAAAATCTGCCTGTCAGAGTGAATTTCAAACAGGTCCAAGCTTCTTTTCCGGATACAAAACTGGAATGGGAGAATGTAAAAAGTATAGGAAGGTCTGCGAGAATGTACAAATGGCTCGCACTTCCCAAAGAAACGGAAATGAAACCCTTGAGCAGATCCAGATTTCTTCCTTTGCAGGCAGCCTTGACTGTGATCGATTATTCCGTTTCCGTATTCGATTATGTGAATCAGATCATAATGTACAAACCCGCAAGGAGCACTAAAGCGGAAGTAATGTACACTCAAAGATTAACGGAAGACGGAACTCTCGGAGCCAAAACAATTCATTCAGTTGTGTTTGTTCCGGTTAAAGAGGAATAAAATTTCTCCGCTTCCGAATGAAGCGGAGAAAGGAAAGATCTTTTAGAGGAAGAAGATCCAGGTTAAAAGTAGGAAGGTAGGGATCAAAAGTAGGAAGGAATACACGACGTATCCTCCAAAGCTTGGCATTTTGATCTTATTCTCTTCCGCTACTGATTTTACCATAAAGTTTGGAGCATTACCTATATAGGTCAATGCACCCATAAATACCGCACCTACGGAAATTGCTTTTAGCAATTCTTCGCCCACAGGATCTGCCAGGATCTGAGACACATTAGAGAATCCTAATAATCCTTTAGCCAGAGATAAGAATGTCAAATAAGTAGGAGCATTGTCTAAAACTCCGGAGAACCCGCCTGTCACCCAGAAGAACTGATATCTTTCGGTAATCCCCAGTTCCTTTCCATGATGTTCCAGAAGTAATAATGCTGGGATCATGGTTAAGAAGATTCCGATGAAAAGATAAGCCACTTCTTGGATAGGGCCTAAGGTGAATTTATTCTTTTCTCTAAGTTTCGGATCGGAGGTCACTTTGGAGAGTGCGATCAAGCCGATTAGAACTGCTTCTCTTATGAAACTTAGGAAAGGATATTTTTCAATCGCCGGGATATAGTTTTGGTTTAGGAAAGCAACAGAGAGGATCACTCCTAAAAGCCAAAGTAGGTTTACCTGACCTTCTAATCCGATCGGTTGTCTATGGGAATGATCGAAACGGATGTCCTTTTTGGTTTCTTTTCCATGCATTACCGTGTCCCAGATAAAATAAACAACGAGTAAAATTCCGGAAGCGATCATCATCTGCGGGAATAGTTTAAATGTCCAAACGAATGGAACTCCCTGGAGATAACCTAAGAATAGAGGAGGATCGCCAAGCGGGGTTAAGGAGCCGCCTATATTAGAAACCAAGAATATAAAAAAGATCACTGTGTGGACCACATGTTTTCTTTCCGAGTTGGTCTTGAGTAAAGGTCGGATCAGAAGCATAGAAGCTCCGGTCGTTCCGATAAAGGAAGCCAGGAAAGTTCCTACGATCAGGAAGATCGTATTATTTACTGGAGTAGCTTCGATATCACCATTTAAAACGATCCCACCGGAAATATAGAATAATGCCGCGAGTAGAATAATAAACGGAATATAATCGAAAACCATAGTGTGGAAAATTTTCCCGCCCCAACTATGAGCCATCAAGATCCCGAAAGAAACTCCTCCGAGCGCCAAGGAAAGAAGAAGTTTGTTATTATTGTTTTCCCACCAATGCTCAGTCGTATGAGAGATCAAAGGTAGAAGAGCAATGCTAAGTAGGATTAGAACGAAAGGAATGACCGACCAAAGAGGAAGATCGTCTCCAGCCTCACCATGAGCTGATGCAGTCTCTTGGTGCCCGTTTCCAGTTCCATGTTCCCCATGACCTGCATCCGTTTCGGACTGAGCCAATGTGTTTGTTTGAGGAGAGGCCCCTGTTTCTGCCCAAACGGAAACGTTTAGGATCAGGGAGAGAAAGAGTAGGGTAGTAAAAAATTTGTTTCTCATCATTCTCTGCTTTTCGAAGATTTTTCGTCAGGTTATAGAGATTCGAATAGGTTTCAAAGGAAAATCCATGATTTCTCGGGTTTTTTTGGCCTTCTTTTTTTGGATTGCATAAATCCTTCCTTTTTTGCACGATCCTAATAGGAATTCATATCATCTAGACTTTTTGCTTTATATTCGGGCCTTTCGGACCGTCAGATATATAGGCCTTAGAGAGAACCGAACAACCATGAATGTTTTAGGTAAACACAAACAATACTGCCTGACTCCGGACGAAATAGAGAGTAGATTAAAATCGGTATCGATACAGCCGACCATGCAAAGGATTTCCATTTGCCAATACGTACTTTGTGAGGCGGATCATCCAACTGCGGAAGAAGTAAAAGAATGGGTAGATAAACGTTCTTTGAAGATGAGTTTGGCAACCGTTTATAATACCCTAAACGTTTTAGTATCTGCCGGTCTGTTAAGGGAATTTAAATTTTCCTGTTTGGGAAAGTCGGTATTCGATAGCAATATTGACGATCATTTCCATTTCTTCGATGAGAAGTCCGGGAAATTCCACGATCTAGATGCGGAGCTAATAACCATCGATTCCAAACTACCTAAGGAGTTTAAAGTGAATAAGATGGATATCCTATTCACTGGATCTTTGGAAGAATCGAACGTTTCCGCTTAAATCTTGTTAGATATTAATCGCTTCGCCTAAAGCCTGTCCTGCCGCTTCCATTACGGATTCTGAAAGTGTAGGATGGGCATGTATCCTTCCCGCAATCTCTTTCAAAGTCAATTCGCAACCCATTCCTAGATTGATCTCTCCTAAAATTTCGGTGACATTCGGTCCGATCAGATGAGCTCCTAATACTTCTCCAGTCTTGCGGTCCGCCACTAGTTTTACCATTCCTTCGACTTCCCCTAAGGCTTGCGCCCTACCGTTCGCTCTAAATGGGAATTTTCCTAGGACCACGTCTATGCCTAATTTTTTGGCTTCTTCTTCCTTTAGGCCGACTGATGCGACTTCTGGATGGCAGTATGTACAGGCAGGGATTTTAAGATAATCCAACGGTTCATAAACCAGTCCATGAGGATTTTTGCTTTGGATGGAGATCGCTTCTGCAGCTTTCACTCCTTCTGTCGAAGCCACATGAGCGAGTAAAGGTGCTCCAATACAATCTCCGATTGCGTAGATATTCGGGACCTTGGTTTTATATTTAGTATCCACTTTGATAAATCCCTTCTGGAGAAATACTCCTATCTCTTCCAAATGGATTCCTTCCGTATTCGGAGTGACTCCTATGGCAACCAATACCTTATCGAATTTTTTTCTTTCACCTTCCGGCGGGATACCTTCTCCTTTCAGAAGAATAGAAACTCCATCCGATTCTAGTTTAGGTTCCGAAACTCCTACGCTTGTTAGGATCTGTATGCCTCTTTTTACGAAGGAACGATTGAGTAAGTTGGATATTTCAGCATCTTCTAATGGAAGGATCTTGTCCTGCATCTCCACAACTGTGACTTGGGTCCCCATACTAGAGTAGAAGTCCGCAAATTCTATTCCGATAGCTCCTGCACCGATGATCGCTAAAGTTTTAGGAGGGGAGTCCTGTATCATTGCATGTTTACTGGATAGAACCTTGTCCCCATCGAATGGAAGTCCTGGAAATTCTTTGGGCCTTGCGCCTGTTGCGATTATAAAATATTCAGATTGTATCTCTTCTTTAGAAGTGTCCGGAAGCCAGATCGTATTTTTGTCTTTGAAAACTGCGTTTCCTTTCTTTACGGAAATCTTATTCTTCTTCATCAAGAATTCAACTCCGTTAGACATTGTGTCTGCGACACCTCTGGAACGTTTGATTATATTTGGAAAATCCGGAGAGGCTTTTTCTACCTTAAGGCCGAAGGAGTCTGATTTGCGAATAGACTCCAATAAATGTGCGGATTCTAAAAGCGCTTTAGTGGGAATACAACCCCAGTTCAAACAGACCCCGCCTAGTTTTTCTTTTTCTACTAGACAAACGTTCAATCCGAGTTGTGCTGCTCGAATGGCGGCCACATATCCTCCTGGGCCTCCGCCGATTACAGTCAGGTCGTAGTTTTCCGCCATCTCGTTCCTCCGGATGGCAATTTTGGATTTTTATTCCGACTCTGGGAAGAAGTTTTTATAGGGGAGACGCAGAGAAAGGCGCAAAGAAATTAGAGTCGCTAAGATTATTTCACGCGGAGACGCAAAGTCGCAGAGAGATAGGGGAGGATGCTTGGTAGGAATTCCAACGTTCTACTTCCAAAACATCCCTTCGCGTCTCCGCGGCTCTGCGGCTCTGCGGCTCTGCGGCTCTGCGGCTCTGCGTGCCAAAAACTCTGCCGCTCTTTTAACCTCTGCGGCTTACTTAACCGCTCTTTTTCTTAAGAACTAGGATCATTCTACTTGCGTTACTTTTGAATTTTAATTCGTTATAATTGGAGTATACATGTAGGATCTCCATCCTGTGTTTTGCGAGCATTCTTTGGAGTTCTACCAAAAAGTAGGCTCTCATCAGGTGTTTATCCTTGATCTCTTTTGCGTTTAGATTATAAATATAATTTACTTCGACTACAGTGGACTGGTCAGCTCTGACTAGACGAAATCCTCTGTTTCTCTGGATGGTAGTATTTTTGGCTTTGATCTGAGCCACGGGACCGATCGCTTTTCTTTTGATTTTTCTAAGAGGTTCCGCATTCCAAACTTCTAAAACTGCTATGCCTGCCGGTTTTAAGTTCTGCTCCAGATTTTTGAGTGCCGCTTCCACTTCTTCATTAGATAATAAATAATTAAATGAACCGAATAAACTGATAATCGCGTCCCATTTTTCTTGGGATTTATAGGACTGCATTGCCCCCACTTCGAATTTACAATGGGAATATCTTTTTTTGGCTACCTCTATCATTTTGATGGAGGAATCTATTCCCCTGGATTTGTATCCAAGGCTTTGGAAATGGGTGACATGCTCTCCTGTTCCGCAACCCAGATCCAGAATGTTTCGGACCCTATGTTTTCGGAAAAGCCTATCTATAAATTGGGTTTCCATCTCGAATTTTCGAGCGTTCTTTTCAATATCGAAGTAATATTCTGCCAGTTCCGAGTAGAGTTTCATAGAAAAATCGTTTGAGCCGGACCGGGGAAAACCCGTTACATATAGTAACGGAACTGAAGTTTACAAAATGCAATTTTTCCCCCAATTTTTTCCAATTTCAGAAGTTTTTCCAATCGCCTCCGCTTCTCTTTCCACCTGGATCGACGGGGAAGTGTTGGCCTTGGGTGGGATTGCCTTCTGCCTTCTCTCCCTTTTCGGATACGTAGTTCATACTACAATGGATAGAAGAGAGGAGAAGGAAACCGAGGAAGGCGTTCCATTCTTCCAGTCAGTTTTAAAAGAAGAAGTTCCCGAAGTTCGGGAGGAAGCCTCTATCGGCGGGAATAAATTTGAGGAAGGTGTTCCTACCATCCCCCAAGAAGAGTCTTCCTATCTTTTTAAAGAAGATATTCCCAAGGAGACAAAAGCTCCTTTCCAGTCCTTCTACTTTCCTGTCCGAGGAAAAACCTACGAGGCTGTAAAATTTTTCTTAGATTCCATCCAATCCATAGAAGAATATTGGGAAGTTCTGCTCCATGACTCCAAAGGAGATCTACAGACAGTAGCAAGTAAGACTGGAAGTATTTCAGTTTTCCCATCCGAAAGAAAAAAAGCCTCCGGACCCAAAGAAGGAGAGATCGTTTGGAAACTGGAGTGGGATTCTTTTTCATTGGGAGAAGTTAGACAAACTTCTTCCCTTTCTGAATTTTCCCTTGATGAAATTTCTTTTAGATTGGATAAACTTGTAGAAGGACTGGTTCTTGCCGGAGAATCTCAGGACGGAGAGACAGGTTGGAGTTCCTACCCGATATTTTCCCAACATTTGGAAAGGGAAAAATATGAGGGGCAAGATACAAAAATCCTGGTCTTTATGGAATTCGAGTCCGACGGGGACTTGGTTTCCGATTTTAAAAGTTTGGGTAATTGGTGGAAGTCTAGATTCGGAGAAAATTCCCCTATCTATCGTATCCGAAAAAATAGACTCGCTACTTTCTTCAATGCGGAAGATTGGATCAAATTCCAAAACTCACTTTCCGGACTCATGGAATTTTTAGGTCCGGATAAAACCAGATTAAATATAGGAGCTTCCGTTCGGGTCAAAAAGGATGACTCGGACTGGGAACCGAGAGCCAAAAAAGCATTACATTCTTCTAAAGAAGAGGGACCGAACCGATTAGTATGTCTTTGAACATAGATCCTTTATTGGATGAAAAATTCATACTTACAATTTCCCAGATCTTTCCGGAGTTTTTGGAAAAAAACCTGGGTGTCCATGCTGTTCGAGAAGCATTCGGTCCTTCTAAGAACGAAGGATTATGTTATGAGAATTGTACTGCTGTGGAATTCCAAGGAGAAGCGAAGGGTAGGCTTTTTCTTGCAATGGACGGTTATACTAAACTCAAACTTTTACCTAAGATCGCAAGATCCTTTCATATAGATCCTACGATCCGAAGCCATGCCGCTTCGATTATGTTGGAATTTGCCAACCAGATCTGTGCAGAACTTATTTCCGAAATGAAATTGGGAAGATTCCAAATAGATATTCTTCCCCCCGAAAATTTGAACAACAAATTGGTCCCGATCGATCTTGAGAATCTGAGACAGTACATTCTGATCTACTTTTTAAAAGACGAGGATGCCAAAGAATATTTGGGCAGGATCTACCTCATTCTTCTGATGCAAAAATATTAATATAGATAAAAAGGCTTCCTTTGCATGATTCGATACTCTTTCCAGGGACTCCCATTCTTACTTAAATACGCAGATATGATAGATTCTCCCGATTCGCCAATCCGGGAGGAAGAATTAAAAGTTTCTAAGAAGTCTTCTTTCAGAACAAAAATATTTCCGGGTCCAAAAAATTCCCCCGTGATCTACCTTCAACATGGCATGAGTAATCGGGGCATAGACGATCCCAGAATTCTCACTCTTGCAAAACATCTGAAGAATACCGGTGCCACTGTGTATCTTCCCGAACTTACGGAAGTGAAGGGCCTTGAGATCTCGGATGATACTGTTCCGAATATCAGATCCCTATTCCAAGAAATAGTAAAAATAGAAGGTCAGGCAATTTCCTTCTTGTCCGCGAGCTTCTCCGCCGGGATGGGAATGGTGGCATTATCAGGTAGGGAAGAACAGAAGAATCTAAAATCCGCTCTACTTGTTGGAACATATTCCGACTTTGCGGAGACTCTTCCGTTTATTTTATCCAATTACGATGTGGATCCTTACGCAGTTCATGTTTTACTATATAATTATATTTCCAAGTTAGAACCCAAACTTTCCAAGTTAGAAGAGTTCTATTTTGAGGCCGCTCTAGATAACGGTTTAAAAAGAACGGGAGAAGGGGAGAAGGCCCCCAAACTTCTAAAAAAGCTAAATCAGAAGGAAAAGGATTTCGTATACTCAATCCAAACCGATCCGGCATTTAGAATGGGCCTTGTAGAGCCTATCTTCTCAGTGTTGCCGCCTAACTTCATTTTACGCAATTCTCCTAAGAACTTCCTATCGGATTGGAAGGCGCCTATCGCATTATTGCATGGATCGGACGATCCAGTGATCTCTCCGCTGGAATCAGAGCAATTATTCGGTTCTTTAGGGAATGGTAAGGAGGACTGGAAAGTCATCTTAAGATCTAAATTGATCACACATGGGGACCATTTACCCTTTTACACTCAATTAGGTGAGATCCCAAAGCTAGCCGGACTATGGGGTTTTTTTCTAAAAAATTCAGGTCTCTAATATTGTTTACGTTATATTTTCTGAAAATATTCCGTCCTTAGAGATAGGACTCTTGCGTCTTTTTTATGCTTCGAAGCCTTGTATATTCGGAGCAAAAGGTTATAGTGGTCTTATAGTTAAAAACGCGAAAAGGAATAACCTTGCCGGTTCAAATACGATCTTTTTCGGATCTTTCAGAAGGGTTCGAGAAAGGATTTCTTCCGTGATAAAAAAATGCGGAGGAAACTTCTTATTGAATTGTTAGCTAGGTAGTATGGTTGTGAGTACAGAGCAAACTTCGGGTGTATCAGATCAAGAGACAAGTTGGGAGAGTGTATTTTCTCTTAAGGTCAGTTCGGATAATCTGGGCGCCGATCTAACGATTCGTCCCGGAATGATCAAGGGAAGGGCTCTTTCCACAAGCATTGTTATCGAATATCTTCATAATAAGGATATTTCCCAAGATCGTATCATCGGGGACAATATCTATGGAGCTTTAAAGCAGCTTCAAACCGCTACCTCTCGGATGGATTTTTCACCGATTTCTTTCGTGGTTGCCCAAGGTTTTCCTCCCGTAAAAGGAGAGGACGGTTGGGTAAAATTCTATCATCCCCAAGCCCAAAGAGTTAAGATCGGAGAAGATGGACACGCGGATTATAGAAATATTGAAAGATATATTTATGTAAAGGCGGGAGAAAAACTTGCCACTTTATTCGAAGGGATTCCGGGCAAACCGGGTATGGATGTTTTCGGAAAGCCGATTGCTCCTCCTCCTATCAAAAGGCCTAAACTGACTATCGGTAAGAATGTTCAGGAAAAGGGGTTGGTCCAAGAGAATAAACCTTTAGTAGAATATTTCGCTACTTGTAACGGTGCGATCTTCTCCACTGAATCTTCTATCACCGTTTCCCAAGAATTGCAGATCGACTCCAACGTGGGACTCGGAACCGGAAACATCAATTACGACGGAAACGTTTTAGTAAAAGGTGATGTAGAAGCCGCCACCTCCATCAAGACCCAAGGGAATCTGATGGTAAAAGGAAACGTAGAAACTTCGGATCTGACTATCGCACGCGACTTAGAAGTGAGTGGCGGGATCAAAGGTGACGGAAAGAACGTAATCAAGATCGGCGGACATCTTTATGCTAAGTTCATAGAGAACGCAGAGATAGAAGTAGACGGAGACGTCATTGTAGAAGGTTTTATTTTGAACTCCAAGATCCATTCTCTAGGTAATGTGATCCTGAATGGGTCCAGCGGTAACTTGGTTTCTTCTACCGTATCTACTTATATGGGTTTGACCTGCGCTACTTTAGGTTCTCAAGCGGAACTTGATGTGACAGTGGAGTTGGGATTCCATTTTAGAAATGAGAAAAGTTTCCAAGATCTTACCAAACGTCTTCAAGTTGCGGAGAAGGAGATTGAGAAGGTCCTTCCTAAAGTGCAACAGATCAAACAAATGGTCCATAGATCCAGAGGGCAGATCCCTGAAGATAAAAAAGAAGGTTACCGTAAGGTTTTTGAGGAATATAACAAGCAGAACAAATTTATAGAGCTTGTGAAACAAAAACTAGAAGTATTAAAATCCTCTAGATTCAATACCGGCGAAGTACAACTTGTGGTCCGAAAAGGGGCCTATAAAGGAAGTATCGTAAAATACAGAAGGCAGGTGGAAAAGGTGGAAAAATTCCAATCTGCATTTATGATGCGTTTTCAACCAGGGCAGGACAAGGCCGCCATGGTTGCTATCAAACCTCAGAAATAATCAGCCGAAAAATTCTTTGATCTTATCCGGGGGAACGATCCCTTTCTCCGTAATAAATGCATTGATCAGATTCGCAGGTGTTACGTCGAAAGAAGGGTTAAGAGCTTTTACTCCGACCGGGGCAATGATCCCTTCCGAAAGGATCGCTTCTCCTTTTTCGTTTTTTAGGAAATTCAAACGAGTCACTTCGTCTTGGGTCCTCATTTCTATCGGGATCTGAGAGCCGTCGGTAATTTTGAAATCGAAACTTTTTTCAGTGGCTGCGATATAAAAGGGAACACCATGGTATTTTGCTAAAACCGCCAACGGATACGTTCCGATCTTATTCGCAGAATCGCCGTTAGCTGCTACTCTGTCCACGCCTACGATGACAGCGTCTATCTTCTGGGAAGACATGAGCCAACCTGCCATGCTATCCGTCATCAGATAATTTTCGATCCCTTCTTCCATGAGTTCCCAGGCGGTAAGCCTAGCTCCTTGTAGATATGGGCGAGTCTCGTCCGCATATACAGTAAGATCATGTCCCGCTTCCTTTAGGGAACGGATGACTCCGAGTGCGGTTCCGTGTCCAGCGGTCGCAAGAGCACCTGTATTACAATGGGTGATAATTTTTAGTTTAGTAGGAGAAGAAGGGAAAAGGCCTACACCGTTCTTCGCCAACTCTAAATTGTTCCGGATATCTTCTTCGAAAACATGGATCGCAAATTCTTCCGACTTTTGTTGGAGTTCCGACAACGAGACATTTTCATATTTTTCTTTTGGAAAAATAGAAGAGAGTTCCTCGAATGCTCTACGAAGATTCACCGCAGTCGGTCTGGATTCCAGTATTTTGGAAAGTATGGTTTGGAATTCTTGGTAATCGGGTTTTTTAGAAAATTTTTTGAATTCCAGAACCGCACCGAATAACCCGGTGATTGCGATTGCGGGAGCGCCTCGGACCACCATTTCTTTTATTGCGAAAATTGCGTCCTCGGAGTTTTGAGCGGTAAACCATTCTTTCTTGCCTGGGATCTGTCTTTGGTCTAAAAGTTTCAGTCCTTCTTTCTCCCAAAAAATCGGCCTTAAGTTCTCTTTTTTCATTTTTTTACTCTCCGGAGCTAAAGCAGGCCTCTCGTTTTTTCGATGATAAAACTGTGATTGAAATCATCCCCGACTCCCCGGCGGATGAGGACGAACCGGGGCAGATCCCGCCCCGGCTTTGCCTACTTGACTAGGATACCAGTACCTTTAATCCTTACATAATGGCAAAGAGAAATCCGACCTCAGGTCCGAAGCTTTTCGGATTCTCGCTGATTCACCCGCTGAACCTGGTCTTATTCTTCAATATTTTCGTTTGGGCTCTTCTAATGATGGAAGGTGGCCGAGGAATTATTACCTACTTTTTCGGATTAAACCCAAGCCTTGTTATCGAAAAGAAAATGTATTGGCAGGTGTTCACATACGGATTCCTGCATGTGGTAGGAGGCGATTTTTTCTCTTCTATTTTACATATCGGAATGAATATGTTCGGACTATTCACTGTCGGTTTCTGGCTCTGCAGATACATTGGTGGTTGGAAATTTTTAAGCGTATATCTTCTCTCTCAATTGGGCGGAGGACTTTTCGTTTTGTCTTTCTCATATATAGGTTGGAAGACTGGGCTTGTTCCGGAAAATTCAATTTGGGATAGTTATCATTCCACTACAGTAGGCGCAAGTGGCGGAGTTTTTGGAGTGCTTGCTGCATTCAGTCTGATGTTTCCCGAAGCAAGATTTGTATTCCCTCCTGTGAGGGCAAAATTTGCTCCTTGGGTGTTGATCGGATTCGGATTTTCCGTGGATGCTTACCATCTTTTTCAATTCCATTCCAGTGGAGTCATGTCTCAGAGTTTTTTCGGAATGATGAGTAACTCCGGCCATTTAGGCGGAGCGGTCTTCGGTCTATTGAGCCTTCTTGGCTTACAAAAATTCGGAGGAAAGACCAAAACCCCGATCTTTGTAAGAAGATGGGAAAGGCCTAAGGAAAATCAGGAAAGGGTAATCGTTCGTCCTAAAAATTTAGGGGACCCATTTGAGACACAGATCAGGAAAAATCGAGAACTGTTAAGTCAACTATATGGAATTTCGGACGCAAAAGAGAAGGCAAATATACTCGAACCTCTGCAAGCCGAGAATACGAATCTTTGTCCTCCAGGAGACTACAATCCTGAAGATATGTTTTGTCTTCGCTGTGAATGGCTTCAAAACTGTGAATTAAGAAAATTAAAAAGGTCGGACTCGCAGCTATGAAAGAATTTTTTAAAACTTTTTCGTCTATCTTGTTATAGCAAGTATAGGACGGAAATTTCTGGACATAAATTGAATGCGTCCATAGAATAGTTTCCGTCCGAAAATTCGGACAATCGGCTTTGAGGACCTCAGTAAAATTGGCGGATAAAAAGAAAACAGTTCTCCCTGACGTGCTTATGAGGGAGAAATTACAAAAGATCGCCTTGAACGAAAAAGCAAAAGCTTCCAAGATCGTAGGATCGGACAAAGCAAATTCAGGTGACTCAAAACCGGAAGATGGGCCTGGTTCTAAAATTTACAAGGCCATAGACGAGTCTCTCTCTGACCTCAGATATTATTTTTTAGAAGGCGAATACGGGAGTAGGATCGCCGACTTATTCAATCGTAACGAAAGCCAGTTCGACAGATTAGGTATCACACCTAGACGTTTTTTGGAATTCGCCAGAGAGTCCTTCGATCGTTTTAAACAATTACAAAAAAAAATGCCTTTGGAACCGATGAACAAAAAGGGTTGGGAATATCTGGAAAGAAGTCTGCTTGAATTGATCGGCAAACTGAACGAGAAGTTTAATAAGTAAAATTATTCGTACAAGGTCACTAAGTTGCTGGGAGCTAACTGTAAGAACTCCGACAACAAAGTTCGCCGGTGTATAAAAAAAGCCGCAAGATGAATCCTGCGGCTTTTTCGTTTTGAAGTCAGGCGAAAAGATTAGAAGAATCTTTTTGCAGCTTCTTCCGGAATTGCGATACCGGTAAGTTTTGCTTTTTGGAGAACTTCCCAGAAGTAACGATAAGTCGCTCTATCGTGAAGATCTCCGTCGTGTTGGATTGGTCCCCATTCTGCGTCTTGCGCTTTTACAAGGATAGCAGCAGAAGTTTGGACTTCGCTGTAGTCAGGCGCCATCGCATCTAAGATCGCTTGGATCTGAGTTGGATAGATGGACCACATACGAAGGAATCCGAACTCGTCATGAGCTCTTTTTGCGTCTTTGTAAGTTTGGTATTGGTTTTTCAGGTCAAGAGTAACGTTGTGAGCAGGAATTACTCCGTGAGCGAGTGCCGCAGCCACACAAGTAGCTTTTGCTCTTCTTAATAATTCGTGGTCGAATTGTCCAGGGCTCTTCATACAAGAAGCTGGGATTGCTCCGTGGTGACCGGAGATAAAGTCCATTAGACCGAAATCGATTACTTGCATCCAAGGAAGAGCAGCGATCTTATCAACATCGGCAAGCGCACCGTGAGTTTCGATCAAAACGTGGATCGGGATCTCTCTAGTGATCCCTGCTTTTTTAGCAGCGCCTTGGATATAGGTGATCATTTCTTCCACTTGGGAAGCTTTGGTAGGTTTAGGAATGGTGATGTATGCGATCTTGTTTCCTGCGCCTGGAACGATAATGTCTACATCTTGTTTCCAGAAAGAATTGGTATAATCGTGGATCCTTACACCGCTCATATTGTGTTTATTGAGTTCGGAGTTTTGGATACGGACGATCATTTCCGCATGTTCTTTTTCTTTTCCGGTTTGAGCTCCGTCTTCGCAGTCCATTGTGATGTCGAAAAGACCGCCGAGTTTGTTCTGTAACTCCAGAGCTTTAGTGATCAGTTTTTCAGAACCGGCAAAATGTTCACAGGCCGGGATGATGGGGAAAGGTTTTTCTCCTTCGAATAATGCATCCTTAGGATGTGGTAATTTGGACATACAAGTACCTTTTAAGTTTTTGCGATTTTAGCCTAGCTCGGCTGTCTCAGAACAGGGTTTTCAGGAAAGGCCTTCCAGGCAACGGATTTTTGGAGGAAGGACCTACGCTTCTAAGAGTTGTAGGATGACCGCTTTTTGCGCATCCAAACGATTCTCCGCTTGTTGGAAGATAATGGATCTAGGACTTCTGACTACTTCTCTAGTAATTTCGTAGCCTGAATGGATCGGCATATCGTGCATCACCTTTGCCTTAGTCTCTTTGAGTAATGCCTCGTTGATCTGGAAAGGCATCATTAGGTTCATCCGCTCCTTCTTTTTATCCGCGAATGCAGGATCGTTGAAGAACTCCATATCTACCCAGGTATCCGTATAAATATAGTCCGCATTTTTTACGGAACGAATCAGATCAGTCTCCCATTGGATGGTACCTTTCTTCTTAGCTCTTTCCACTGTTTCTTGGTCTATGTTCTCGGTCTCTGCAATCGGGGTAAGAAGGGTAAGTTCCATTCCTAAAGCCGAGGTGATACCGATCAGGGAATTTACTACGTTGTTATGCACACCGATATAGGTAAGCTTTAGTTCCTTAAGCGGTTTAGGATTGTCCATAACGATGGTCAGAATATCCGCCAGCGACTGGCAAGGGTGGAATTTATTACAACATCCGTTGATGACCGGGACCTGAGAACCTGATTTAAGCTGTAGGAGCTCTTCATGCTTTCTCATCCGAGCCATGATGACTGATACGTTTCTGGAAAGGTATTCTGCCTCCAGGTCGATGTCGGAAAGAAGAAAGTTAGAAGTCATCCAATCCAAATAGATCGCATGACCTCCCATCTCAGTCATTGCAACTTCAAAGGAAACCCTGGTGCGAGTGCTTGTCTTTTGGAAGAGCATAGCGAGAGTTCGACCGGTCATATGTCCCAGATAATTTGCCCTATGGTTTTTAACATGGACTGCAAATTGTAGAAGGTCTAGGACTTCTGCGTCGGACCAATCCTGCCAGGAGATAAGATGTTTAATTTTAGGGGTTTCCATAGACTGTTAAACTATTACAGTCTAGAAAATCATCACAGGTAGATTCGACAATCTCAAAACTCTGGGGGGATTAGAGAGGGAAAAAGGGGAGGGAACTAAATCTCCCTCCCTAAGTGTTTTCCGGGGAAAAAAGCGTGATCCAGTTTCTTTATAAGAAATGACCGGCCGAAAGATTAAGACCTTTTGGTTACGCCGGTTTTACCGAAGGAATACGAATCCGTGAAGATTAATCTCTGTTTTCATGCTGACAAGGGCCATCGTTCCAAAAACGTTTCCTATTAGAGAGGGGAACCGTGTCGGAAAGCGCAATTGGCCAGAATATAATAGAAGAGGAAACCAAACGTAGGAGAACCTTCGCAATCATTGCCCATCCGGACGCAGGTAAGACCACCTTGACCGAAAAGCTATTATTGTATGGAGGCGCTATCCAACTTGCGGGTGCTGTAAAGGCGCGTAAAAACCGTAAGGCAGCCACTTCAGACTGGATGGAGATGGAAAAAGAGAAAGGGATCTCCATCACCTCCGCAGCGTTACAATTCGAATATAAAAATCATGTATTAAATTTATTAGATACTCCTGGTCACGAAGACTTCTCCGAAGATACATACCGTACATTGATCGCAGCCGACACTGCAGTCATGGTGTTGGACGCTGGAAAGGGAGTAGAGCCCCAAACAATCAAATTGTTCAAAGTATGTAGGGACCGCGGAATTCCGATCGTTACATTCGTAAACAAGATGGACCGTCCTACCAAAACGATGTTTGCGCTCTTGGACGAGATCGAAAAAGTTTTAGGAATTGCTGCCATTCCAATGGTATGGCCTATCGGGACAGGAGTGGATTTTAGCGGGGTTTATAATCGTGTGGATAAAAAGATCTACACTTACGACAAAACTCCGGGCGGTTCCCAAAAATCCGCATTCCAAAGTTCCGGTGTAGAAGATAAAAATCTGGACTCCATGTTCGAGGATTGGGTCTTAAAACAATTTAGGGAAGAAGTAGAACTAGTCGAAGAAGGCATCGCCGCATTCTCCTTAGATGAATTTTTAGATTCTAAGATCACTCCCGTATTTTTCGGATCCGCAGTGAATAACTTCGGAATACAATTATTCCTAGACCATTTTTTAGAAATAGCACCTCCTCCGCTATATTTCCCTTTGAAGAATGGAGATCGTTTAGATCCGGTCACCACTCCTTTTAGCGGATTCGTCTTCAAGGTGCAAGCAAACATGAACAAGGCCCACAGAGATAGGATCGCATTTTTACGTGTATGTTCAGGTAAGTTTGAAAGAGGGCTTAACGTAAACCACGGAAGATTAGGAAAAGCTGTTAAACTTTCTTCTTCCTTTGCCTTTTTCGGACAAGATAGGAATACTGTAGATGAAGCTTATCCGGGAGATATTATTGGCCTAGTAAATCCGGGCACATACTCTATCGGAGATATATTAGCGATCGGTAAAGTCCCCGATCTTAAACCTCTTCCTGTATTCGCTCCCGAAATTTTTGCCACTCTTTCCTGTGTGGAAACTGGAGCTCTTAAAAGTTTCAGAAAGGGAATAGAACAACTCGCAGAAGAGGGAATTCTTCACTTATTCACTTCACAAACTGTGGGCGGTGGATTGCCTGTGATCGGTGCAATGGGCCAGTTGCAGTTTGAGGTGTTTAGAAGAAGGTTACAAGACGAGTATTCTGCTCCTACGAATATCAATATTCTTCCTTACCAAGTTTCTTGCTGGTTGCCTGAAGAAGATATTCCGAAAGTCCCGCAAGGTTCGAATCTTGTGACTGATAGTCTAGGAAGGGCCGCACTTCTGTTCGATTCGGAATGGGAGAAAGGTTATTTCCAAAAGAAAAATCCTGAGATTAGGCTTCTGGATTATCCTACGCAGGATGTTTCTGAATTGAACCAGGAATATTGAGAAAAAATCTTCCGATACTATTTAACGAAATTTGAATGAACTCGGATCCGCATTTCGGAATCTTTCAATATCATAATTTCTTCGTAAAAATGGAATCCTTTCCTCGCGTACAGATGAATTAGGGTTTCTGCACATTTGGATCAGTCTTCTATCTCATTTTGGATAGGCTACTTCCCGCAGAGGGTTCATTAAGGCAAGTTGAACTCGAATTAAAGCAAACAATTTTGGTGAAGTAAGAAAGTTTTTTCAGATTTGTAAATTTATCTTGAATAGTGAAAAAAAGCCATTTTTTTGTGATTTGAGTCATCTTAGGGTAGTGTTTATGTCACAGCTAACCGTATCTTTTTTACGTAGAATGAGAGTATATTTAATATTGGCAGGGTTTGTCCTGTTTCCCTTTCAAGGGACATTAAAATCTCAAGCTGTGGACCCTGGAAGTATGGAGTTGCCTACAGGTGCCTACCAATCTTCTCAATGGGACAGTCTCTTCCAGCAAGC
>NZ_AHOO02000002.1 GCF_000244755.1 Leptospira licerasiae serovar Varillal str. VAR 010 | reverse complement strand
AATTCCAGCGATCAGTAGAGATACTGATTTCTTGTTCCGTTCCTGACTGAGGTGAGACTTAGTTGGGGATTTATAGCCAAACAGCAAACAGCTCTTATAATATTGCCAGCAATGGTGATATCAACACGGAGAGTTTGATCCTGGCTCAGAACTAACGCTGGCGGCGCGTCTTAAACATGCAAGTCGAGCGGAGTAGCAATACTTAGCGGCGAACGGGTGAGTAACACGTGGGTAATCTTCCTCCGAATCTGGGATAACTTTCCGAAAGGAAAGCTAATACCGGATAGTTCTATTGGATCACAGGATTTGATAGATAAAGGT
>NZ_AHOO02000001.1 GCF_000244755.1 Leptospira licerasiae serovar Varillal str. VAR 010 | reverse complement strand
GACGTCCGATCCAAAAACGGTGCATTCCAAATAGTTGCATTTTTATACTTCAGTAAATTGCGGTTTCGGTAAAATACTACTTTCAGATGCCAGATCTCCGCTCCGATTACGGGACCAGTTAAAGTCCCCAAACTGCAATCTAATCAACAAGATGAAACTCCATAGCTCTGCACCAGAGCATCTCAGGAGCGGGCTAACATACGAAAGATTTTGCACGGCTCTTTCTAAAGAATATTTTACCCTAAAATAAAAAAGAAAGAATTTATCGGATGTTCGCCTAACGTCCAACGCTTGCCGACGTTGGCGACTCTGAGCCTCCGAAGGAGGCGTTAGAGACTGGCACGAGACTTGCCCTGCAAGACGAGTGACAGAAGCCAATGTGCCGAAGGCCAAGCGAGGGTTGCGAAGCAAGCCCGAAGCGTAGTGGCAAGCTGTTAGTTATACGCAGTGCCCGTTAATTTAGGCCAATAATTAACCGCAACCCTTCTTCAACATCAGCCATCTTGCCTGCTTTCAATTTACCAACTTTATCAAGAAATCGTTCCTTATCTAAAGTTACTAATTGAGAAACATTTACAACTGAGTCTTTTGAAAGATTAGAATCTTTTTTAGATAGAATTACATTCCCAGGAGCTTCTGCTAAATTCAAATTTGATGTAATTGAAACTACAATTACTGTATTAATGTTACTTTCATTAAAAGAATCATCTTGTACTATTAAAACAGGACGCTTAAAGCCAGGTTCACTGCCGAATGGAATTCCTAAATCCACCCACCAAATTTCACCACGAATCATTCTTTAAACTCTTGCGCAGTGATTCAACAGATAGATTATTGATACTGTCTTTCGAGCTATCTTTTCTATTTGTATAAATTTTATTTAATCTTTCGGTCACTGATTCTTTACTATGTAATTGAATAAACTCTTCTAATGCCTTTGCAAAAAGTTGGCTTCGAGGAATCCCCAGCCTTTTGGCGGTTTTTTCCGCTGTTTTAAATAAATCATCAGGAATTGAGACAGCAGTCTTCATAAAATAGGTATAACTCGAGTTATACCTGGGTCAATTAAAAATTCTATCAATTTGCAGAAATTTCGTTTCCCTTGAATAAAGACAGATGCACGGGCATTGCGTATAACGACCGAGGTGCTCCGACGTTCGCAACGGCACGAGTTTGCATTAGCAAACGAAGTGACGGACGCGAATGTGGCGAAGCCCAAGCAAGGGTCGCGCAAGCGATCCCGAAGCGCCGCGGAAGCACCGAAAGTTAGTCGACGTCGATTAAATAGCAAGGAGACTGTTGATTACTTCAGAATCTTTATTCAAAGCTGATCATTAGCTTTTCAAGATTTTGACTTTTTGCGTTACAAAGGCCAAACAGTTTACGTTTACCTATAGTTAACATACAGAATATGCCCCTACTAGTCAATGTATTAGAATCTGGATTTTGACTTTGGAAAAGTAACTTTCCAGAATATTTACTTTTAGGTTCATTTTCTTTCGAACCGGCAACTCCAAAAACAGATAATTGATCTACTAGCTGACTTTTTTTGTTGGCCTGGACAGATAATCCAAACTTATCCCAAATATATATAATCTTACTTTCTTCATCTAACTTTCTGTCTGACTCACCTATCCTATCTACAAATTCTTTAATAGAAACTTTGCCGGGTATTTCCCAATCTGAAATTATTGTCTTTTCTTCTGAAAGAGTTATACTAAGATCCTTTATATCAATCGAAAATAATTCAAATGAAAAGACAGTAAAAAATAAAATAACTGAAATTTGTAACTTGTTTTGAGATGTCATATATTCCTTGCTCTAAAGATAGGCTGAAATAATCGAAAATATAGAGAAATCATTTTTTTATGCATTTTTTGTCGATGTCGACTAACGACCAAGGTGTTCCGACGTTTCGCGAGTGCGTAAGCACTTGGCGCGAGACTTGCCCTGCAAGACGAGTGACAAAGCGAAATGTGGCGTAGCCCGAGCGAGTGAGTCGCGTTAGCGATCTCCGAGCGGAGCGGAAGCACCGATAGTTAGGCGTAGTGCTGAGATATAACTATATATTAATTCTTTTTACTGAAAAAAATAGCTGTTCCAATCATAATCAAAATAATTGTCAGCTGCGCAAAAGGATAACCAATATAGTTAACCCAAGGAGAAATTGAAGGAATTAAGATACCGATAAAACCAAAAATAATACCAATACAACCCATGACAATAACCCCTCCGATGCGATTTTTTTCTTCTTCATTAAACAATGGGACTAGCAATATTAAGAACCAAAGAAAACCTCCTGTTATGAATTTGAGTATTTGGGTCCACAAATTTTGATCTCCAAAAAGAGAAGATTGAATCTCAAAAGGAATACTTGAAATTGAGCGAATTTGATAGATTTTCAATTCTATTACGGTTTGTTTATATAGTTTATCAAGTTCAGGGTCAGCCTTTAATCGATTGATATCAATGCTAGCTAATTCCTTGAGGCTATTAACTCTATTTTCTACACGATTAAAATAAAAATAACCAGAAATACTTTCGAAGATAAATAGCCCCACTATTAACAACAAAAATAGAAAGACGAATGTATATGCAAAATGCCGAAGCCGAATCTCGGGAAAAATATCTCTAATACTTTGAAATAATTGTGAAACCGATACAAGAATTCCTTTATTTTCAGTCACGCTTTTACCTTCTAATGAAAAAGTTTAAAATATTTACGCAATTCCATCAGCATTACGCCTAACGTCCAACGCTTGCCGACGTTGGCGACTCTGAGCCTCCGAAGGAGGCGTTAGAGACTGGCACGAGACTTGCCCTGCAAGGCGAGTGACAGAAGCCAATGTGCCGAAGGCCAAGCGAGGGTTGCGAAGCAAGCCCGAAGCGCTGCGGCAAGCTGTTAGTTAGACGAAGGCTCGCTTGAATAATTTAGAATTGATCATATTTAAATTTTCACTTTGAAGAATCAAAATTAATTATTCTCTCAAGATTCAAGCTATCATCAACATTTTCCTTTTTTTCTTCAAAGAAATGTTCTAATTGCCAATTTTGCGAAACTGCTGCCTGTTTACTCGATGGTATTTCCCATGGAGGATAGATCCTAAACCCTCTCTTACCTACTTTCTTAGAGGATATAATCCCATTCTTTATCAGAATATCTTTTCGAAAAACAAAATGGCCAATTCTTCGAAGATTTCGTACCTCAATTATAACAATGTCAAATTGATCTCTTTCATGGAAAGGAATCGTAATGCCATTTTTATTTCTTCTCCATAAAGTTACGAACAAACCATTTTTCTTTGGAGTTATCTTTGCAGATCGGAAAATTATTTGTTTTTCTCTTAGCTTAAGGGAAGCAGCATTGTAGTCCGAACTTTCCTTTTCCAACTGATAACTCTCGATTTTTAGATTACATCTTTTTAGAAATAAAAGATTCACATCGCGTAAAAATGTAGGAAGCTTATCGAGATTTAATTCATTTTTCTGCATATTTCTATTATATGCTATCTTAAAGAATGACTCAATTCTCGTCTTGAGTATTAAATATTTTTATTCAAAATTATATTTAGCGAGCTTTCGTATAACGACCAAGGTTTGACGACGTTCCGCGCGTCCGAAGGACTTGGCGCGAGGCTTGCCACTGCAAGACGAGTGACAAAGCGGAATGTGCCGAAGGCCAAGCGAGAGTCGCGCAGCGATCTTGAAGCGCCGCGTCAGAACCGACAGTTAGACGACGGTCTCAAGTCTTAGTCCGATCTAATTACAATTTGAACTGGATCGAATAAATTTCCATTTGCTTCATCATTAGAAACGTGGGATAAGCACTCTATAAATTTTTTCTTTAGTTCAGTTAACAAGTCTATCCCAAGAATTGCATTTAATAATCGATCTTCGTTTTCAAAGATACTCTCTTTTCCAACTAGCACTTTTCCATCAGATATCATAAAGATTGACAAATTGCCAAATTTATCAATCACCCGCCCTTGTGATTTTGCTAAGATATTCTGTCTTTTAGTTTTTTTAATGCGGGAATACAACAATTCTCTTAACTTCATTAATTTAGATCGTTCAAATCGCTTTGGAATATTAAATCTTATTTCCTTTTTGCTTTTTTGAATTTCAAAAATTTTTTCAAGATCCACTTTTTCTTTATCAGTAAGTTCAAAATCGTGATCATCTTCAATAAAATATCTATATTTACTTCTAAATTCGCTCAGACTAATTTCTTTAAATTGAGTTAAAAAGAACTCTCTAACTTTATAAGCTAATATTGTTAAGATTTCGTCTGCGATTTTTCCATCAAAGCAGGCGATAGAGGCATAAATTTCTTTCTTTTCATTTTTAAAATGAAGATCAAATATTCCAGACTTTCCCCCGTAATTAAAAGTTAAATGTACACCACGTGGAAAGCGCTTACTTCCTAAAACAACTTTGTTGTTCTTTGTAGATAACCATAAATCGTTGTTTATTTTAATTTTCGAAGGCATATTTTTTGAGACTGTCGTCTAACGACCAAGGTGCTCCGACGTTTACGACGGCACGAGCTTGCATAAGCAAGCGTAGTGACGGAAGTAAATGTGGCGAAGCCCGAGTGAGTGGTCGCGTTAGCGATCCACGAACGGAGCGGAGGCACCGAAAGTTAGACGCCGTTGCGAAGAATTACCACATATATATAAAATTTTGAACTAAATCAATGAACACAATTACAGATGCGCTTTCGAAAGCGAAAATAATGGTAAATAATATTACAATTTCCAAAAATGTATCGTTGTTCACTTCCATAAACATTTTGGGATACTTATCGCCTTCAAACCGTCCCCAAAGTTTAGTAGGCAATTCATTTGGCGACTTTAGATAGCGCTCTTTTAATATTTCATTTTCTTTAAAAACGTCTGAAATAAAATGTGAATACTTCAAATTGTTTGCTTTTCTCCAAAGTCTTCTCTTCTGAAAAGAGGGAAAAATAAGAACAAGAGATATACCAAGAAAGACAGTAAGTGCAAACATCACCAATAGTACGAATATATATCCGATTTTTCTTAGAAAAGACGGCAAATTTTCAGTAATGTAGCGCTTCCGTAGCCCGTTAATTTGAATTTTAAATGTTACTTCACCGTCAATAATTTGCCTATTTACCTTTTCCTTCAAAAATAGTTTATCGATCTCTCCGGTCGGGGTTTCTATGTACAGATTATATATTACTTTCTCACCCTTTCTCCATTGATTAAAATGAAGCGCTACACCATGATTTGAAGTATATAATTGGTGCTCAATATCTGAATATACTTTATCAGAACGCAATAGTTTATAAGTTTTTGGTAAAGTAAAATCAAGATTTTCCCTGATAATGTTCTTCTGTAGCCCATCACCGATAATAGTTTTATCTTTTACATTGTTAAAAGCTATAGTCACTTTCCATAAGTTTTTGACTGGTTGTTTTTTGAAATAATATACGCTTGATAAATCCGGCTCTCTTACGCCAGGAAGATCCGTTAACCGATCAAAGCTATTAAATACAATTTCTAGTTCAATATTCTCAGATTTTGCCACAACAAATGCATATATGGTGACAATAGATGCTACTACGCCGATAGATGATACGACAATACCGAAACTGAACTTTTTCATGTAATGACCATTTACGAAAATGACCATTTATTTGTATTCAATATTTTTCTAAGCAATGGCGTCTAACGACCAAGGTTTGACGACGTTCCGCACGTGCGAAGCACTTGGCGCGAGGCTTGCTTTGCAAGACGAGTGACAAAGCGGAATGTGCCGAAGGCCAAGCGAGGGTTGCGAAGCAATCCCGAAGCGCAGCGTCAGAACCGTTAGTTAGTCGCCGTATTTTGGACATTCACCTATATATTCTTTAACTCGTTTTAAATATCCAGTTGATAGAGGATTCGTAGCTTGTCGATTGTGAACGTAATGAAATCCGTTTCCATCAAATTCTGAATCGCTAAGAATATTTAAGGGATTAAAAAGAATTCCAGATATAATTGCAAATTCGTCTCGGCAAAAGTAATCGGTTACAAGTTCAGCACCTGAACCACTCGGATGTTTCACATTTCCCCTGTTCTCGAATTCAACTGTTGATTCTTCAGGCGAACTTAGGGGAATTGAATAAATATGCTGACCATAAGGATAAACTGCTTTAAATATATCCGGTAAATGCACAAAAACTCCACCAAAATCTTGCATACCTCCACTTACTGCAATTATGCTAATATCCGAATCTAAGATTATTTCTTTTTCTTTATAAGTTAGTATTTTATCTATCTTATCTTTGATACTGCTTGAATATCTATAAATTTTTTCTTTTTCATGAAACGTGTAAGAAAATCCTGGTCCCCGGGGTTTTGGGTTCCAATCTGCCGGACTAACACATTCAATTACTATTCTATTTGTATCTTCTTGTATAATAATATCAGGACCTTTAGTTTCGGATTTAACTAATCGTTTCCCTTGCTTGAGTAAAATCTGTAAAACATGAATCTCCCAGAGAAAATCATATGGCTTTAATAAAAACCGTTCTCTTACAGCCTCTTTCCGATCACCAATATACTCAAATACACCGGAAATTGCTGCAATAACTGCTTCTTTATGGTAGACAAGCTCAGGATACTTTTCTCCAAACTCTGGGCTTTCGAGAATTTCTTTAATAAATTGCATTTTCAAAATATGGCGACTAACGACCAAGGTGTTCCGACGTTTTGCGAGTGCGTAAGCACTTGGCACGAGACTTGCCTTGCAAGGCGAGTGACAAAGCAAAATGTGGCGCAGCCCAAGCAAGGGGCGCGAAGCGATCCCGCAGCGCTGCGGAAGCACCGATAGTTAGACGCTGGGCCCACCCTTTTTAGGAGCTTTATCAAACTCACCAGCAGACTCATATAACCAAAAGTTTACATGCTTCTCCTTATTACGAGACCATAGATATCTTTTTCCTCGAAAGGATAAGGACATTCGTTTATCTGAGCAAGTGCTATAAACCTCTTTAAATATAAGTATCTTACTTTTATCACCTCGAGAAATTTTTTCTACAGGCGCTGGAGTTCCAAATAATGAAGGCTGATCTTTATTTTCAAAAACTTCTTTATAGATCAACTCCCCTTTTTCCTTGCTGAATCTATGAAGTCCTGAAAGCAAATCGATGGCTTGTATTATGGGCTCTTTTTCCGAAACCTTTTGCGCATGGTCGTGTATTTTGATGTAACGTCTTGCTGGAATTAAGGTAAATAAATCTGGGTGTAATGTTTTTCCTTTGTGCAAATTCGTATTTTCTATTATCTCGATAACGCTCGACCAATCGACTCCTGTGTGTTCATCCGGATAGAAGCACCAGTCTTCTCCAGAGTGAATCCATTGTTGCTTCACCCATCGTAAAAGTTTGTAATACATAAATTCAAGATTCTTTTTGTGATCAACGCCAGCGAAAGAATGTCTTTCGTCGAAACAGTCCCATAACAAAATATCAATCCGAATTTTCAATTGGCTAGCAGCACCAATAAGCCTCTTCAGCATAGCAATCGCAGCTTTTTCTCTTTTACTATCCCCTGTAAGATCCTTCCATTCAATACTCGTAACATCATGAGTTTTTAATATTTTAGATAATTCTATTCGAAGTTCAGAAATATTATCTCTATGACCACTAATTGAACCAATCCCCCGAAAACGGTTATGACCAGTTTCATCACTATAAATCTCGTACATCGAAAGTATTTAGGGCCTTGCGTCTAACGACCAAGGTGTTCCGACGTTTCGCGAGTCCGAAGGACTTGGCGCGAGACTTGCTCTGCAAGGCGAGTGACAAAGCGAAATGTGCCGAAGGCCAAGCAAGGGTCGCGAAGCGAGCCCGCAGCGCTGCGGAAGCACCGAAAGTTAGGCCGACGTCCGATCCAAATACGGTGCATTCAAAATATTTGTATTTTTGTACTTCAGTAAATTGCCGCTTCGGTAAAATACTACTTTCAGATGCCAGATCTCCGCTCCGAATACGGGACCAGTTAGAGTCCCCAAACTGTAATTTAATCAGCAAAATTGAATTCCAAAGCTCGGCACCAGAACATCTCAGGAGCGGGCTAACATACGGAAAATTTTGCACGGCTCTTTCTAAAGAATATTTAACCCTAAAATAAAAAAGAAAGAATTTATCGGATGTTCGCCTAACGACCAAGGTGTTCCGACGTTTTGCGTTGGAACGAGCTTGCCATGCAAGCGCAGTGACAATGCAAAATGTGGCGAAGCCCGAGTGAGTGGTCGCGTAGCGATCCACGAGCGGAGCGGAAGCACCGACAGTTATGCGCAGTGTGTAAACAAAAGCAAATTATTTACAATGATTTGAGCCGAAAGAAACATCTACTCCAAACGTCCAGCCGTATGAAGCATGTTTACCTGCATATTGAATACTAGTCATATACTGCCCCTTACAAAATTCTAGGATTTTACCGCCAAAGTCACGACCCCAGTCTTTAATTGCTCTTTCTCCGTAATACTGCCACCCTCGCATTTGTAACTCGTTAGAATAATATGCAAAAATATCTGAGACCGAGTCTGATGTCCTATATGTACTTCCAACAGTACCATGCCCACTTTTAACTATAGCTGAGGATTCAACGAGAACAGCAGAGGGCAAAGGACGTATCAAATCAAATTCGGCTTGAAGTAAACTTCTGTTCTTCGGCGCTTGTTCAATCTCAATCCATGAAAGATATAACATGAAGATTAGGAAAAGTACAACTACAGAATATTTCCGCCATTCTAGACGGTTAGATTTTGATTCTTCGCGTTGAGTATTCTGTTCGCCAAACTTCATTTTAGAATAATATTTCCTCGCACATTGCGCATAACGTCCAACGCTTGGCGACGTTCCGCGAGTCCGTAAGGACTTGGCAAGAGAATTGCTCTGCAATTCGAGTGACAAAGCGGAATGTGGCAAAGCCCAAGCGAGGGTTGCGATAGCAATCCCGAAGCGCTGCGCCAGAGCTGTTAGTTAGACGATGGGCCAAAACTTACACTTTAACCCATTCATCAATAGAGGGATACCAATCCACTTTTTTACTTAATAAATGAGACACCTTGTCTGAGACCTGCTTATCAGGATTTATAACTTCAATAGTATCAGCACTTATCGACCAATCTGTATAAATCTCGTTTAAATCAATGTCGCTCTCAGTAATACCAACTCCCCAAAAAGTAAGAATATTTGGTTTTGGATGACTTTTCAGATTTTCAATTATTTGCTCGGAAATCGGATGCTGAGAGTATTTTTTATTTAGTCTAGGAGGAATTAAACCAATAAAACATGTCCATCCTTCAATGGAAGCTCCAGCTGCTTCAGGTTGGCTAAATGCAAAGCGACCATCTTTTGAAACTATCATGTTTAATGACCCATGAGGTTTAAAAACAGTAATTGTGTTTGCGTTAGGAGAAATATATTCATACTTAAAAGAACGCGAATTTTGTTGAAGCGCAATTTCAAAAATAGTATCGTAGTTTAAATTTAGAATTAAATCATTACCATTTATCTTTTTAATTACTTTTTCAGATTCAGTAAATCTCACAAAGCCTATTTCATTCTTATGGAATGCTTGCAGCATTAAGAAATGGAGCGGTTTTCCAAAACTATGATATAACATGTTTTCCCATGGTGAAATATCAATCTTGATGCCGGGAAACGAACTTTGTTGAAGTATTAGAGGATGATTACGATTATTCCATGCAAATTCAAAAAATTTTTCAATATTTGTATCTCCTTTGGCTTCAAGTTCAAAGAATTGCTTATTCATTTCAGTTGTATTAGTAACATCTATATTTATACTCGAAAGATACAAATGCAAATATATGCCCGGATCCCAATCAAACCAAGTTTGACGAGCAAAATTCTTTATCAGTGGCATTTGAAATTCGCTTGGAGCATGTACTGCCAAGGATTCCGAAAAGCTTGCGCCTGCTCCAATCACAATTCCTCTCATACAGCTATTTTCTTTTGGCCTATCGTCTAACGACCAAGGCTTGGCGACGTTCCGCGAGTCCGAAGGACTTGGCGCGAGACTTGCCATGCAAGACGAGTGACAAAGCGGAATGTGGCTTTAGCCCGAGCGAGAGTTGCGAAGCAAGCTCGAAGCGAAGCGCCAGAGCCGATAGTTAAGCGATGCGGCCCATAATAGTTTCATTGAATACCACTTATTAATAGAGCTTAGTTCGAGTTTTACTTCTTCAATCGTCTTAATCCCATAGTAATGATTAATGTAAATCAATTGATTATTTACAAATTTAAATTCTTCTACAAATCCTTTATCCAATTCTTTGAAAGTAATATATTTTCTCGTTTGCATATCGAATAACATTACTCGAGTAATTGGGCCTTCTACGTAATCAATAGTTAGCCATTCTTGTATAGCCAAGTATCGGGAATCATTTGACCATCTTGCTTCTTCACCAAAAGTTCTGTTTTTTACTGACTTATTATTTAACTTCAAGGAGTAGTAAGGTGGTCCAAACCTAACTTCTCCTTCATATATTAGTTCATATTTATATTGTTTATTTGGAGAAAAACTCATAATCTTAGTTGAAAAATTTTATTGGCCGTTTCGCTTAACGACCGAGGTGCTCCGACGTTCGCAACGGCACGAGTTTGCTCATGCAAACGAAGTGACGGACGCGAATGTGGCATAGCCCGAGCGAGAGGTGCGGAAGCAGCCTTGAGCGGAGCGGAGGCACCGACAGTTAGGCGACGTTCCGGATCGAACAACAAATATTTAAATTGATCATGGTTCAATTATGATTTTTGAACCAACCGGAACTATTTCTATCAACTTATCCATTTGTTCATTAGTAACTGCAATACAGCCATGAGTCCAGTCCCAAAATGTATGTAATTTCCCTATCCAATTCCATTTTGTCTGCATTCCATGAATTAGGATTCCGCCACCGGGGTTTACTCCATTTTCCTTTGCCTTTTTTATCTGATCAACCTTTGGATAAGAAATATGAAAAGCTTTATAGTATTCCCAATCATTTATTAGATAATCTAGTTTATATTCGCCTTCAGGTGTTTTACCATCACCTTCTTGCAACTTATTCCCATCAGGATTAAATCCAAGTGAAATCTTCAATTCCAGAATATTTACACCATTTTGAGTTACTACAAGCTTCCTTTCACTTTTCTTCACAGTTACAGAAGTAATTTCTTTAGATGATAAAGAAAATGAAGCTGTTAGAATTATTAGAGCTAAAAGTTTTTTCATTATCAAATAATATCTTTCCGGAATGTCCGCCTAACGACCAAGGTGTTCCGACGTTCGCAACGGCGCGAACTTGCGCAAGCAAGTGCAGTGACGGACGCGAATGTGGCGAAGCCCGAGCGAGAGTCGCGTTAGCGATCTCGAAGCGGAGCGGAAGCACCGAAAGTTAGCTGCAGTTGCCGTCGTTGCAAGAACCTATATATAATCTCTTCAACCAGAACCCACAATTTTTTCGATCCAATTTTTCAATCTTTCCCTCATTACTTGATTGTCTTCGAAATATTTTGATAACCAAATATGCCGTTGTCTCAAGAAAAAGCGCTCAAAACTATTTTTTCCTTTCGGACTCAAGTCTCCTACGATGCTACTTTTCAAAAGAGCTGCAATTTCTTTCGGATTATCGATATTATCTGCAAATAGATTCTCCAAAAAGTTAGAGAACGATGATTCATGTTCTTCTTTATTGTAGCTAGTTTTAAAAAAATTTCTAGCTGTAAAAACAATCCTCTTATCGGCTTTATAACGAATCCATTCGCGCAAATTCATCGATTCCCATTTTTCCATCCTTTTTCTGAGAATAAAATGAAAATCCAATTCTTGAACATTCAAAAACCTTTCATGAATGGATTCGGAAATAGTTTGCTTAGCTTTTCTTCGTTCAGAGCGCTGTTCTGTAATCTTTTTCTTCCTCCATCCTTTCCGATATTGTTTAGCACTTTCAGTTGGAGACATCGAGTCCTTCTTGTATGAAAGTTCTTTCTTTTCTTGAGGACTTATTCTTTTCATATTTCTTATTATCTCTCATCAAATAAGAACATACATTCTTATGTGTTCACGACAACATTATACGGCAATTGCAGCTAACGACCAACGCTTGGCGACGTTCCGCGAGTCCGAAGGACTTGGCACGAGGCTTGCCACTGCAAGACGAGTGACAAAGCGGAATGTGGCGAAGCCCAAGCGAGGGTTGCGAAAGCAATCCCGAAGCGCTGCGCCAGAGCTGTTAGTTATACGCTGGACGCCCCACTACTATCCAAACTTAAATATTGTTCAGGAGAAATAATCTTGAGAGATTTCAAATTCTTTAAAACCAGTAAATCTTGATCGCCAGTAATTAAATAATCGACCTTTGCTGAAATCGCACTCTCAAGTATGTGATAATCATCTCTGTCTCGAAGACCCGCATAGTCTTTTAGAGATATATTTACTATTTTCTCTGTGAGTGATTCAATTTCAGATAAAACTATTGAGATAAATTCTTCACTTAACTTAAATTTTGGCTTTTTTAATGTCTCTTCAATTTCTTTTAAGATGGAATCAGAAATGTAGCCAATTATCTTACCCGATATTAGCTCTTCTAAAATAACTTTAGGTTTGCCACCAAATAGAATTGCTGATATGTAAACATTGGTATCTATAAGAACTTTAAGCATCAGGGAGTTTTCTTCTGCTTCCTAATTAGTTTTATCTCATCTATAATGGATTCCTCAGTAATATTTGCTGTCTTAGAAATTGCTGAGCCAATTTCGAAAATTTTTCCCATTTAAATTTCTTTTCTATATAGGCTCTCGCCGCTTCACGAATCAATTCTGACCTTGATCTATGTTCTCTTTTGGCAATTTTATCTATTTCTTTTAAAAGCCCCTTTTCAAAGGAAATATTAACAGTCTGGTTCATTTCTTTAGTATATACAATCTTTGTATATAAGTCAAATGAATTCTTCTATAAAATGCAATATTTGGGCGTCTTGCGTATAACGACCAAGGTGTTCCGACGTTTCGCGAGTGCGTAAGCACTTGGCACGAGACTTGCTCTGCAAGGCGAGTGACAAAGCGAAATGTGCCGAAGGCCAAGCGAGAGTTGCGAAGCAAGCTCGAAGCGCTGCGGAAGCACCGAAAGTTAGGCGTAGTCGAGAACTTATGGAAATAGTTCCTCGTAAATCTTTTCTAATGATTCAATAAATGATGGCAAATACGATTGATCTAATTCAAACCCAATATTTACGACCTGAGAATATTCATCATGAATAAATACATTACACAGAATATCAATATGACCATTGTCTTTGAATTTGATTTTTAGAACATCATCCTCATATGATGTTTCAATCTTAGCAATTCCAGATAAACTTTGGTATGATTTTTTTAAGTCCGGCAGAAAGCGCTTAAAGATATTAGTATCAGCAAAAAACTGAAACTACTTACTTGAAAATGATCCCCTTTGCAATCTAATTTAAAGAGAACTGCAGAATTATCGGAAAATCGAGTAAAATTAGAGATTGGAAAGAAGATTAGATTCGCTTGGAGTTGAAATTGCAGCAATCTTATCTGAGAAATAATCTTTTATCGACATAGAATATATTAAAGCAAATTAGCAAAATCTATTTTACAATGTTTTTTCTCGATTACGCCTAACGACCAAGGTGCTCCGACGTTCGCAACGGCACGAGTTTGCGCATGCAAACGAAGTGACGGACGCGAATGTGGCAAAGCCCAAGCGAGCGGGTTGCGAAGCAAGCCCCGAGCGACGCGGAGGCACCGTAAGTTAGGCCGACGTCCGATCCAAATACGGTGCATTCCAAATAGTTGCATTTTTATACTTCAGTAAATTGCCGTTTCGGTAAAATACTACTTTCAGATGCCAGATCTCCGCTCCGATTACGGGACCAGTTAAAGTCCACAAACTGCAATCTAATCAACAAGATGAAACTCCATAGCTCTGCACCAGAACATCTCAGGAGCGGGCCAACATACGAAAGATTTTGCACGGCTCTTTCTAAAGAATATTTTACCCCAAAATAAAAAGAGAGAAAATTTATCGGATGTCCGCCTAACGACCAAGGTTTGACGACGTTTCGCGAGTCCGTAAGGACTTGGCGCGAGGCTTGCCCTGCAAGACGAGTGACAAAAGCGGAATGTGGCGTAAGCCCAAGCGAGAGTCGCGTAGCGATCTCGAAGCGCAGCGTCAGAACCGACAGTTAGCCGCCGTTACTTCCTTGCCCAAAGCATTTAACTTAACCAACAAACTACCTAAAAGCGAAAAAAGAGCCAACAAGTATAAGATAAGAAACTAAATGAATACAAACCAGATATCCAAAAAATATGAGTTTGCTTAACTCCAACTCACCTAATTTATAAACAGAAAAATGATAAAATGGAAATTCAATAATTATGGAAGCTATTAGTGTCGTATAACTTCGTAT